>JAILIM010000043.1 GCA_024695285.1 Bacteroidales bacterium
CTCATTTCCCGCCAGATTGACCTTCCTTTGAAGTCTATCACCCTGTTCCTGGGGAATGTCCACATCTATGAAAACAACCTCCCCAATACGGAGAGGCTGCTGAATGGGGAGGATGTCAAGTTTGAGCTGAACGTCTGACCCATACGTCCTGGAACGGGTAAGGCCTTCAAATTTCCTTTGAATGGAGTTTGAAGGCCTTACTGTATTGATGTGTGCAAAAAGTTTGGGACGTTTCGTTTTGTGGGTGGAGGGCTGGATTTTGTCGCGTTTGGTTTTGTTTTTCGCCGCGATTCGTTTTGCCGATTATACAAAGATCCTTAATTTTTTTACTATAAATATATTCCGGGTTAGTGTTGTCTAATAAACAATCAAAGTCATCAACCGACCCTCTGACAAAATCGCTTAACTTACAGTTCTCTTCAATATTATTAATTAGTTCTGGCAAGTCTTTCTTGTAATTTTTGCGGAAGTTTATGTCATAATAGATAATTGCGCCCGCTAACCTTGCCTTCATAAGCAATGTACGTGTGAAATCTCTTATATCCGGATTGATTGCGAAGAATGATCCGAACAGCACAATATCGTCTCTCCCGATGTCTAAGTTTTCGACTTTGGACACATTCAGGCTTGCTTGATTACAACCTTTGTAGAATTCGTAATGAGCATCGTTGTTTTCATCAAGGAAAGCAAGTGAAATTTGTGTTTGAGTGCCTGGAGCCCGGGTTACCGCCTTTACACTTACCCCGTTATCTTCCATAAAAGACGCTATAATATCGCCGACTTGATCACTTCCTGTCTCCGATATCATAAGAACTTCAGCCTTCCCATGTTTAGCTGCCGTTCTTCCCAGCGAAATCATAGAATTGAAGGTTGAGCCACCAGGAACAGCCGCCTGAGGTTGATTGTTTTTGAAAATGATATCAAAGACTGTTTCGCCTATTCCGATTATTCTTTTCATGGTAAAAAACGTTCTGTTATTAAATAAATGGTTTTCTTCTCTGACAAAGTAAGGCATTAAAAACCACAAAACGTAGAAGTATTTTTTCAAAGAATGCAAAAATCGTCTAACCCTATAATAATTAATAAAAGAAAGCTATACGCATCATTTTGGCATGGTGCCATGGATAGATAATCTTATATTACCATCGAAAAAGAGTCTTTGACAATTAGATATTGATTTGTATCTTTGCAGTGTCATTGGGTTATGACGTTTCTAGAGAAACCATTAGGCATCCCATTCCGAGTGAGATGCCTTCTTTTATCCTCTCAAAGAACTAGGGCCAAAGGCCAAAAAGGCCGGAGCTGATGCCCCGGCCTTTTTTGGTTATGTTGCAATCGATTAGATGCAGGTGTAGCCACCGTCCACGGCGATGTTCTGGCCGTTGACGTAGGTGCTGGCGGGAGATGCCAGGAAGAGGGCGCAGGTGTCGAGTTCGCCCTGCTTGCCGTAACGTCCGAGAGGGATGTTGTTCTTGGCGATGGCCTGGAAATAATCGGAATCAAGGGTTGCGGTGGTCAGGTCAGTGTAGAAGTAACCAGGGCAGATGCTGTTCACGGTGATGCCGTACTTGCCCCACTCTGCTGCGAGTGCGCGGGTCAGGTTCACGACACCGCCCTTGGCAGCGTGGTAGGGAGCGGAACCCACGATGAGGTTGCCCACCAGACCGTACATGGAAGCGATATTGATGATACGGCCGTATCCAGCCTTGATCATTTCCTTACCGAACTCACGGGCGCAGACGAAGGAGCCGTAGAGGTCGATGTTCATTTCGTGCTTGAACTGCTCGTCGGTGATTTCTTCGGCGGGGCCGACAGCACCGGTACCGGCATTGTTCATCAGGATATCCACGCGGCCGAAACGCTCCATTGTAGCAGCAACAGCTGCCTTGACTTTCTCGGTGTCGGTGATGTCGCAGGCAAAAGGAAGGACCTCGACGCCGAATTCCTCGGTGATTGCCTTGGCGTTCTCCTCAAGAAGGTTCATACGCCTTGCAAGGAGCACAAGCTTGGCACCCTGGCTTGCAAACGCCTTTGCCATCTGCAGTCCGAGTCCAGTGGAAGCGCCGGTGACGACAGCCACGCGGCCGGTAAGATCAAAATAATTTTTCATGATGTTAGATAAAGCAATTAATGAATGTATTGGTTGAATTCTTTGGGTCTGATAATTTCTTCTTCACATACGACATTGCCATCGGCATCTGTCACCCGGAAGGTTACCGGAGCGTCGGATGTCGTGGCGGTCGCAACGAAAGTATGGGAAGTCCTGCGGTTCTTCACGTTGGACTTAGAAGCAGTAGAGCTTTCCTTGAGGGCAGGTGTAACGTAGGTTATGGCGAATAGCGGCTCGTCATAATCTTTCTGGCTGACCTTCAAGGATTTGCCGTTTTCGAGCATCTCCACCTTCTGCCCAGGGGCGTATCCCCAGTAATTGACATAGACCATGTTCTCAAACTTGGAATCGGCAAACCAGGTGCGGTTGGGATATAGGCGGTGAAATATCTGGCACTGAGGATCCGTGCGGTAGAATTCGGCAACGGTGTTCAGGTCATAGGCGCGCAGCATCTTGCCGACACCGGAAAGATTCACGTAACGCGGCTTCACTTCTTTTTCACTGCAGTCCAGCACGTTGATGGAATGGTCGCTGGAGTCGGATTCAATGGGCTGAAGGCCCTCCGGGTGATTCCACATGTTGCCAGAAGTTGCTGCAAAAATGAACTGCCTGAAACGCGGGAAGTCTCCGGTTGAGGAATTAAGGTGCTTATGGGTGTGTCCGGAAAACACATAGACCGTGGGGAAATCCCTGAAGACCTCGTCCAGGACAGCGGCCTGGCCGTCCTCCAGCCTCTCGCTCTTGAAATAGTCGTTGAAGACAGGCACGTGGCAGCAGAAGAAGATGCGGCTGTCCTTACGTACATAATGAAGGTCCTTCTTCAGCCACTCGATGTCCTTGTCGAGGATGCGGCACCTGTAGTTGCGCTTGCCGCTGATATTCTTGTGCCGCTTGTCCACTTCACCGTCGTTTATATACTCCACAGTGTCCATGAAGATCCAGTGGTCGCCTCCGATGTTGACGGAGTAGCAGGCAGGGCCCCAGGTGTGGCGATAATTCCATGCGGACACGAAGTCGGTGCTTTCGCCAAGTCCGGCCACGGCGCCGTCGTTGTCGTGGTTACCGGTGACGGTGTAGACCGGGGTCGGATAACCGGCATCGACCAGGAAGCGCTCGGCGTCGGCCTCGTTGAAATCGAAGTCATACCAGTAGCGGTCGTGGGAGAAATCCCCGAGGTTCATCGTGTAGACCGGCCCGTTTGCTGCAGCCGCCTGATATTCACGCTTGACGGCAGGAATCACCATGTCCTTGAAACGCGCCAGGCAGTTCCTGGAAGGGTCGTCGGCAAGGTGGCAGTCGGTTATGAAAATCACGTTGTAGCGGCTCTGGTCCTGGGGGACGAGCTGGAAATCGTGGACCTCGGTCTTGCAGGGCTTCTTGGTCAGAAGCTGCCAGAAGCCGGGACGGACCGGGTCTTTCATATCGGCGATGTAGCCGGAGGGCGTGGTTATGAACACAATGCTGTCGGCCTTGTCGGTCTTCATGGAATAGCGGCCACGGGCATCGGTGAGCACTATCTGGCGTCCGTCCGACACCTGGACTCCGGCGACAGGCTTGCCTTCGGATGTCACGCGTCCTTTGACCACTCCGCCCTCAAGTGCGAGCGGGAGCAGCGAAAGAGCGGCAACGAGCAGGTACTTTTTCATTGGCGGGTGTATTTCAGGACCGGCTGACGGGCCGCGGTGGTCTCATCGGGCCTGCCAATGGGAGTTCCGTGGGGCGCGTCGTGGAGCATCTCAGGCGAACCGGCGGCTTCTTTAGCAATGGCGCGCATCGCTTCGATGAAGGCATCCAGGGTCTGGAGCGACTCCGTTTCGGTCGGTTCTATCATTATGGCCTGGTGGAACAGGAGCGGGAAGTAAATGGTCGGGGCATGGAAGCCGTAGTCAAGCAGGCGCTTGGCCACGTCGAGCGTCGTGGCGCCGTTAGGCTCCAGCAGGCCGTCGAAGACGAATTCGTGCTTGCAGACGGTTGGAATAGGGAGCTTGTAGCAGTCCTTGAGGGATTCCTTCACGTAGTTGGCAGCGAGGGTGGACAGTTTGCCCGCCAGCTTGATGTTCTCGCGCCCGAGGCTGAGTATGTAGGCACAGGCCCGGAGTATGACTCCGAAATTGCCGTGGAAGCCGCTGACGCGGGGTTTGTCCAGGTAAGGCACCAGCTTTTCTGCAACGCCGACAGGGCCGCTGCCGGGACCGCCTCCGCCGTGGGGCGTGGAGAAGGTCTTGTGCAAGTTGAGGTGCATGATGTCGAAGCCCATGTCGCCGGGACGGACCATGCCCAGGAGCGGATTCATGTTGGCTCCGTCGTAGTAGAGCAGGCCGCCGCAGCCGTGGACCAGGGAGGCGATTTCCTTGATATCGCGCTCGAACAAGCCCAGGGTGTTGGGGTTGGTCATCATGATGCCGGCGATGTCAGGGCCGAGGAGGGGCTTGAGGTCTTCCACGTCCACGAGTCCGTCTGGCCTGGATTTGACCACGACCACGTCAAGGCCGCAGACGGCAGCGCTGGCAGGGTTGGTGCCGTGGGCGCTGTCGGGTACGATGACTTTCGTGCGTGCAAGGTCTCCCCTGCCGATGTGGTACTCGCGCATCAGCATGAGGCCGGTGAGCTCGCCATGGGCGCCGGCGCAGGGCAGGAAGGTGAAATGCTTCATCCCGGTGATTTCAGCGAGGGCCTTGTCCATGAATTCCAGGACGGCACGGGCGCCTTCAACGGTGGATTCAGGCTGGAGGGGATGGATTCCGTTGAACTGGGCGACTATTTCCTCGTTGATCTTGGGATTGTATTTCATCGTGCAGGAGCCGAGCGGATAGAAGCCGGTGTCCACGCCGAAGTTCATCTGGCTAAGGTTGGTGTAGTGGCGGACCACGTCCACCTCACTTACCTCCGGCAGGTCCAGAGGGACTTCACGCCACACTCCGGAGGGGAGGGGCTCCCCCTTAAAAACTGTGCCACCCTCGGCACCATAAGAGGGGGAACCGCAAGCGAAGCGAAGCGGTGGGGTCCGTAGGACGTTTTTAAGGGGGAGCCCCTCCTCTCCGGAGTAGTCCGGCAGGGAATAGCCTGTACGGCCGGGACGGGAGAGTTCGAATACAAGTTTGTCGTAGTATCTCATAGCGCGGCCTCCTTTATGACTTTCACAAGTCCGTCGATTTCTTCCGGTGTACGGCGCTCGGTCACGCAGAAGGTCACGTAGCCTTCTTCGGTGGCGAGGGCAGCAAAGTATCCTGCATCGAGAAGCGCCTTCTGGAGCTTCTCAACGTCGCAGAGAGGCTTCAGGGCAAATTCCTTCAGGAAGGGCTTGCCTTCGAACGGATCCTCGAACTTGCCGGTGGCAAGGAGGGCGTCGTGGAGGCGGTGGGCGCCTTCATAGCAGATGGCATTGAGCTTACGCATGCCCTCGGGCCCCATCAGAGACAGATAAATAGTGCACCAGAGAGCCATCAGGGACTCGTTGGAGCAGATGTTGGACGTCGCCTTCTCGCGGCGGATGTGCTGCTCGCGGGCCTGGAGAGTCAGCACGAAGGCGCGGCGCCCCTGGGCGTCAGCCGTCTGTCCGACTATACGTCCGGGGAGCTTGCGCATCCACTCGTTGCGGCAGGCCATGAAGCCCACGTACGGACCGCCGTAGCAAAGCGGGATGCCGAGGCTCTGGCCGTCTCCGACCGCGATGTCTGCGCCCCATTCAGCGGGCGACTTCACCACGGCAAGGGCGGACGGATCGCAGTATTCCACCAGCAGGCCACCCATCTCATGGACGAGACCGGCAAGGCCCTTGTGGCTTTCCACAATGCCGAACTTGTTGATTGACGGCACTATGACTCCCGCAAGATCCAGCGTCCCTTCAGCCACGGCCTCGGCGATCTCCCAGGTCTCGACCAGATTGATGCCGGAATAGCGGGCATAGGTGCGCAGGGTTGCGAGCACGTTGGGCAGGAGCCCGGAGGAAGCCACCACGGTGTTGCGCTTGCGGGTGCAGGCAACGCACATGCGCATCGCTTCTGCAGCAGCGGTCGGCCCGTCATACATGGATGCGTTGGCCACGTCGAGACCGGTCAGGTTGCAGATCATCGTCTGCCACTCGAATATGTAACGCAGCGTGCCCTGGGATATCTCGCACTGATACGGGGTATATGCGGTGAGGAATTCGGAACGGGAAGTGATGTACGGAATCACGGACGGGGTATAATGGTCGTAGGCGCCGGCTCCGGCGAACACCTTGAGGCGGGTGTTCTTAGAAGCCATCTCCTCGAACCACGCACGCACCTGCTCCTCGCTCATTGCGGAAGGCAGGCCGTATTCCCCGCGGTGGATATATTCCGCAGGCACATCGGCATACAACTCGTCCATCGAGCCGACGCCGATGCGTTCCAACATCACCTTAATATCCTCCTCGGTGTGGGGGAAATAGGCGAATGTTCCCATATTTACTTTGCTATTTCGGCGTAGGCGGCGGCGTCCATCAGGGCGTCGAGTTCCGCAGGATTGCTCATGCGCACCTTGATAATCCAGGCGGCATAGGCGTCTTCGTTTACCTTTTCCGGAGCGCCCTCAAGCTCGTCGTTGACGGCTTCGACAGTGCCGCTCACGGGGCTGAAAAGTTCGCTGGAGGCTTTTACGCTCTCCAGGGCGCCGAATTCTTCGCCGGCTTCCACCTCGTCACCCTCGGAAGGGAGGTCGACGTAGGTGATGTCACCCATTTCTTCCTGTGCGAAATCGCTGACGCCTATGACGGCGAGGTCGCCTTCGACCTTCACCCATTCGTGTGACTCGCTGTAGAGGAGTCCTTCAATGATCTTGCTCATTTCTTATAATTTGTCTTGTAAAACCTTTTCTTGACCACTTCACCGGGGAATACGCGCTTGCGTATGCGTATAAAGAGGGGCGTGCCGAGGGCGGCATAAGATGAATCCACCAGGGCGAAGCAGATGCTCTTGTCCAGGGAAATCGAGTGATAGCCGGTGGTCACGACGCCGACGACAGTTTCATCCTCCAACTCAACGGGATATCCGGCGCGGGGGATTGCATTGTCTTTGAGTTCTATGCCCACGAGTTTGCGGGCCACGCCTTCCGCCTTCTGCTTCTCGAGGGCCTCTTTTCCTATGAATTCGGGCTTGTCAAGCTTGCAGAACATGGAAAGGCCGGCCATAACGGGGCTGATTTCAGGGCTTAACTCGTCGCCGTAGAGGGGCAGGCCCGCTTCGAAGCGGAGGGTGTCGCGGCAGCCGAGGCCGCAGGGCTGCACCCCGTCTTCGAGCAGCGTCTCCCACATTTCCACGATGTTGTCCGTATCCGCATAGATTTCGAAGCCGTCTTCTCCGGTGTAGCCGGTGCGGCTCACAATCACGCGGCCGCCTTCATCGTCCTCCAGGTCGTAGAAGGTGTAGAACTCCAGTTCGCGGAGTTCTTCGATGCCGAAGAGTTTCACGAGGGCGTCCTCGGACTTGGGCCCCTGCAGGGCTATCTGGCCCCAGGACTCTGAGTCATTGAATATCTCCACCTCGAAACCTTTCGAGTTGTCCAGCATCCAGCGGTAGTCTTTCTCGATGTTGGCTGCGTTGACAACCAGCAGGTAGCCGGACTCGAACTCCTTGTAGACCAGCAGGTCGTCGACCACTCCGCCGTCCGGGTAGCACATCATGCCATAAAGGATACGGCCCGGCTCAAGCTCACGGATATCGTTGGTGAATATATGGGAAACGAAAGCGCCGGCATCAGGTCCGTCGATGAAAATCTCACCCATATGCGAGACGTCAAACATTCCGACGGCCGTGCGCACGGCGTTGTGTTCCTGGATGATGCCGCTGTACTGTATCGGCATATCAAAGCCTGCGAAAGGACTCATCTTGGCTCCGAGGGCCACATGGGAGTCATGCAGGCAGGTTGTTTTCAGTTGTTCGTCCATAGTGGGTCAAATATACGGTTTTTATGGCTCTTTTCCAAGAATAAAGGACTCATCGGTATAGCTCTTCTCCAACTCAAGGATCCTGAGCACTTCCGAAGGGGCCAGGAGGCGGGTGGAGTCGCAGAACCAGCGGACGATTGCGGCCTCAAGTTCTTCAGCGGACAGGGTTAAACCGAGTTCGGTGAGGTTCGCCACCCTTTGCCTTACGGACATGACGGCATGCCTGGCAAGTTTCTCGGCCGGGGGCGTGATAGCTTGCTGCAGAGCCTCGAAATCTACGGAATGCAGGAGCGTGCCGTGGACTATGCTTGCGGACGGATGCACGAAGAAAGCGTTGCCGGACACCTTGGAGCCGCCGGCAAGCACGTCGTTGTGTTCACTGCTGACGGCATCGATTCCAAGACTGCGAAGGCAGGCGCAAAGTCGTTCCAGATAATCCCCGAACACAGTTTCAACACCCTTGGACGGCGTGATGAATGAAATCATCAAGTTCCCCCGGTCGGCATATACGCACCCTCCCCCGCTCTTGCGGCGCACGATATTGACTCCCTTCTCACGGCAGAAATCCAGGTTCACCTCGGAAGCGAGGTCCTGATTGCGGCCGATTATTACGGTCGGAGCCACACGCCACACAAAAAAACCGCAGCCATAGGCCGCAGCGACATATTCTTCCATCGCCAGATAAAAGGACAGGGGCCTGTCTGAGGCGTCAGGGAGAAGGAAATTGACCATGTGCGTCACTGAATCTCCTTGAGGTCTTTCTTCAGGATCATCTTGGGATCCATCATCGCCACCTTCTCAAAGAGTTTAATCTTATAGCCGAGGGAGAGATACACTTTGTCTTCGTGCTTACCCTTGCGCCACCATTTATAGAAACCGACAGGATCGTTCTCATACGGAATCTTTGCGACTATGCCTGTGCTGTAGCCGGGATAGTCGATTATGAGCTGAAGGCCCATGAAACGCTTGTAGTATTCGGGATCCGCCCTTCTGAGCTTGCTGACGAGAGGATTGAGGACTTCGAAACTGTCGACCTGGAGAACCTTTTCCCGGACAATCATTCTGTGAATCCGCACAGGGTCGACGTTGAGCCAGGCACCGAGTTTGAGAGTCATGGGACCTTCTTCGGTGTCGAGCGTCAACTCATCCATGGAGAAATACACTTTCTCCGGGTCGAGCGGGAACAGTTCTTCAGCGGCCATCAAAAATAACGATTCCAGGTACTTGAACAGGCAAAATTAAGAATTTTTTTTTAGATTTGGTGCAAGTTATGCACACAATTCTGAAACTGAGCAGCCTATACGACGATGAATCCTGGACTATTCCGGGGGCTTCGGTGCTTGATTTCCGTGACCTTGAAGGCAGCAACTGCTATTGCAGTCCGGAGGCTGAAGCCATCCTGAGAGCCTCCATTGCAAAGGAGAAGCTCTTCGGCGTGCATTGGATCGACACCGGCGACTACCACTATATCAGCAAGTTATGGATGGAGAGACTGGAGAGTCCTTTCGCCCTGGCCCTCTTTGACAATCACCCGGACGACCAGGAAGGTGCTTTCGGCGAAGGCCTGCTCAGCTGCGGCGGATGGGTACGTTCAGCCCGGGAGCAACTGCCGCTGATGAAACACGACTGCCTCAACAGCCCGGCAATCCCAGGAGACATGCCAGTGTACCTTTCCATAGACCTTGACGTTCTCTCCCCCTCTTTCGCCCGCACCGACTGGAGCCACGGCAATATGACGCCCGAGGCCCTTTTCAGGAGCCTGGACGCCATAGCCATGAATCACAGCATACTCGGGGTGGACATCTGCGGAGGCCTGACAGCCGCCAAAGGCGCCGGCCCCGAAGACTATGCAGTGAATACCCGAATGCGCCGGAAGCTGGCAGATTACTTCACGACCCACCCGCCGGTATCGGGATAGAGCGCGCTGTATTTCCACAGCACCAGGTCATATCCCACCGCATAGCTTTCAGGAACCTGATAACTGTCCGAATATATGGGCACAATAGATCCTGGAGCATAACGCAGGTCTGCAAACACATAGTCCGGTGTTTCCTGTTCACGTATCATATCGCTGCTGTAGCCATATATGGTGTACAATGTGCTGTACATACCTTTAACGTAATAGCTCCTCCCCCAGTTGCTCGCCACGACGTTATCCTCAATGTAATCCAGCAATCCGTCGTCACACCTCGGGAAGACCCATTCCGCCTTGATAGCGCAGCCGCCGGCGCCGTTTTCTTCCGCCACGGCTCCCACCGCCAGGTTAACGGTAAAATCCACCGACCATCTGTAAGAAGACACATACTCGTCACCCGAGTGCCTGTTCTGCATGACTGGAGCGAAGCTGAAATACCGCTCCGGCATTGCCGATTCCACGTTGTCTGCATACAGCACGGTCATTTCCACGGTGTTGGACCTGGGGAACGAGAAACTGTACTTGTTCTCGCTTGAGAAAGGATAAACTGCAGATGCATTCCTATAGTCATTGCCCTGCCGCACGAGGTTGTACAGGGAGAAAGTGAACTTCTCGTCATGTTCGCTCTGGGCGGGCCATCGGGCCAGGGCCCAGCTGCTCCTGCTGCCGAAATGCCTGGAGCCCAGGAACGGCTCCGATGTATACAAGACAGCCGAAACAGGATCCACTCCGCATTCGTCGCTTGCAGGATATGCAGTTATACGCTCAAGCGTGATATCCCCGCTTTCGAAATCGTAATTCTCAGAAATGGACACTCCGCTGAGCGACAGGCGCGAAATATAGTAGCTCATCGCCGTGCAGTCATCGGAGACGCTTTTCTCGGTCACCGCAGGGCTGCCGCCGTTGCCGGAATTGCTCCAGCGGCTTCCGCGCATCGATAAGTCCTGATAACGGACCACGCTGACGTCCAGTAGTTCCGAATACAGGTCCGGATCGAAGTCCGACCAGTCAAGCCTTGTGCCGTCCGCTTCATAGTAGTACGGACCGCAGTCGACCTCGGCCCCGTCCAGGGGCAGGAATATACGGTCAGAAGGATATTGCAGTTCCGGAGCGATGACAAGCACAGTTTCCGTGGCCACCGTGGTGCCGTTTATCTTCAGCATCAACTCGTCTTCCCCGGCGCTCCAGGCACCCAGATACCATACCTGGCCTGATTTCCAGGGATATACATTGCCGTTCGCCGACGACAGCTGCACTGTTCCGGACGGGTAATTCCCCGTAGACTTGTCCTTTATCGTAACTGTTCTTCTCTGGGCCACATACATGGTTCCACCATTTTCGACCTCTATTGAATAACTGGAGCCTGACGGTCTTTCCACCGTCACGGTGTGGACGGTGACAAGCCTTCCGTCCCAGCTGGAAGCAGTTATCTGCAAGCTGGCTCCGGACGGCGCTGAATCTGTGGCCGTTATGGTGAAAAGCCTCCCCGACCAGGCCTCGGACACGCTGAAGCATCCAAGGTCGCCGGACAGCGAATAGCTGTAATCACCGTCGGACAGCCTCAGGTTGGTCGAAAGGAGGGCAGTCGCCGATGATGACGGGGCAACAGTGCTGCCGGAAGCAGTGAACTGAAGCTTACGCCTGTCGTCCAGATTGCCGTCGATCTTCCAGTCCGTGCGCAGGCACCCCTCGTCCGTGATGGTCAGGTCGATGTCGTACTGCATGTTGCGGCGTATGTCAAAATTACTGCAGGGATCATCCCCAAGGAACAACCTCGCCGTCAGGGGCGTTCCGGTCAGGTTTCCCGAGGTGTCGGAATAGCGGCCGAGTATTTCTATATATGAACAAGTATCGGGATTTCCACCCGCCGCTAAGACACTTTCCGGGGTCTTCATGTCCGGATTGTTGTTACCCGGGAGGATGTCTCCCTGCAGGTTTTCCAAGAGGTAAAATGTTGATGTATAGCCGTTTCGGTTTGCGTTGATGCCGCTCAGCTCCGAATCCGATGCCAGGTCTCCGTCGATAGTGCCGCCGGAAGATGCCGCCCGGCCTTCGTCGAAGAATGGACAGGACCCGTTCATCTGCCGGACACGGATGGATGTGAAATCAATTGTTCCGTGCTCAAGGCCGGAAGTGTGGATAGAGAGTTTCACCTTTGCCACCAGCCGGGTGAGCTGGATTTCGATTTCACTCAGATACGGTGTCACAGTCACCCTCACCTGACCGCTCATCGGAATTCCGTAAGTATTCCATCCGCTTATCCCGTACGCAGTGTACTGCAGCCCGGAAACAGCCTCCTGAAGAGTCTGTGGAGCTGATATTCCGGATGCATTGGCAATCACGAGCACGTCATATGTGCGGCCCAGCACAAGAGACACTGACTGCGAGTAACTGCCCGTCCACCCAAGATCCCTGTGGACCGTCAGGTCGCTGCACAGGCGGGAATTCTCATAGAAGAGTATGTCCACGATCCGCAATGCTGAATCGGACGCCGTGACGCTGCTGCGGGTAGAAGCCGCAGGCAATGAGTCGCTGCTTATCTGTATCACGACTTCCCTGCTGCCCGTCCTGCCGCCGAAAGCGGATTCAGGTTCGCTTAAGGTGCAGGACACAAGCAACAATAGAGGTAACAGAGAGTATGCTTTCATTTTTTTAATACTCAATTATTGGGTAGCTTTCGGTTTCCCATCCGGCCACGGTAACGAAAACATAAGACTTTGATAAGTCCACTGTGAGAGAAACGTCAAGAAGGTCAAGGTCATCGTAGCTGTAGCCGGTCGCAGCTATCATCATCCCTATGGGCACTGAACGGAACAGGCTGCCATCCTTCAGCACGTCCAGGCTCATGCCGTCATTGAGCTGACGGGGCAGGCGCACAAGGAATTCCTGTTCTCCGTGATCTTTGTCAGGAGAGCACTGAAACAGTCCCTCACAGGGATCAAGGCTCACTATATCATAACCCTTCACGTTACTGCTGACGGCCACCGTCGCCGCATCAGGAAGCCCTATTATCGTCAGGAACAGGCGCGCATAGTTCTTGTGCGGCGTCACCTGACAGTCATAGGCGTCGGTCTCCAGCAGAGCCAGGTCGCTGGAACTGTAAACCTCGTCGCACTGGTGCTCGAAGCGTATGTTGAGCAAGCGTCCGCTGACGGCGTTCATATCCTTTATGCCGGTAAACACCGTGACTTGCGAAGGGCGCCGGGGCACCGTCAGGCGGCAGTTGCCGCCCTCGAAATCCTCACGGCTCATCATCCCCTGCTTCACCACCTCGCCGTCCTGTATTACACTGACCAACACGCTTCCATCCGTCTTCAAAGGCTCTTCTGAATACACCAGGAGTTCACAGGGGCAGAAAGACCTGTTCTCCTTCACGGAGCAAGAGCACAGGAGCAGCACGGCGATGAAGCAGAGAATCCGTTTCATACTATTCGAAAACTTCGGTGTAGGAAGTATCGCCGTCCCAGTCCTTCACGGTCACCCTGAAGGTCACGCTGACCCTTGAATCCACCTCATCTCCGGGATTGTCGGGGCTTGAGGAGCCCGGGCGCTTGAGCGTAAGCTGGCTTATGTGGTAGACCTTGTTGCGCTGCAGGGTGCCGGGGGTACTCCCCTCCGCTTTCGGCAGGGTTATGGGATAATAGCAGGTCTTGCCGTTGTAGTCACACATAATCACCAGACGGGTATGGCGGGCACACCAGTTATCGGCAAAACTGTCCGCGACGATAGGATTTGGATAAGCGTAAAATGTATGGACCGCTTCATAACTTTCGCCCTGAGCAATCAGATGGTTGATGCCGTCGTTGACCAGCATTTCCTTCTGGACTGCGGACAAGCCTGTGTTAATCACGCCTTTCTGGTTGCACCAGGTCGTCGGCGCGGCAGAGCAGTCAATGCTGGTGTCGCCCGCCACATTGCTGATATACACGCTCTTGACCGTCAGAGGGCAGGCGCCGTAGTCAGCATTTGTGAAATTGCGTGTCACTTTATCGAGCACGATCTTGCAGGCGATATGCTCAAGCTGTACGTCAACCTGCGTCTCCGTGGTGATTACCGGTTCGGCATGGCCGCTCATTGCAATCTTGTCGCAGGCGTTGTTAAGCAATGAAGAGGAAGTTGCCTTGAAAGCCGTTTCGTTTGACGGATTGGAGATTACCGCAGGGATGTTTGCCACCACCCAGATATGCTTGATTCCGGGAAGCAGGTCAAGCCTGGCTTGAGTGTCGGAAGTGATAAGGTTGGAGGCAAGTTCAAACTTACCGGTATTCGTGAATACAAAAATCTGGAAGTTCTTGATCAGCATATCGTTGGAATTTGTCCCCACCCGCTTTGTCATGGGCGTGCCGACATTGATTGTCACGGGAACCGTTTCCATTACCGGATTCTCGACGATACTGTCTGTAGTACAGGAAGAAAGCACTGCAACGGCAGCCGCTGAAATAAAATAGAATATCTTTCTCATAGTTTGGCCCTCCTACATTTCATATTGCATTTCAGTGTCTTCAGGAAGAACCGTGAGGCGCGAACATATCACGTCCACGGCCGTGCGTTCGATACCGTCCACACCAGTGTAGCGCTGGACCTGAAGCCGGCCCTGTACCTTGACGGGTTTGCCTTTTTCAATTTTGTCGATGTCCTGCACATACTTGCCTTCAAATGCGGCAACGTTGTGCCATGTGGCTTCGATGACGGGAACGCCTTCCCTGTTTTTGTAGGCGCGGTTTGTCACCACTGTGAATTTTGCCATCTGCTTGTCTCCGAAGTGCTGGATTCGCACGCTGCCGACAATTCCGACAAGCTCGATTCTGTTAATCTGTTCCATTAGTTTTCCATAATTTGGTTTTACTGTCCGGGCTCCCCGGCACCGCTGCGGCGCCTTCGTCCCAGTGCAAAGGAAGTACATAATTTCTTTGTCCGCACCGCTCCCGGGCCTGCAGGATGCACTTTTTTACGATTTTTAAAGATCCGGGGCCGGAGAACAAAAAATCCGATACGGATTCTTTAACTGAAAGAAATCCTTTTTATGAAAAGATTCACAAAAAGTGATTTACGATTTTTTAGGTTCCTTGGTTTTCCCGTATAAGCCTGCGATATTTGGGAAAACCGTCGTAACTATGTATAACACAACGGAAGTCGAAGGCGGTCACTGCCTGGAATGCGGAAGCCCGGTCTATGGCCGGCCGGACAAGAAATTCTGCTGCGACAGCTGCAGGAACAAGTATCATGGGCACCTTCGATACCAGCCCGTTAAGGCCCACAACGCAACCCTAAAGATTCTGACCCACAACTACAGTGTTCTGGAAGCGCTCTTCAGCCTTAAAGGGGCTAGCTGCCCCGTGGGAACGCTGAAGCAGATGGGCTTCAAACCGGAATTCGTGACGCACCCGGTCCAGAAAAAAGGAAAGCACCTGGAATACAGGTGCTTTGACTTTATCTACAATATGAGCGGAAGGAAACTGTTCAACCTCCGCAGGCTGTGAAGGTTATACAATTCCTTTTCCGTGGCAGTTCTTGAACTTCTTGCCGCTTCCGCAGGGACAAGGGTCGTTGCGGCCGACGTGTTTATCGACCTTTACGGGCGTATTTGCCTTCTGCTCGCCGTTGGTGCTGAGGTCAGAATGCTGGGTCTGCATCTGGGACATATCTGTCCTGCGCTGCATAGCCCTCTGAGGAGGCTGGCTGCGGTCGCTCAGCGGCACGAAGGCCCTGAAGAGGAATGAGAGCACATCCTGGTTGAGAGCCTCAAGCATTTCGGAGAAGAGGTTGTAGCTCTCCAGTTTGTAGACCACTATAGGGTCTTTCTGCTCGTATGCGGCGTTCTGGACGCTCTGCTTGAGGTCGTCCATCTCGCGAAGGTGTTCCTTCCAGTGCTCGTCGATCTGGTAGAGTATGATATTCTTGCTGAGGGTCTTGGAAATCTCGCGGCCTTCGCTCTCATAGGCCTTCTCAAGGTTCACGGAGAGATTGATTACCTTACGGCCGTCAGACACGGGGATGGCGATGTTCTGGTACATCGAGCCCTGCTTCTCATAGACTTCCTTGATAATGGGGTAAAGTTTCTCGTCCAGGGAGTCCATGCGGCGCTTGTAGGCGTCGAGCATGACGTCGCAGATGCGCTTCACCAGGTCGTTCTTCTTCGCCTTTCCATATTCCTCTTCAGGCATGTCTATGTCGATGGAGAACTTGGCCATCAGGGCCTCACGGAAATCCTCGAAAGTATAGCCCTCGGTCCGGTCCACGAATACAGAGGCAGTGTCCACCATCATGTTCTGGAGGTCGATCTCCACCTTGTCGCCGGCGATTGCGTTGCGGCGGCGGGAATAGATAGCCTCGCGCTGATAGTTCATGACGTCGTCGTACTCAAGCAGGCGCTTACGGATGCCGAAGTTGTTCTCCTCCACCTTCTTCTGGGCGTTCTCAATGGCACCGGACAGCATGGAACTGACGAGAGCCTCATCGTCCCTCATGCCCATCTTGTCCACCATACTGGCGATACGCTCCGAGCCGAACAGACGCATCAACTTGTCTTCCAGGGAGATATAGAAGGTCGAGGAGCCCGGGTCGCCCTGACGTCCTGCACGGCCGCGGAGCTGCCTGTCCACACGGCGGGAATCATGGCGCTCGGTGCCGATGATGGCGAGACCGCCGGCGGCTTTCACTTCGTCGGACAGCTTGATATCGGTACCACGGCCAGCCATGTTGGTTGCGATGGTCACGGTCGAGCTCTGGCCTGCCTGACCCACGATCTCAGCTTCACGGGCATGCTCCTTGGCGTTCAACACGTTGTGGCGGATGCCGCGCAGGCGGAGCATACGGCTCAGGAGTTCGGAGGTCTCGACGTCGGTCGTACCCACGAGCACCGGCCGCCCAGCCTTGGACAGTTCAGCCACACGGTCGATAACGGCGGCGTATTTTGCTTTCTTGGTCTTATAGATGCGGTCGTCCTGGTCGTCGCGGATGACTGGACGGTTGGTCGGGATCACCATCACGTCCAGTTTGTAGATGCTCCAGAACTCACCCGCCTCCGTCTCTGCCGTACCGGTCATACCGGCAAGCTTGTGGTACATACGGAAGTAGTTCTGGAGGGTGATGGTGGCGAAAGTCTGCGTGGCGGCTTCCACCTTCACGTTTTCCTTCGCCTCGACCGCCTGGTGGAGACCGTCGCTCCAGCGGCGTCCCTCCATAATACGGCCGGTACTCTCGTCAACGATCTTGACCTTCCCATCTTCGGAGATGATGTAGTCCACATCCTTCTCGAACATGGCGTAGGCCTTGAGCAGCTGCTCCACCACGTGGACACGCTCGCTCTTGAGGGAGAATTCCTCCATCAGGGCATCCTTCCTGGCCTGCTTTTCAGCCGGAGACCCTTCGCCCTGCATGATCTCGGCAGTGCGGACACCGACGTCGGGCAGCACGAAGAAGTCTTCCGTGCCCACGGCCTGGGCCAGCATAGCGTCACCCTTGTCGGTCTTCACCACGGAGTGGAGCTGCTCGTTGATAACGAAATAGAGAGGGTCAGTGATGACGGGCATCTCTTTCTCGTTGTCCTGAATATAGTAGTTTTCGGTCTTCTGGAGTATGACCTTGATTCCGGGCTCAGAAAGATACTTGATGAGCGGCTGGTACTTGGGAAGGCCCTTGTGGGCACGCAGGAGGAGCTTTCCGCCCTCGCGCTCGTCGCCTGCGGCGATGAGCTTCTTCGCCTCGTTGAGGCACTGGTTCACAAGCTGGCGCTGGGCCTGGTAGAGACGCTCCACATAGGGCTTGTACTCGGTGTACTGGGCATCGTCGTCAGTGCTTTTCTGCACGGGACCGGAAATGATCAACGGCGTACGTGCATCGTCGATGAGCACGGAGTCGACCTCATCCACAATGGCATAGTGGTGCTTGCGCTGGACAAGGTCTTCCTTTGCGACGGCCATGTTGTCACGCAGGTAGTCGAAACCGAATTCGTTGTTGGTACCGAAGGTGATGTCGCAGTCGTAGGCACGCTTGCGCGCGTCGGAGTTGGGCTGGTGCTTGTCGATGCAGTCCACGCTGAGTCCGTGGAACATATACAGGGGGCCCATCCACTCGGAGTCACGCTTGGACAGGTAGTCGTTGACGGTGACCACATGGACGCCCTTGCCGGCGAGCGCATTGAGGAACACAGGCAACGTTGCCACCAGGGTCTTACCTTCGCCGGTCGCCATTTCAGCAATCTTTCCCTGGTGCAAAGCGATACCGCCGATGAGCTGGACGTCGTAGTGGACCATGTCCCATGTCACTTCGTTGCCGCCGGCAATCCAGTGGTTGCAGTAGACTGCCTTGTCGCCCTGTATGGTCACGAAGTCGTGGTTGACGCTGATGTCGCGGTCGAACTGGGTTGCAGTGACTTCGATATATTCGTTTTCCTTAAGGCGCCTGGCGGTGCTCTTCATGATGGAGAACGCCTCAGGAAGTATTTCTGTCAGGCATTTCTCAATGGCCTCATCCTCATCCTTGACAAGCTTGTCGGACTCGGTGGCGAGCTTCTCCTTCTCGGAAATGGGGATATCCTTTGCAAGTTCTTCACGGATCTGCTCGATGCGGTCCTCGAACGGGGCCTCTACATCGCGGAGCTGCTGACGCAGGGCGGCGGAACGGGCGCGGAGCTCGTCGTTGCTCAGGGCGTCTATTGCGGGATATGCTTCAAGGATTTTTGTAAGTATAGGCTTCACAGCCTTATAGTCGCGGTCCGCTTTCGAACCGAATATTTTTTTGATAATGTCAGCAAGTGCCATTCTTAAAAAGTTCTAAATCGGGCAAAATTAGTAAAAAAATCGTACATTTGTATGTTATGCCCGCCGTTAGTATAATAATTGTGTGCATGAACAGGCCGGACAATCTCCGGCCGTGCCTGCGAAGCATCAAAGAGCATACCACGACAGATTGCGAGATTTTCGTGGTCGCCTACCGCTTTTCGCCTGACAATCTGTCAGCCATGCGGGAGGAATTTCCCTATGTCCGCTTCATCGTGAACGATGCCCTGAGCGGTTTTTCAGAGAACAACAACCTGGCCCTCAGGCAAGTCACCAGTGACTATTGCTTCATCCTCAACGACGATACTGAGCTGGCCAGCCCCGCCATCGACCAATTGATGAATGACTTCTCCCGCCTGCCGGAGGATGCCGCAATCGTGAGCCCGAAACTGCTGAATGCCGACGGTTCCCTCCAGCTCTGCGGACGCCCCGACTACCCTGCCGTCAATTACGTCCTCCAGCAATGGCACCTCTACAAGGAACCAATCGACAACGGCAGCGGCCTCTTCAGGACCTTCAACATCACCGGCGCCGCGTTCCTCATCAAAACCGACGTATTCCGTGAACTCGGATGGTTCGACGAGACCTATTACTTCACCCCTGAGGACATCGCACTTTCCACCCTCGCCCGCAAGCGGGGCTACACCGTATGGTGCGATTCAGAGGCCTGCGTGGTGCATAAATGGCGCACCACAGCCACCAGGATAGCCCCTGCGATACGCCCATGCGCAGTCCGCGGGAGCCTGATTTTCTTCAGCGGCGGCAACGCCGTGCGCTATTTCTTCCTCGGCCTGGGCGTGTGGCTGGCAGAGATGGGCAAGCGCATCAAGGCTGCCCTGCTCGGGCGCAGTTTCGAGCTGCTAACCTACCGCCATATAACCCGCAGCATCTGGACCCACAAGACCCCGAAAGAAATCTTCATACGCTATTTCAATGAACTCTGAGATCCTGGTCATCATAGTGACTTTCAACGGGATGCGCTGGCTGGAAAAGTGCATTTCCTCGGTGCGCGCATCGACTGTTCCCGCAGACATAATCGCCATCGACAACGGCTCCACCGACGGTAGCGTGGAGTGGCTCCGCAAGCACGGAGTCAACGTTGTCGCCAACAGCTCCAACACTGGGTTCGGGGCGGCGAACAACATAGGCATGAGGCGCGCCCTCGAAGAAGGCTATTCCTATGTCTACCTTCTCAACCAGGATGCATGGTTGGAGCCTGACACGCTGGAGAAATTGCTGAAGGGATTTGAATACGGTCGCTTCGGAATACTCAGTCCCGTACAGATGGATGCTTCCGGCAAAAAGATGGACAGGCAGTTCTCCAAACGCTGCAAAAAATACCTGCGCAGGCAGAAAGGCGAGTCCGTAGTCGACGTGCCGTTCGTCATGGCTGCCCACTGGATGGTCAGCAGGGGCTGCATGATGGAGACCGGAGGCTTCTCCCCCGCTTTCAAGTTATATGGCGAAGACGACAACTACATCGACCGCGCACGCTGGTTTGGCTATAGCTGCGGAGTCGTGCCCGAAGCCACGGCCGTCCACGACAGGGCTGACCGGAAGGAGACGCCGGAAAGGCGTATGTTCCTGAAATGCAATGCTTCAGTGGTCCACGTGAGCAACCCGAAACCCTGGATCCTGCTGCGCCTGCTGGGCGAGCCGCTCCGCCTTCTCGGCATCAGCCTGCTGCACATGGACAAGGAGCCCCTGCGCTTCATCGGCACACTCTGGAAAAGATATCCCGAACTGCTGCGCCTTCGCAAGCAGAGCCGCAAGCCGGGCGCCTTCCTTAAATAGAATCTATCTTCCTGCGCAGAAGCCACTTGGAGACCATGCGCCAGCCGTCGTGCCACTTTTTGACCAGCCACGGCCTGGCAGGCTGCCTGTCATGATGAATGTAATCCAGGCACTCGCACGACCGCATATCAGTGCCGGCTGGCATGAGCGGTTTCCAATCCAGTTCCACCTTACGGGCGCAGTACATGAAACTCAGCTGGTCCCGCGTGGAAAGATCCTTGAGCATCTGCCACCAAAGCACATTCAGCATCCTGACTTTCAGGTTCTTGTGCGAGCGCAGCACTATGCTGGTCTCGCATAGTCCGCAGTGGCGCGGGAAGCCTTCATTCTCCAGGAAACGGACCACATTCATTGCCGGCCGCAGGCTTTCCTTGCCTGCTGCTACACAGGCATAAGCTTCATCGTAGGAGCAGTCGCGGTACGGATGAACGAAGGTACGCAAAGGTGTTCCCTCGGATATGCATTCAGCAATAAGGTCATAAAAAGACGCCGTCTTCGGAACGAGGTTGCCGTCCGTCCAGATGCTCCATTCAGCGTCCGGCAGAAGCTCACAGGGATGCAGTTTGGCATAGCGCGCCAGCATCCTGTCATCATCGATGGCCTCACCGATTTCCCGGATTTCCCATACACCCTGCCTGCCGCTTCCCTTGCGCACGAAGCACACATAGTCGAAGCGGGAATCCAGGACCTGCGGCTGCATCAGCGAGTCGATATCCCCTACGATTGCAGTATAAATGGTCCAGCGGCTCATTTCTTTAGATTCAGCATATCACCCATACGGCAGTCCTCTTCATAGCTGCCCAGAGGCAGGAACCCTCCGCACGGATAGAACGTCATTTCAGAAAACAGCACCTTATCCCCGACCTGGTAGAAATCCACCCGCACGAAACGTATTCCTTCAGCAAGCCTGCGGCTGAGCTCCATCATGAGGCCAAGCCCGGAAGGTGCTGGAGGGAGTTCCTCGAACGGCTCATAATCGCTGCGCCTGAAAGGTGCCGGCGTCCAGTCGGGCCAGGCGAAACTGATATGTGCGGTACGGTGGTCATCCAGCCCCCGCGACACATACAGGAAACGCGGTTCCCCGTTGAAACAGAAGAACTTATAGTCGGTCAGGCCGTCCGGGCTGCCGTCGTCAAGCAGAGGTTCGGCAATCACTTTCGGCACCACTCCCTTATACGCCCATTCGCGGCCGCCCGTGGAATAATCCCGCTTCAGCGCTTCTGCCAACCGTCCGGCCACGGCGTCGCGGTCCGCATCAATGTCGCAAATCACCACGCTGCCGCTGTCGTGGTTACATTTCAGCACATAACGCTCCGGCAGCGAATCGAAGTCAATGTCTTTCGCCGAACTCCAGACACCAAGGTTCGGAATCACGTATTCCGCCCCGATGCGCCCGGCCACCCAGTCCTTCACCGCCGCCTTGTCCACCAGAGTGACATATTCCGGCCTGCGGTCGTGGATCTTCAGCCACTGTATCTTCTCATTGAATGTCCTGGGACAGCAGAGATGGAGCCTGCGGTCCATCATAACACGGTAGCGCATACGCAGATACAATCCGTCAGGCAGGAAACGGCCGATCTTGCGGAGCACGAAATCCCTCTCGCCCCTGGTCATGGCGCATTCCCAGCACAGGCAAGGAAGCATCAGCATCTCGGCAAAGAGCACCGCCAGCAGCCGCCAGAGCGGAGCAGCAACAACGAGATGGAGAAGCACCATCACGCCCGACACTCCGACTGCGGTCGCCGTCAGGGGCATAAGGGCATCATCGACCAAACCCCGGAAAGTGTATCCGGCAAGGCGCCTGGCGAATACTATCTTCACCACATCCACAAGCAGATATGCAGACGCGAAAAACAGATAGGAGACGAAAGCGGGAGCACCCGCGGCAAAAGCCACCCACGACGAGGCGAAGCACAGCAAGGCAACGGAGGAACTGACTAAATAGTACGACTTTATGCGCCCATCCGCCTGAATCAGCGTCAGGAGCGGATTCAGCATCAGGTCCACCAGCAGGCAAAGGACCGTGAGGCGGGTAAACACCACGCTGTGCTCCGGCACATCCCCGAGCCACAGGCGCAGCAGCTCGGGCGCTTCCAGCACCAGGGGCAGGCCGAGGGCCAGCAGTATAAGCCCGCTGTATTTTACGCCCTTGCCCACAAGCTCGAAGGCGTAGGCCTTGTTGGATGCGGCAAACGACTTTGTAATCTGTGGATTAATGGCAGTCAGGAAATTTGAGACAAATTGCTTGAGTATGTTTTCCACCTGCAGGGCCACGTGGCGGGCGCCGTTGAATGCGACTCCGAAGAAGATATTGACCAACTGGTTGACTCCCTGCGTGTTGACTATGTATGCGCCGCTGCCGAGCACGTTCCAGCCGGCAAAGGAGGTCATTTCCTTCAGCAGTTTGCGGTCGAACACCATGCGGCCGCGGGTCTCGGGGAACAGGCGGCGGCAGCAGATGCCGTATGTGAGGCGCACGAGAATGGATACGGCCAGCATCAGGACGGCATACAGTTTCAGTTTGTCGTCCGGGGACAGGACCAGGAGCATTGCTACGGCCAGCTTCAGGAAAGCTTCGCCGAGGCTTATCCAGGCGAAGAGGTCCATTCTTTCGTGCGATATGATGGTGGCGTTGTAGGGTACGCTGAGAAGGTTGACCATGAGCACGCCCATGGAGCACTGGAGCACCCAGTTGGCGGCTTCGTATCGTCCGGCGGGAATGTTCATCTTGTGGTTTACCCACCACAGGCCGGCAGTTTCTGTCAGCACCAGCAGCAACACGCAAAATATCAGTTGCATAAGCACGGCCGTTGAGAACACCCGGTGGACATTCTGTCCAAGGCCGAGATGCCAGGTGATGTAGCGGCTGATGGACTGGGAGACGGAATTGGTCACGACGGTGAAGAGCATCACGACGCCGCCCACGGCGCCATAGATTCCATAGTCATCGACACCGAGGGCCTGTAGTACTATGCGGGAGGTGAAAAGGCCGATGGCCATCAACAGCAGCATCCTGAAATACAGCAGGATGGTGTTGCGGGCGATGCGGCGGCTATTTTCCGAAATTTCCGGCATTACCTTGCGAAGATACAAAAAATTCGTATCTTTGCACACCTGTTGCAGGATTAGCACATCGGTAGTGCATTGGCTTCCCAAGCCAAGGAGGAGGGTTCGACTCCCTTATCCTGCTCAAAAAAAGGCGCCCCAGCGGGCGCCTTTTTCGCAGGATACGGGAGTCGCATCTGCTACCGCAGATGCTCTATTATCCCCCTGCACCCCCAGGGGAGAAGGGGAAGGTTCCCCTTCCGCTGCTACGCAGCTATCCCCTCTGTCGTCGCTCCGCTCCTCCGAAAACAAAAAAAAGGCGCCCCAGCGGGCGCCTTTTTCGCAGGATAAGGGAGTATATCCTTTATTCCGGTTGGGCATCGATGTCGGGGGCGGGGGCGTCGGAGAAGTCAGGCGCGGGAGCATCCGAGAAATCGGGAGCCGGGGCGGGTGCCGGAGGCACGGGAGCGGCGGGCTGAACCGGAGGCACAGGCTGTGCAGGGGCTGCAGGCTGGGCGGGAGCCACGGGCTGGGCCGGGGCGGCGGGAGCTGCAGGAGCGGCTGCTGCCTGGGCATCGAGCTGGGCCTTCTTCTCCTTGCTCTTCTTGCCGAGGAACCAGATGAGGGCGCCGGCAGCGGCTAGCAGGATGATGCCGAGCACGGGCCTGTACCACAGCCAGGCGATAGCAATCACGATCAAGGACCATGCGAATGCGAGAACGCCGGCCACCAGGTTGACACCGAGGTTGGCGATGTTGCCGAGGAACGGAAGCACCTTGAGCAGCTGGGTGATGATGTTGAAGATGTTCTTGAAGCCGAAGAAGATCAGCAGGATACCGATGAGACGAAGAATCCATGCGGTGGTCTTGTTTGCGGCATGCTCGTTGGCGAACATCTCGTCCATGCCGACGGTGCCGTCTTCAAGTGTCATCAGGCTGTAGCCGTTCTTGGCAGTGTATTTATCGAACGTGTTGCCGTTGACCTTGGCGAGGATGGACACGTCGCCGGGGAGGACCATTTCATAGGTAACGCGCACATCACCGACCCTGGCGCTGTTGGGGTTGAGACCGATGTAGAGGACGTTGCCGTTAGGATGGAGGAAAGTATCGGTTTCGGACACGGAATACGTACGGTGGAATTCCTTCTCATAGTATTCGACAACTTCTTCCTTCAGTTCGACGTTCATGGGCTTGCTGTTGTTCATCTGGGAGATGAGGCCCTCGGGGAAGGTATAGGCGCCGAACTGGACGTTCTCGGCCTGCCAGGTCTTGTCTTCGACGTTGAGGAGGATATCATTGTCGATACCACGATAGGAAGGATCCTCGAATGAAGAAGAATTCACGGGGCTGCTGACCCACTCCTTGCTGTAGGTGTAGGTGGTGATGGTCTCCTGGCCGCCGCCGACCTTGTCTTTGGTCTCGGTCTTGGTGTGCTCAACCCACTGATAATACTCAGCATTGCGGATGAGTTTCACGCCTATGATGGACATGTCAAACTGATCGTCGGTAAGGACGTCCATGGTATTGGCGAAACCGCTGGCATGGACCATCTTGCCGTTCATTTCGGAATTGACCTGCTCGATGTCACCCAGTTCGACGCAAACGCCCTGGGCTTCCTTGAGCATTCTGGTGGTCTTGACTGTGCGGCCCTCGTTCCAGAAGAGGAGGATGGTACCGGCAATCAGCATGATAAAGCCTGCTCCGACGCCCTGAAGAGCGTTCTTGAGGCGGCCTCCGTAGGAGGTGGTGGTTACTTTTTGATAGGCCATATAATTATTGGATTAGGAATTGACAGTTAGTTCTTCTTGTAAAGCTGCACAGGGAAGAGATTCGGGTCGGTCGAGGTCGATTTGTAGAAGCGGAACCTGTCCTGTCCGCTGGAAACATTGTACCTCACTATATACCCCGAAGGAGCCGTAATGACGGCATTGGCTCCGTCGAACGTAATCACAAGCTTGCAGCTGGCCTCGGCATATTTGGATACGGAATTGATCTTGTTGCTGGTCCCGGTATGGGCGAGATACTTGCCTCCGGCGCCCACGAAGGATCCTTCGGAAGAATCGTAAGTAAAGTACACGTCATCACCGCTGTAGTTGATACTGGTGCCGGAAACGGTCACCTTGACCCCGTTGCTTGCAGCATCAAGGGTCGAAAGGCCTCCGTTCATAGCGAAGCTGTCGCCGCCGCTTTCGGGTGTGAACACTATGATGTACTCTCCGTCAGTGAGCTGGCTGGCGCTGGTCACGAGGGTGTATGTCTTGGCGCCGCTGGAGGATGCGCCGTTCTGTGCTACTGCGAGATTCCTGGTGAGTTCACCGTTGGGATGCTTGACCACGATGGTCGCGTTGCGCGCTTCCGTATCCGTATTGACGGCGGCCTGGACCGTGAAGTACTCCACAGGCTTGCCGCTGTCGGGATCGGTCTCGCGGAATTCCTGGACGGTCAGCCAGGACGGCACGGTCGACGCATCGACGGACCATTCGGAACTGTTGCAGTTCACCGTAATCTTCTTGGCCTCGGTGTCAGCTGACGCGAAGCTGATTGATGCTGCGCTGAGAGTCAGTGCATCTTCAACTACGGTACCTTTCTGGGTGATCTTCAGGGTGGCGGTGAGTTCGCCGGCGGGGTGGGTGAAGACAATCTCGCATTCGCGCTTTTCTTCGCCGGTATTCTCAGCGACAGCTACGGTCACCTTGTTGCCTTCGCGGGTAAGGGTGGCCCAATCGGGGGTCTGGCCCCAGCTCCACTTCTCGTTGTCGCAGGTCACGGTAACTTCCTTGCTGCCGCCGGCCGTCTCGAAGGTCATGCTCTTGGGGCTTATTGAAAGCTCGGCAGTCTGGGCCGCGCCGACCTCCTGGGCGCTTTCCACGTACATGCAGACCTCCTTGGTCACGGTTTCGTCTTTCTGATAATCCGTCCATCCATACACATAGCCGGTCACTTTGTAGGTCTTGCCCTTGCTGATGGAAACGCCGGCCCCGTTGGTGGTGTAGAGAACATAGTCAGTGCCGGTTATGGGAGCATTCCTACTGCCAGTGAATTCGGCCTGGTAGTCGACGAACGCAATCTGGGCGTTGCCGTAGGCTGCTGCCATATCGGAGGTACTCCAGGCCACAGGGCTGATGGAACGGGTTCCGTCGGACACCTTGGTAGCGGTAGGATTGTCGAATTCAACAAGATTGTTGTAGGCCTTGGACTTGCCCTGGACATTCACGATATCGCCTATGGCGAGACCGTGGCCGCTCTTGTAGCACATCACGGTGCCGGTCGCGTCGGTCACGAAATAGGAACTGCCCACGACCGAAGTCACCTGGACTCCGTTGAGAGTGTATTCTTCACCGACGGTTCCGGAAAGCACTTCGGCAACCGTGTTGACGTTGCCTGCGGCTGCCATAGAATCGATGTTGAGCTTGATCTTCTTCACCTTGCCGGCCTCGAAAACATTCTTTCCGGAAGCAAGGACGGAGGAGAACTCCTTGGAGCCAGTGTTTCCGCCGATCGAGCCGGTCACCTCCACCTTGAAGGGCTCGGAGGCAGACTGTGTATAGGGCTTTATAGGCAGATAGGCCTTTGCAGAAGAACCGTTTGCAAGGGTGCCTGCATTCTGGATAAAGACGGCGGCCTCTTTCTTGACATACTGATCTCCGGAAGATATGTATGCCGGCTCGCTCCCGGTCACATCCACATAGAAGGAACCGACCACCGGTTCGCTTGCCGTGAGGGTCACGGAACTGATGATGATATCCTGCCCGGTCTGGTTGACAAGCTCGAACTCGACAAGGGATGTCAGGTTCTTCACGGTGACGCTGCTGGTCAGTTCGCCCACGGTAGCATTTTCCTTCTTTGCGTACAGAGCGCAGTTGCTGCCGCAGACAGCCGCACTGTTGTTGTAGCCGTCCTGGTTGATGCCGTTCCTCTGGCCGATGTAGATATAACCGCCTTCATCGTCTGTGGAAGCAGGAGTCTTCACGCCGCCGCTGTAGGGATAAAGGGCGTACCAGTTGTAGGATGCGCTCATGTTCAGTTTGGCAAAGCCTTCGGTCTCGGTGGATGCCGGCTCGAAGGTGCCGCTCTTGGTGCCGGCGCCGCCGGTGAGGTTGAATGCTCCGAGGGATACATATCCGCCGGTCACGTCCTGGAAGAACACGCCGACCCTGTCTTTTTCGGCCCAGAGGGTGCTCATTCCGTCGTTTGTGGTCTTGGTGTCGTCAGTTGACATGACGAGCTTGATGCCGTCCGGACGGACCTGGGGCTCCAATTCCTTTTGCTGGCAATTGGTGAGGGAGACGATGGCTGCCATCATCAGCCCTGCGAAGGTAAACAGCTTTTTCATAATTCGAATCCGTTACCGTCGTCAACCCAGTCCTCAATCGTAGCACCGTCTGTGGTGCTTTGGCAAATCAGGGCGCCTGCGAGGACACTGCAGGCGTCAGAGTCAGGCGAGACATACGCCAGACGCTTGGTTGATTTAATTTTTACTGACATAATTATAATTGTGGTTACTTATTCTCCAATTGGCAAATTTAACGATAAAAAGCAAAGCAGCCAAAAAGATTCCTTATATTTGTCAACATATTATCAACAAAAACGCATGAAATACGACATCCTTGTTATCGGCGGAGGCGCTTCAGGTCTCCTTGCGGCATACTCGGCGGCACGCCGGGCCGCAGACGAAGAGCGTGACCTCAGAATCTGCATACTTGAAAAGATGCCCCGTCCGGGTAGAAAGATAATGATCACCGGCAAAGGGCGCTGCAACTTCACCAACGTCAAGGACTGGAATGAGTTTTCCCAGCATATCTGCAGCAATTCGCGTTTCGTCCGCTCCGCGTTCTACACCCTGCCGCCCGAAAAGCTCATCGCCTTTTTCAAAGGATTCGGCATGCCGGCAGTCGTGGAACGCGGAGACCGCGCCTACCCGGCTTCATACCGGTCGTCCGATGTGGTCGACACGCTCGTGAATGCCTGTTTCAGCCTCGGAGTGAAGCTGGAGACCGAATTCGAAGTCACTGGAGTCACAGCCGGAGACGGCAGCTTCAAGGTCGAAGCCGCTGACGGACGCTCCCACACTTGCTCAAGGCTCATCATAGCCACCGGCGGACTCTCCTACCCCGGCACCGGATCCACCGGCGACGGCCTCCGGTGGGCGGAAGAAACGGGACACAGAATCACGCCGACCTTCCCGTCCCTTACCGCACTCGTGCCCCGTGGCTACAAAGACAGCGACGCCAGGGGTCACATCCCCCGCGAGACTCCCCTTTCCGCCACCGGGCAGGAACTGTGCGGCATACAGCTCAAGAATATCGGCCTGCAGCTGCTGGTCGAAGGCACAGTGGCCGGATCCGAATTCGGAGACATCGATTTCACGGACGGCGGCCTCGAAGGACCCGTCGGATTCCAGGTCAGCCGCAAAGCCGTAAAATCCATGCTGGGCGGCTCCAGGGTAGCTGTTTCGCTCGACCTCAAACCTGGCGTGAGCCTGACAGAACTTACCACCCGCATCAAGGAACTCTGGGATGAAATTGCCGTTGACCCCAGAAGCCGCGGAGTCCGGGAAAAGGAGCGCTGCCGCATCCTCCTTGGCAAGCTGATGCCCCGCGAACTCATTCCGGCATTCAAAACCGCACATCCGGAAATCATTACCCTTGAAAGGCGCGGGCGTACGGACACAAAGGTTTGGGTCAACCTGGTCAGCATAGCCAAGGCCCTGAAAGACTGGAGGTTCGACATCGCCGGTTACGTGGGCTGGGAGCGCGCGGTCGTGACTGCCGGAGGCGTGTCCACCGACGACGTGGTCCAGAAAACCATGGAGTCCAAACTGGTGCCCGGCCTGTTTTTCTGCGGCGAGGCACTGGACATAGACGCCGACACCGGAGGCTACAACCTCCAGCTCGCCTTCTGCACAGGGGCACTTGCAGGGTATTCCGCAGCTAGATTATGATCCTTTCTTGACGGGGTCGCAGGTCAGGCCGACTCCGAGCTTCTTGAAAATTTTCCTATCCACTTCGCTCAGCATCACCGTGGAGTGGACCTGACAGCCCTCGAACATAGGCAGGGTCTCAAGCGCCCTGCGGCAGTTGTCGTCGTCCTTGCTCAGCATCGACAGGGCGACCAGCACCTCGTCGGTGTGGAGCCTGGGATTGTGACCGTGGAGGAAATTGACCTTCGTCCGGGCGATGGGCTCGATCATTTCCTGAGGAATCAGCTGCACTGAATGGTCTATTCCGGCCAGGTGTTTGGCAGCATTGAGTATAAGCGCTGCGCTCGGGCCAAGCAGCGAAGAGGTCTTTGCCGTGATGATGGTGCCGTCGTGGAGTTCGATCGCAGCGGCCGGCACACCCGTCTCCATCTTGCGCTCATAGGCGGCCACTGTGGTCTTGCGCCAGGCGGTGGTGATCTTTGCCTGCCGCATCAGCAGGGCTGTCTTGTTGACTTCCGTATCATTGCCGTCGCCTTCCGCCATCTTCACGAGGGCGCTGTAGTAGCGGCGCACGATTTCATCGCGGGAAGCATCGCAGCAGACATCTTCGTCGCTGATGCAGAACCCCACCATGTTCACGCCCATATCGGTCGGCGACTTGTAAGGATTCTCGCCGTAGATTCCCTCGAACAGGGCGTTCAGGACGGGAAATATCTCTATGTCACGGTTGTAATTGACAGCTGTCTTGCCATAGGCTTCCAGGTGGAACGGGTCAATCATGTTGACGTCGTTCAGATCGGCGGTCGCGGCCTCGTAGGCAAGGTTGACGGGATGTTTCAGCGGTAGGTTCCAGACGGGGAAGGTCTCGAACTTGGCATATCCGGCCTTGATGCCGCGCTTGTGCTCCTGATAGAGCTGGCTCAGGCAGACCGCCATCTTGCCGCTGCCGGGGCCCGGGGCCGTGACGACCACGAGCGGGCGCGTTGTGCGGACATAGTCGTTGCGCCCGAAGCCTTCGTCGGAATCGATGAGGGCGACGTTGTTGGGATAGCCTTCGATGGTGTGGTGGTAGTAGACCGTGATGCCCATACGTTCCAGACGGGCGCGGTAGGAGTCAGCGCTGCTCTGGCCATTGTAGTGGGTAATGACCACGGAACTTACTATGAATCCGCGGCTTACGAACTCCTCCCTGAGGCGGAGCACATCCATGTCGTAGGTGATGCCAAGGTCGTTCCTGACTTTGTTTTTCTCGATGTCGATTGCGCTGATCACGATGATGATTTCAGCATCGTCGGAGAGCTGCATGAGCATCCTGAGCTTACTGTCGGGGCGGAAACCGGGAAGCACGCGCGAGGCGTGGTGGTCGTCGAAGAGCTTGCCGCCGAACTCAAGATACAACTTGTCACCGAAACGCGAAATGCGTTCCTTGATGTGTTCTGACTGGATCTTGAGATATTTTTCGTTATCGAATCCGTATTTCATACGGACTACAAATATACGCAAAAAATTGTTTAACTTTGCACCTTTAATGCAGAAAAAATGAAAATTCAGAAAGACAAAGTGGTAGCCGTGAGCTACGAATTGGAAGTTGAAGGTAAAATCGCCGACAAGGCCGGCTCAGACGCCCCCCTGGAATACATCCACGGCACCGGAATGCTGCTCCCGAAGTTCGAATCCGCACTCGACGGGAAGGTCGCAGGCGACGGTTTCGAATTCACCCTCACCCCCGAGGAAGGCTACGGCACCTACAATCCCAAATACTTGATTGACCTGCCCCTGGAGGCATTTGCAATCGACGGGAAAACGGCCACCGAGCTGCTCGTCGTCGGGCGTGTGCTGCCCATGCTGAACTCCGAAGGCCAGGTGGTACAGGGCACGGTCGCCGCCGTGGGTGAAAAGTCCGTCCGTATGGACTTCAACCATCCTATGGCCGGTAAGACCCTGCACTTTACCGGCAAGGTCGAATCCGTGCGCGAAGCCACCCAGAAGGAACTCACCGAGGGTCTCCACGGAGAGTACCTCCCCAAGGAGTGCCACTGCCACAAAGGCGAAGGCGGCTGCCACAAGGGCGGCTCCTGCGAAGGCGACTGCAACTGCGAAGGCGGCTGCAACTGCGAAGGCGACTGCGACTGCAAATAGCCGGTGATGAAAACTGCCGTCGTCATACTCAACTGGAACACGGAGCGCTACCTGCGGGCTTTCCTGCCTGCTCTGGTGGCGTCCTGTCCCGGCGACGCGCAGGTGATAGTTGCCGACAACGGATCCACCGACGGCTCCCTGGATTATATCCGCGATGCATTCCCCGGCATGCGCACGATTCCGCTCGGCGCCAATTTCGGCTTCACGGGCGGCTACAACAAGGCGCTGGAGCAGATAGAGGCCGAATACTTCCTGCTGATTAATTCCGATATCGAAGTGGCCCCAGGGTGGCTTGAGCCCCTTGTGGAATATATGGATTCACACCCGGGATGCGGTGTCTGCGGTCCCAAACTCCACGCCCTCGACTGCATCGACGGCACCTGCCGCCGTACCGACCGTTTCGAGTACGCCGGAGCAGCGGGTGGCCGCATCGACATGTTCGGCTACCCGTTCTGCCGCGGCCGGGTGATGAGCCGCGCCGAGATGGATTCAGGGCAGTACGACTCCCCTTCCGGCATTCTCTGGATCAGCGGAGCCTGCCTGATGACCCGCGCCTCACTGTGGCGCCGGCTGGGCGGCCTGGACGACCGCTTCTTCGCGCACATGGAGGAAATCGATTACTGCTGGAGGACACAGCGCCTTGGCTTCAGCGTGGCACTGGTGCCGCAAAGCACCGTCTGGCACTTGGGCGGCGGCACCCTGTCCCCCGACTCTCCGTTCAAGCTGGAGCTCAACCATCGCAACGACCTGCTCCTGCTGGAGAACAACCTTCCCTCTACCGTAGGTCCGGCCCGAGCCCGCTTCCTGATATGCACCCGCCTGCTGCTGGATGTGGCGTCGGCATTCGTGTACCTGCTTCAGGGCAAGCCGGCGGCATTCCGTGCCGTTTTCCGTGCCCACAAAGGCTACCGGAGCCTGCGCGGCGACGCCAGGCCGACTGAAGGAAACGCCAAAGTTGCCGGATATTGGAAAAAATGCATTATCTTGCAGTGCCTCCTGAGAGGCGATGGAATATTCAATTACTTGAAACGTTATGAAGATAGTCATTGAAGGCGCCGGTGAAATCGGCTCCCACCTTGCCAAGATGCTTCGTGAAGAAGCGAACGAAGTCACAGTAATCGACAACGATCCCGTGCGCCTGAATACCCTGAGCGGATATGCAGACGTCGAGACCTTCTTTGGCAGCCCGTCGTCAATCAAGGCTTTGCGCGACGCTGGTGTCGCCCGCGCCGACCTCTTCATCGCCGTCTATCCTTTCACGACCCAGGAAGTCAACATCGTGGGGGCGCTGCTCGCCAAGCAGCTCGGGGCGAAAAAGGTGGTGGCCCGCATCAACGACGAAGACTATCTCGCGGCCGAAAACCGCCTGCTTTTCAAGGAGCTCGGAATCGAACTGATGTTCTACCCCGAAAAGAGCGCGGCGGACGAAATAGTCAATTCTCTAAAGCACGTATCTTCTTCCGACTCAATGGATTTCGCCCATGGGAAACTCCAGATTTCGGTGTTCAAGATCGACGAGGAATCCCCCATGATTGACCTGCGCCTCGAGGAGTTTGTCCATATGATGACATCCGAAGAGAACACTCTCTTCAGGATAATTGCCATTTCCCGCGACGAACAGACCATCATACCCAAATTCGACACCAAGTTCCAGTTCGGCGACCTCATTTTCACGGTCTCGAAGCGCGAGGGCCTAAAGAGCATCCTGAAGTATTTCGGGAAGGCTGAGAAATCCATAGGGCGTGTTATGATACTCGGCGGCACGGCAATCGGCGAAATGGTCGCCCGGGCACTCAACGCCCAGAACCACAGTGTCAAGATCATAGAAAAGGACAAGGAACGCTGCCTGGCTCTGTCCGAGCGTCTTCCGGATTCAATTGTCGTGGTCAACGGCGACGGCCGCAATTCCGACTTCCTTTACGAAGAAGGCATACGCGACTACGATGCATTCATAGCGCTGACCGACAACGACGAGAGCAATGTCCTTTCCTGTGTGGTAGCCAAGAAGTTCGGCGTACAGCGCACTGTCGCCGAGGTCGAAAACATCGAATACATACGCCTCGCCGAGGAAATGGGCGTCGATACCGTGATCAACAAGAAGCTCATCACGGCAGGAAAGATTTTCAAGTTCACCCTTTCCGGCAAGGCCCGTTTCGTCAAATACATGTCCGGCAGCAACGCGGAAATCATAGAATACACCGTCGCCCCCGGCAGCGCCATAACCAAGAAGCCCCTCAAGGACCTCGGCTTCCCCGAAAACGCCATTATCGCCGGCGTGGTGCGCGGCAGCGATTCTTTCATAGCCGTCGGCGACACCCGCATCGAAGACTACGACAGGGTGGCGGTTTTCGCCCTTCCCCAGACCATCAAGTCCATAGACAAATTTTTCCGGGTCTGACAATCGCCAAACCCGGAAAAACCTCATCAAGTTATTTCCTAACCCTGGTTCTGGGCAAGTTTCTTTTCGCTCGGAATCAGCAGTGCGCAAAGGCCTACGCCGATCAGCGAACCGATTGCCACCGAGAGCATTGCGGCATCCCATGAGCTGCCGTTGGCAATACCGCCCACGACAATCTTCGAGCAGACCGCATCACCCACAAGGTAGCCAAACAGGCCCACGAAACCGGCCGCAGTGCCTGCAGCGTTCTTCGGCACGAGGTTCAGCGCCTGCACGCCCGTAAGGGCCACAGGACCGTAGATGAAGAAGCCGATGAGGCACAGGGCCACATAGACCAGCACTTTCTGCATCTGGGGCTCTACGGAAATGATCTCAGCTCCGACCATCCAGTACAGCAGCACGCCGATGGCGCAGAGGAACATACAAATCACGTTCATAGGTGCGCAGCGGCCCTTGAAGATCTTGGAAGTCGCCCAACCGCAGGCGATGGTGCCGACGGCGCCGACAATGTTGTGGACGGAGAACGCCACCTTGCTTTCGGCCGCAGTCATTATGCCCTTGGTCTGCAGATATGTTGGAGCCCAGTCGCCGATGCCGTAGCGGACCATATACACGGCCACGTTGGAGATTGCGACCACCCAGAGGAGCTTGTTCTTGAGCACATAGTCCACGAACAGCGTCTTGAACGGAAGTTTCTCGCCGGCAGCGCCCTTGGACTTGACACCTGAGTGGTCGTTCCTCCAGTCAGCGACGGCGGGAAGACCGCAGGACTCGGGCGTGTCACGGATTGCCCACCAGCAGAATAGAGCGATTACTATAGCGATGACCGCCGGGAAAACGAAGTTGCCGCGCCAGGTCTGGACCACGCCAAGGTCGGCGGCGAGGGAGACGCCTGCGATGGCGAGGAAGCCAAGGGAGAAACTGCCGATGGTGTGGGAAACGTTCCACACGCTCATCTTGAAGCTTCGCTCATTCTGGCTGAACCAGTGCGCCATTATTCGTCCGCAAGGAGGCCACCCGAAGCCGCTCAGCCATCCCACGACCAGCATCAGCACGAATATGATCACGGTGTTGACAGCCGTATTGGTGCCGAACGGGATAAGTCCCACGGACATCATCACGAGGGCGGACAGGACCAGGCCCACGCAAAGGAACTTTCTGGCGTCGGAACGGTCGGACACGCTGCCCATCACGAACTTGCTGAAAGCGTACGCAATTGACACTGCGGACATCGCAAGGCCCACCTTTCCTGCATCGAGGATACCATCAGCTATCATATCGGGAGCGGCCAGCGACAAGTTCTTGCGGACAAGGTAATATGCGGCATACCCCAGGAACGCACCAAGGAACACCTTGATACGCATTGCCTTATATTCTTTGTCTACTTTTTCAGCCGGGATTTGCGCCTTCGGCTTGGGCGGATCGAGAAATCTAGCCATTTGCTATCAGTTTTGAATTATCGTTCAAATATAGGCATTTGTTTTCAATAATGACAAAGTGGCAGTGGCAAAAAAATTGATACCTTTGCAGGAAAAATTCATTGAAATGGCAGAGAAAGAGATAAAAGAAACGCCCCAGGAACAACCCCAGGAGCAGCCTCAGAAGGCTTCAAAGAAGAAAAAAGACAACGCCCTGCAGAAACAGGTGGAAGAGTTGAATGACAAATTGTCCAGGGAGCACGATTCCTACGTGCGCCTGTATGCCGAGTTCGAGACCTTCCGCCGCCGCAGCGCAGAGGAAAAGCTTGCGCTTGTCGGATCGGCCGCGGCAGACACCATCAAGGGCCTGCTTCCCGTGCTCGACGATTGCGAAAGGGCGATGCAGATGCTCGCTGGCTCCTCCGACGAGGCGGCACGCGAGGGCACATCGCTGATATACAACAAACTGATGGACTACCTGAAGACCCGCGGCCTGACCGTCATCGAGGCGAAGGGGCAGAAGTTTGACACCGATTACCACGAAGCCGTGACCCAGTTCCCCGCCCCCAGCGAGGAGCAGAAAGGCATGGTCATCGACGTGATCCAGACCGGCTATCTGCTGAACGGAAAGGTTCTCAGGTACGCCAAGGTCGTTGTGGGAGCATAATACACTATGGCAGAAAAAAGAGATTACTACGAAGTACTGGGCGTCGAGAAAGGCGCATCAGCAGACGACATAAAAGCGGCCTACCGCAAAGCCGCCCTCAAATGGCACCCTGACCGCTGGGTCAGCGGCACCGACGCCGAAAAGAAGACCGCCGAGGAGAAATTCAAGGAGGCCTCCGAAGCGTATTCCGTGCTCAGCGACCCCGACAAGAAGGCTAAATACGACCAGTTCGGCTTTGCCGGAGTGGACGGCGCGGGCGCCCAGGACTGGAGCCAGGGCTTCGGCAGCCTCAACGACATCCTGAACAACCTCTTCGGAGGCGCGTTCGGCGGGGCATTCGGGGGCTTCAGCGGCTTCGGCGGTTTCGGTGGCCAGCAAGGTCCGCGTACTATGCGCGGCCGTGACATCCGCACCCGCGTTCGCCTTTCGCTGGAAGAGATTGCAAAAGGATGCACCAAGGAGGTCAGCATAGAGCGCAACCGCCCCTGCCCCGACTGCGGCGGCCGTGGTGCAAAGAGCAGCAGCGACCTGAAGACCTGCCCGACCTGCCATGGTTCCGGACAAGTCCAGAATGTCGTCAATTCGCTGTTCGGGCGCACGATGACCTATGCCACATGTCCCCAGTGCGGCGGCGAGGGCAAGATCGTGACCAATCCCTGCAGCAGCTGCAAAGGCACGGGCCTGCTCCGCAAGCGCGAAACAGTCCAGGTCAAAGTGCCGGCCGGTGTCGAAGACGGAATGCAGCTTACAGTACGCGGCGAAGGCCATGCGGCGGCACGCGGCGGCATATCCGGCGACCTGCTCGTGATCATCGAGGAGATTCCGCATCCCCAGCTCAAGCGTCAGGGCACGGACCTGTTCTACACCCGCGTGATAAGCGTGGCCGATGCGATACTCGGCACCGAGATTCAGATTCCCACCCTTGAAGGCAGCCAGAAGCTGAAGATAGACCCCGGCACCCAGTCGGGCTACGTGACCCGACTTCGCGGAAAGGGCGTCCCGGAAGCCGGAGGGTATTCCCGCGGCGATCTCTACGTGAAGATACTGGTATGGATTCCCCGCAAGCTCAGCCGCAGCGAGAAGGAAGCGATTGAGGCTTTGCGGGCCAGTTCAAGCCTGAAACCCGACCCCAACCGCGAGGATCGCGAACTCTTTGAAAAAGAAAGTAAATATTTTTAAAGATTTATTTGGCGGACTGAAAAAAAGTTTCTACATTTGCAGTCCAAATTTTAGCAGCCTCTCGTTGAACGGTTCAGTGACGCTGCGATTATAGTTGAAATAGTATTATGGATTTGATTAAATTGGTGGAGGAATCCTTCTCGCAGAACAAAGCAGCCTCCTATCCTGAATTCAAGGCCGGCGACACCATCACCGTGACCTACAGGATCAAAGAAGGTGATAAGGACAGACTCCAGAACTTCCGCGGTGTTGTCATCCAGATTTGCGGTGCAACCCCCTTCACCAGGACATTTACCGTCCGCAAGGTATCCAACGGCATCGGTGTCGAGAGGATTTTCCCTTACGAAAGCCCGTTCATCGACAAGATCGAAGTCAACAAGGTAGGTAAAGTCCGCAGGGCCCGCATCTTCTACCTCCGTAACCTGTCCGGCAAGAAGGCCAGGATCAAGGAAGCAAAGCGCGCCGTCAAGGAGACCTCCGCCGAATAGGACTACAGCCGGGCTCCGGCCCGGCATACGGCTCCTTAGCTCAATTGAATAGAGCATTTGACTACGGATCAAAAGGTTACAGGTTTGAGTCCTGTAGGAGTCAC
>JAILIM010000049.1 GCA_024695285.1 Bacteroidales bacterium
AATCTGTCCGTTTGGCCCCTTTACCCCTCTTTCGGACAGAAAAACGTTAAAAACCTGTCCGTTTGACAGAAGGATCAGGCGATTCGGGAACAAAAATGGCCAGATCGTTCCCGTTCAGGAGAAAAAACAGCGATTCGGGAACGAAAAGCCTGATTTCATTCCCGAGACTTCGGTCTCAAGATTGCAGGTTTTGTCTCACTGTTGATAATCACAGGTAAATCATTTATCTTTGTTCAGATGACGATGTAAACACAAAGAAATAACCATGCCCAAACAGACCCGAACAGCCAAACTCTTAGACCGAGTGACTGAAATGGAACTTCGCTATGACAGCCTCACCCGCGCCCTCGGCAACCTGGAGGCCGCCATGGCAGAATTCCAGTCACTCGCTCCCGACCTGCGGGCCCTTCGCGACTACATGGACTCCGGCCAGTGGCAGAAGGACTATGAAGCCGACGAAGCCGGGAAGATTCCCCCGCACGTCAAACGTGGGGTTCTTTCCGAGGATGGCTTGTATGACCTTCTGGCGAGGGCCGACAGTCTCAATATTCAGGAATGACACAGGGATGTCCCGCATCATCTTCCATATCGATGTGAACTCCGCCTTCCTCAGCTGGTCGGCGACGAAGCTCGTGCAGGAGGGGAAGCCGGATATACGCCTAGTGCCTTCGGTTGTTTCAGGAGACCCCAACGACCGCCGGAGCATCATATCAGCCGCATCCATCCCTGCCAAGAAGATTGGCATCAAGGCGGCAATGCCCGTCTCGATGGCGCTCCGCATCTGCCCGCAGCTGGTCATCGTCCATGGCTACTGGGAGTGGTACAAGCGCTGCTCGGAAGGATTCATCGCCATCTGCCGCCGTTATTCACCGGTCCTCCAGCAGTTCTCTATCGATGAATGCTTCATTGACATGTCCCTGCGCTGCGGCGGCAACAATCCCGTCACCATCGCCACCCGGCTGAAGGACGAAATCAAGTCCACCATGGGATTCACGGTGAACGTCGGCGTGGGCGCTAACAAGCTGCTGGCAAAGATGGCGTCCGATTTCGAGAAACCGGACAAGGTGCACACCCTGTGGCCGGAGGAGGTGCCGGAGAAAATGTGGCCGCTGCCGGTGCGCAACCTGCTGTGGGTGGGAAAGAAAACGGAGGAGCGCCTGCAGGCTTACGGCATCCGGACTATCGGCGAGCTGGCCAGCCTGGGTGAAGGTTCTCTCACGCGCCTCGTAGGACGAAGCTTCGCCAAGCAGCTCTACGAGAACGCAAACGGCCGTGACGACTCCCCCGTGGAGACCGAGGTTGCGGAAGCCAAGAGCTACAGCGCCGAGCGCACCTTCAGCCAGGACCTGTCCGACCCAAGGGATATCGACCGGGCGCTTTTCAACGTCGCATGCATCGTTGCGCACCGCATCAGACGAGACGACTTCCGCGCTTCCACGGTGTCCATGTTCGTCAAGTACAAGGACTTCACCGTAGCGCAGAAGCAGTGCCAGACGGCCCGGCCCACGGACGTGACGGCAGTTATCCTGAACGAGGCGCGCCGTATGCTCACGGAGGTTTGGGACGGCGCCACCCCTATCCGGCAGGTCGGCCTGGGTGTGAGCAAGCTTACCCATGAATCTGCCATACAGATGTCTCTCTTTGAGGATCCGAAGATGGAGTACTACCGCGAATGGGATCGTCAGTTCGACGAGGAGCGCTCCCGCTATGAGGACGCCAAGATGCTTGCCTACGAGCGCAAGGCCGCGCCTCCGGAACAGCAGCAGGAAAGGCTACCCGTGGTTCCGATCCCACAGCGGCAGAGGCCCCGCAGTGCCGCTCCAGCTGACGACGCCCTGACCTTCAGGTATCCCGACGGCGAGGCCGCGCTGCTGGCGGCGAAGAAGGCTGTCAGGAGTAATCCCAGCTACCGCTTCCAGCGCCGTCTCCTGGCAGACGGCAACGACTGCTTCGAAGTGCTTGACGGCGACAAGGTTGTGGAGCGGCACTTGGTATCAAAAAAGATGTAGCCTTAGTCCTTGGCCGTTGTTAAAATTGGAGGAGAATTGTTATATTAGCAACCCTAAAGAGAGTGCATTATGGAAGCAATCTATACATCCTACGAAGCCCCAACGACCAACGTCGTGTACGTGAAGTCCGGGGGAATCATCTGCCAGAGCGGTGGTGGGGCCCAGACAACGATAAGCGTAACCTATGAGGAGGAGGACATCTGAGATGAATACGAAGCGTACGACAATGGGCTGGCTGGTCTTGGCCGCAGCCCTGATTATAGGAATGACCGCGTGCTCGAAGGAGGAAAACTTGACGGAGGAGCCGACGACGGCGGCGGGCGTGCAAGTGACGGTGAGTGCTGGGATGGACGACGGGGCTATGACGCGCGCCGACGTGACCGAGGCCGTCGTGGAAGGCAAGACTCAGCGCACGTTGAAGTTCACCGCAGGCGACAGGCTGTACATCTGGCGATACAAAGACGGTCATCTGAACGGCATCCTCACGATGGACGGTGAGCCGACAGCCGACGGACTGGGAGCCAGATTCAGCGGCACGCTCAAGGCATACGATGGCGAGAATAACGAAATCACCGACTACGACTACACTTCGCTCGGCAGCGACCCGCTCACCGGTAGCAAGGCCATTCTCATTCCGTCAGGAGCGGCAGCGGAATGCTTCGACGAAGCGAATCATAGGGGTCTTTTTAAGGAGCAGTACAGCATGGCCGCCGACGTGAACACACTGATGAAGACGGCGCTCTACGTCGCTGGCGACTACAACGGCTCGGGCTATACGCTGACAAAGCGATACCCAATCTTGAACTGCAACCTCGGAGGTCTCACGGCGGGTACCACATACAGCGTCACGCTGGGATTCACACCGGACCAGTCTAGATATGAGAATAGCGGGATTGACATATTCTCATTAGTCTACACGCCGACGATCATCGCCGACGGTGACGGCAACGTCCGCTTCGCCATCAGCGGAGGAAACGACCTATTAGGCTACAACTTTTATTGGGTGCTCCGGCTCCATGCCGGCATGTTCAACTACGATTACATCATCGGCCAGAAGCAGTTCGAGGTGAAGGTGTACAACGTGACGCGGGCGACGCCAAACGTGAAAAGTATCGTCGCCGCCGTGGGTCAGGTTATTGGCAGCGACGGCAATAAATACGATTACGCAAGCCTGCCTTCGGGCGTGACCGCTGTGGCCAAGATTTGCTATAATGATGGCGGACACTGCCTGGCACTCGCGCTGGCCGACGAAGGCCAGATGGACTGGAGCTCGGCCGTCACCACCTGCGCCGCCCACACTCCGACGATACCCGGCGGCACTTGGAAACTTGCCAGCAAGGACGAGTGGGACCAGATGATTAACGCATCCGGCGGCTACGCTGCCCTGCGCGACGGCTTCGAGAGCGTCGGCGGAACGAACATGCAGTCGACGGTCTATTGGTCGAGTACGGAGGGCCCTGTTAATACCATCGCGTATCGATACATATTTAGCAGCGGCGATTGGGATTTAGGCGTGAAGAGCCAAGATGGCATCAATGTCCGCGCCTGCCTCACCTTCTGACGCTGCAATGCGGGGGACTGGACCCGTTTGGCAGAAAAATCTTTTGTATTTTTGCACAAAGACCAACCGCATATGAAACGCACAGTACTTTTCATCACCTTGCTGGCCGCAATGGCCGGAATGGCCGCGCTGAATCCAACCGCCACCGCCCAGCCGGCGAAAGGCAGCTTCACCCAGACCTGGCAGAAGGGTCCCGAATGGCTGCAGAACGCCGTCATCTACCAGGTTTACCCTTCCTCCTACAAGGATTCCGACGGCAACGGCATAGGCGACATCCCCGGCGTCATCTCCAAGCTGGACTACATCAGCAGCCTCGGCGTCACGGCCATCTGGTTCAACCCGCTCTTCGCCTCCGGCTGGATAGACGGCGGCTACGACGTCATCGATTTCTACCGCGTCGATCCCCGCTTCGGCACCAACAACGACCTCGTGGAGCTGATCGACAAAGCCCACGCCAGGGGCATAAAGGTCATGCTCGACCTCGTGGCTGGCCACACCTCCGACAAGCATCCCTGGTTCCTCCAGAGCGCCCAGGACAGCAATCTCCAGTACTCCGACTACTTCATCTGGAGCGACCGTCTGCCCGACAAGAAAGCCGAAAAGGACCTCGAGACCATGCTGAAGGACCCCAACTTCATGCAGAGTACAACCGGCAAGTGGATGAAGAGCGACTTCCCCCGGGCTAAATACTACTACAAGAACTTCTACGCCTGCCAGCCTGCCCTGAACTACGGTTACGCCAATCCCGACCCCAACCATCCCTGGGAGCAGAGCGTCGACGCCCCCGGCCCGAAGGCTGTGCGCCAGGAGCTCAAAGACATACTGGCGTTCTGGTACGGCAAGGGCGTGGACGGCTTCCGCGTGGACATGGCGGCAAGCCTCGTCAAGAATGACCGCGACAAGAAGGAAATCCTCCGCCTCTGGCGCGAGATGCGTGAGTGGTCCGACGCCAACTACCCCGGCCGCGTGCTGATGGCCGAATGGAACGACCCCAAGTACTGCCTCGCCAGCGGCTTCAACGTGGACATGAACCTCAACAGCACGAGGTCAGCCAACCGCCGCATGTACTTCGACACCAAGCACCAGGCCGACGGCGGCAGCTACTTCTCCCTCAACGGAGGAGCCCCTTCCGAGCGCGACCTCTACGGCAACCCCTGGCCCGAAGACCGCATCGACCGCACCACCACTCCATCCGCAATGCTGAAGCGTTACTATGACTACATCACCGACGTGTACGACTGGACCCGCGACTGGGGCTACTTCGCCACCATCACAGGCAACCACGACCACCTCCGCTTCAACACCGGCGCCCGCAACGACCCTTCCCAGCTCAAGGTAATGATGGCCTGGGTGCTCACGATGCCCCTCCCCATCCTCTACTACGGCGATGAAATCGGCATCCGCAGCCTCGTCGAACTTCCCAACGTCGAGGGTGCCAACCACAACGGCAAGGAACGCGCCGGCGGACGCAGCCCCATGCAGTGGGACTCCTCCGCCAACGCCGGATTCAGCACCTGCGCGCCTGAAAACATCTACATCCCCGTCTGCCCCGAATGGACGCCGGCTACCTCTTACCCCCAGTATCTCGAATGGAAAGCGGCCGGCTGCAAGAACCCCACCGCCCCCGGCGCCATCACCGTCGAGGCCCAGGACAAGGACCCCGAATCCCTGCTCAACTGGACCAGGGCACTGATTTCCCTCCGCAAGTCCACGCCCGCCTTCTGGGCCGACGCCCGCTTCGAGCCCCGCTTCGACGAAGCCCACCCGTACCCTATGGTGTACACCAGGACCGACGGAAAGGAAAGCTACCTGATTGCCCTGAATCCAACATCTAAGAAGCAGACGCTCACCCTCGACGCCAACCATCCGGCCGCCGAGCCCGTGATGTGCTTTGGAAAGGCTGTCTACAAACCGTCAAAGAAAGGCGACCGCCTCACCCTTCCCCCCGTCTCAGCCTTGATCGTCCGGATCAACTAAGCCAACGGGTCACCGGGCGCGGCGGTGGCCGGCGCGGTAGAGCTGCCAGCTGTTGAAGAGATTCTGCCAGATGGCATAGAGACCGCCGGCGACGGATGTGACCGGAGTTAAATAATTATATCCCAGCCAGATAAGGAAACCTGTGTTCTTCTGGCCGAGGGCCTGGCCGGCGGTCAGGCTTTCGCTGTGGCCCTTGCCGATACAGCGCCCGGCCAGGAACTGCAGGGCGCAGCAGCCGGCCGACACCAGCACGATGCAGGCCACAGCCCCGGCAGACAGGTGGCTAACAGCCAGCGCCTGCGTTGCCAGAAGCATCGCGAGCGTGAGCCCCACGCCCCAGATATAGAAGGCATAACGGCTCAGCCGCATCAACACCCGCTGCAGGCGGTGCGTCGTATAGCGGATCAGCCACGCCAGCAGCCCCGGCAGCACCAGCACCGGGAACACCTTCAGAGCAATCCTCCCCACATACGCCCAGAACCCAAGGTCGGCGGAAGGCCGCACCAGCGGAATGACCGTAGGAATCAGGAAGGTCGCAGCAAGGTTCGACAGAGTCAGGTAGGTCACCGTCCCGGCCAGCGAGCCGCCAAGCTTCTCCGTGATCACTCCGGCGGCCGAAGCCGTGGGGCAGATAAGGCACAACATGGCGCATTCCAGCAAGATACGTATCTCCCCCTCCGGGCTGAACGCCACCACCGCAGCAAGCGCGAGGAACGAAAGCACCTGGAACAGCAGTGCCCAGAGGTGCCAGCGCCTGAACCGCAGGTCGTGCGGCGAAATCTTCACGAACTGGAAAAACAGCAGCAGGGCAATCACCAGCCGCTGTCCCTCGGACGCCGCGACGTGCAGATAGTGCCCGTATGGATGCAGGACAGGCAGCGAGCGATAGATAAAGAACAGGCTGATACCCAGAACGATAGCCCCGGGCAACATCCAGTCCTGCACCACACGCGCCGCCTTTCCCATCTCTACGCCAGCCCCGGCTTACAAGGTTTCCCTATGCTCCTGCGATAGGCAAAATACAGCTCCTCCGTGGCCAGGGCCATCTTCGTCACAGAGCACTTAGGCGACTTAGGATACGTGTACCATGTGTCCGTCAGAGTGTTCAGGTCCACGCAGTCGCCCCACTTGCCAAGGTAGTTGTACTCGATGTGGCACGAATACATCGAAGGCACCGGAATCTTCATTTCATACTCACGCCCGAGCAGCGAGCGCACTTTTACGCTGAAGCCGTCGGCATTGTGCCGCATCGTGCCCTTGCCAAGGGCGATGAAGCGCTTGGCGTTCGGCAGAGAGCGCACCTCCACCGGCAGTTCGCCGGTGTCGTACTTGCCGGCCTCAACCTCCGCGCGCACTTGTGCCCTCTCCCACTCATACCAGTCAGGCACGTGGGAGAACTCCGTCGCGGCGCCGCCGTCGGCGCTCAGCGAGCCGTCGGGCGCCATAGTCCAGGTCTTGCCGCAGTGCTTGCAGATCAGCTGGTTGCCCTTGCTGTCCATCTCGTATTCGGTGCCGCAGTGGGGGCACTGGTAGAGCACCCTGTCGAGCCCCTCGGCCCGCTTGTCGTACTTCATCTCCAGGCCACGCTCCTTCAGCCAGGCGAAATCGTCGTACTGGAAAGCCTCCACGAGCCGGGCGTTGATCTCGTCCGGGGAAAGGCGCTCCAGGTCCTCCGGGGTGAACAGCAGCTTGAAATCCGCCTCCGTGGGCTTTATCCCGCGCGGGTGCAGGTTCCAGAACGGGGAATTCACGTGGTGGCCGTGGCAGATGAAAGTGGCCACCGGCACCTTCAGCAGCTTGCAGAGCTTGCCCAGCGACTCCGGGAGCACGGCTGTGGTGCCACAGAGAGAGTAGCGCGCCTCGGGGTAGATCACTGCCACGTCGCCGTTCTCCACCACCTTGAAAAGATGGCGCACGAGGGTGGTGTCGCTGGTGAATTTACGCTTGCAAATGCAGCCCACGCTGCGAAGGAGCCATTCCCGGCCGATGAAGCCGTCGATAGCCACCACATAGTTGGCGCGGCGCGGGTAGATCGCCTTCGTCAGCACCTTGAAGTCCAGGAAGGCATTGTGGTTGCTGAGCAGCAGGAACGGGGGCTTGAGGGTCTTAGTGACCTCATCGTAATGGATACGGGCCTTATGGGCCATAACCTCGGGAGCGCTCAGGAGGTAGGTCAGCGGCCTCAGGTACCATAGGGTGCGGACAGGCTCCCTGGCCATGTCGAAGCGGGGTTCATCTTGTTCTTTCATAGGTGGTCGAATAGTCTTAATTTCCCAGCACCGTCCTTTCGGCAACGGCACGCAGCCTGGCCGCATCCGCTTCCGGAAGACCCCAGGTGGGCACATAGCCTTTGAAGTGCCGTCCACTGATGGTAAGGTAGGTCACGCAGGCCTTCAGGTAGCTGCCAGCGAGGCTCTGGTGCTTGTCGTCCTTGTCGAGCAGCTTGACCTCGTCGCGGGCGGCGGCGAAGGCCTGGCCGACCAGGGTCTTGAGGGTTCCGGCGGACGATGCGAGCATTGTAGTGCCCTCGTCCAGCATGCGGTCGAACTCCTCCAGGGAGGCGAAGCCGCCGTTGGAAATGGCAGGATAGCCCCAGGTGTTCTCAACGTAGATTTTTGCCTTGGGGGAGTTTGTCCGGATAAGCCCGCAGAGCTGCACGAAGGCGTCCTGGACGTCCTTCTTGCCCTCCGGGTCGGCGGCAAACTGCGCCGGCTCCTGGCTCTGGCCCTGGAGGAACGCGTAGTCGTAGGTGCGGAAGGTGCAGGTGCGCTCGGTCAGCGGGAGGCCGCAGTGCTGGCGGTAGGTCTGCCCGCCCTTCAGGGAGGCGGAAATGTTTAGCCGCCAGCCCTGTGAGAATGCAATTTCCTCAAGGATAAGGGGTTCGCCGTGGTAGTAGGTAAAGGAATTACCAACCAGGAGCACGTTCCTGGTGTGCGGCACGCAGCGGCGGCCGAGCGGCTGCAGGTAGGCGCCCACGTAGCTCTTTTTCTTCAGGCCGGTGCGGTTCTCGGGAGAGGCGGCGTCGAGCGTGGTGCGGTCGGCAGCATAGCTGCTGCACACGCGGCAGCGCACCTTCAAGGTGTCGCGCACCTCCTTGCGCAGGCGGTAGGTCGTCAGGTACACGGACGGGTGGCGCACTGCCGGGGTGACGGTGTAGAATGAATAGTCGGAGAGGCCGTCGTTATAGATGAAATCGGGGTCTGACACCCACTGCCCGCCGTCGAAGAACTCCACCATATAATGCAGCGGAGCCTGCTCGCCGGTGTTTTCAATGGTCACTCCGAACTCCACCCAGGAACCCTTGGAAAGAGTGCTGACGGGGCGGGAGAACACGAAAGCGTCACCCTCCACCATGCCGCTGCGGTCCACAGCGTCACCCTTCTTTATTATCCACAGGCCGTCCTCACGGGAGCCCTGTCCGAAAGCGGCCGGCAGTCCCGCCGCCAGCAGCGCCAAAACCAGGAAAAACCGTTTCATTCGGCGTAGAGCTTCATTATGTTCAGGATCACGGCAGAGGCCTTCTCCATCGACTCGACGGGTATCCACTCGAACTTGCCGTGGAAATTCAGGCCGCCGGCGAAGATGTTCGGGCATGGGAGACCCTTGAACGACAGGTTGGCGCCGTCGGTGCCGCCGCGTATAGGCTGGATGTGAGGCTTCACGCCTGCCATTTCCATAGCCTTGACGGCCTTCTCGACCACGTGGTAGTGGGGTTCCACCATCTCACGCATATTGTAGTACTGGTCCTTGACCACGGGATTGGCCGTGCCTGCGCCGTATTTGGCGTTGATGAAGTCGCAGCACTGCAGGATACGGGCCTTCTTGTCCTCGAACAGCTTGCAGTCGTGGTCGCGGATAATCCAGGTCAGGGTGCTTTCCTCGACGGTGCCCTTGAAGCCCACGATATGGAAGAAGCCCTCGTAATCCTGTGTGAATTCGGGACGCTGGCCGACAGGCAGCAGGGATATGAGCTCCTGTCCTATCAGTATGGCATTCAGCATCTTGCCCTTGGCGTAGCCGGGGTGGACGTTGCGTCCCTGGATGCGGACCACAGCCGAAGCGGCGTTGAAGTTCTCGAACTCCAGCTCGCCGACCTCGCCGCCGTCCATTGTGTAGGCATAGTCAGCGCCGAAGCGCTTCACGTCGAATTTCACGACGCCGCGGCCTATCTCCTCGTCGGGGGTGAAGCCGATCTTGATCTCGCCGTGCTTGAATTCCGGGTGCTCCATTATGTACCGGACAGCATCCATGATTTCGGCCACGCCGGCCTTGTCGTCGGCGCCCAGAAGTGTGGTGCCGTCGGTGGTAATCAGCGTCTCTCCCTTGTGGCGCAGCAGTTCAGGGAAATCAGCCGGATCGAGTTTGAGTCCGGGCACGCCCTTCAGCTCTATCGCCGAGCCGTCGTAGTCCTTGATTATCTGAGGCTTGATATCCTTGCCGCTGGCATCAGGGGCCGTGTCGACGTGGGCGATGAAACCGATTTTGGGCACTTCCCTGTCGATGTTGGAAGGTATGCTTGCCATTACGTAGCCGAACTCGTCGAGGTTGGCCTCGACGCCCATTTCGAGCAGTTCGTCACGGAGCATCTGAAGGAGCACCAGCTCCTTTGCCTCGGAAGGCTGGGAAGCGGACTCTTCGTTGGACTGGGTATCCACTGCGACATAACGCAGGAAACGATCTACTATATTCATTTTGACTTCTTTAAAGATGCATAAACCATATATCCGATGATGGCGAGGAACGGCACCACGGCAATCATTTCAGCAGGCGAGGCACCGGCAGCGCCGACCGCATTCCACGAATGCATGAACCAGTCCACGCCGGCGAATTTCAGGATGGCGGACACGACACCCATCAGGGCGCCGCCGGCGATGAAGCCGCTGGCTATCAGCGTGCCCTTCTCCTGACGCTGGCGGTTCACCTCGGCGTCTTTGCTGCGGGTGCTCACGAACCACGAAACCGCACCGCCCACGAGCAGCGGGAGGTTAAGGTCGATGGGGATGAACATACCCAGACAGAAAGCGAGCGCGGGCACCTTGAACAGCGTCAGCGCAATTGCAATCAAGGCACCGATGCCGTAGAGCAGCCAGGGAGCGTTACCCCCGTTCATCATGGGCTGTATCACGGCCGCCATGGCATTTGCCTGCGGGGCCACGAGGGCTCCGTCCCCGGTGAATCCGTAGGTCTTGTTCAGCACCAGCATCACTCCTCCCACGGTCGCCGCCGCAACGGCCACGCCCACGAACTTCCAGGTCTCCTGCTTGCGGGGCGTCGTGCCTATCCAGTAACCTATCTTGAAGTCGGTGATAAGGCCGCCGGCGGTACTCAGGGCGGTGCAGACCACACCTCCTATGACCATTGCAGCCACCATTCCGGCATTGCCCTTAAGGCCCACGGCCACCAGCACCAACGCTGTGATTATCAGCGTCATGATGGTCATGCCGCTGACGGGGTTCGTGCCCACTATGGCGATGGCGTTTGCGGCCACGGTCGTGAACAGGAACGCAATCAGCGCCACGATCAGCAGGGCGATTACAGCCTGCCAGATGTTGCCGACCACTCCGCCGAAACCGAAGAATGCGAATATGGCGAGCAGGGCGATGATGATACCGAAAATCACGGTGCGCATCGAAAGGTCCTCCTGCGTGCGCTCCGATTCGGCCGCTGTCTCCCCCGGCTTGCGCTTGAACTCACCCACGGCGAGCCCGACGGCACTCTTGATCACGCCGGCGCTCTTTATGATGCCGATGATGCCGGCGGTCGCGATGCCGCCTATGCCGATGTGGCGGGCGTACTCCTTGAATATCTGCTCGGGAGCCATGTCACCGACGGCTGTAGCCAGGCCCGTACCCATAAAATCAAGCACCTGCCCGCCCCAGATGAGGTTCATCAGCGGTATGATCACGAACCATACGAGGAAGGAGCCGCAGCAGATGATGAAGGCGTACTTGAGGCCGATGATGTAGCCCAGGCCGAGCACGGCGGCGCCGGTGTTAAGCTTCACAACGAGTTTGGCCTTGTCGGCCACGACCTGCCCCCAGTGCATCACGGTGGTGCTTATGGTCTCCGCCCAGGCGCCGAAAGTGGCCACCACGAAGTCGTAGAGACCTCCGATCAGACCGGCCACCACGAGGGTCTTGGCGCTGCTGCCGCCGCCCTCGCCGCTGACGAGCACCTGGGTGGTCGCAGTGGCTTCAGGGAAGGGATATTTGCCGTGCATCTCCTGCACGAAATACTTACGGAAGGGAATCAGGAACAGGATTCCTATGGCGCCACCCAGCAGGGAACTGAGGAACATCTGCCAGAAATTCACGTCCAGGCCGAGGATGTAGATGGCCGGCAGCGTGAATATGGCACCTGCCACGACTACGCCTGAGCAGGCTCCGATACTCTGGATGATGACGTTCTGCGCCAAGCCGTCCTTCTTGCCCAGGATGCCGGTCACACCGACGGCTATGATGGCGATGGGGATTGCAGCCTCGAATACCTGTCCGACCTTAAGCCCCAGATAGGCGGCTGCCGCCGAGAACAGGATGGTCATCAGCAGACCCATCGTCACGGAGTATGGCGTCACCTCCGCCGGGCTGCTCTTCGGGCTGAGCAGGGGCTGGTACTTCTCCCCCGCTTTCAACTCCCGGTGCGCGTTCTCGGGCAGCTTTACGTTTTTGCTCTCTTTCATACTGTTTCCTGTATTTTTCAATGTATCTCTGCAGTTTGATCGAGTCCTTGCGCTCCTGCTTCTGGATGGCAAGCAACTGGCGCAGTTTCTTTGCTCGTTCCTTCTCCAGGAGCTTCTGCTGCTTGGCGACCGCCTTAAGGGAATCCTGCTTGTCCAGCTCCGCCCAGCGCCTTTCGCGCTCCGCAATGCGGGCGTCGCGCGCAGCCTGCCTGAGCTTGCGCTTCTGATCCAACTCCTCCTTGCGTTTCTGCTTGGGATCCACTGTCGCGACGGCGAGCGGATCTTCATCCGGCGTGGCCTTAGCCGTGGTGTCGCGGGGCTGCGTGACGGCCAGGCTGTCCTGCGCAACGACGTCACGGGCAAGAGAATCCAGCACGGCAAGGCTGTCGGCGGCATTCACCAGGGCCAGGGAATCCAGCTTCGGAATGGAGTCGTTCAGGGACAGGCTGTCGGTCAGCACCGGCTTCCTCGGCTCCGGTTTCGGAATCTTCGCCAGGGAGTCGCGTATGGCTATTTCACGCCGTATCCGGGGCATGTAGCCAGGGAAGTATATCTCGGTCTGGGTGAATTTTGCCCTCGGCCTGGACAGGTAATCATCCCTGAGTGATCTGAGGATAGGGATTGTGGTGATGTCCGCCGGGGTCTTCGGCCTCTCGTCGGGACGCCATTCGAAGCCCTTCATCCTCTTTTCCGACTCGGGCAGCTGGACCACTGGATAGGCGTTGTTCTTGGGCTGCTCGAAGTAGTAGACCTGGTCGATGTTGTTGTCCTTGATGAGTCCGCTGAGCATCTTGGACTCCACTTTGTTGACCGTGGCAAGGACGCCGCCTTCCTCGATGAAGAACAGCGCAGAGGCACCTCCAAGGGCGTCAAAACGGCTGAGCGAGTTGTCGAGGGTGTCGAAATAGGCCATGACCTCGGCGCCCTTGATCTGGTCGTAGCAGATGGTGTCCTGCTGGGTGATCACGAAGGCGTTGGACTGCAGGCTGGCCTTGCGGGGGCCGCCCTGGCCGACCAGCACGAAAAGGCTGTCGGAGGTGTACTGACGGTTGCCTTCATTCCAGACCACGGGGTCCAGGTAGAACCTCGCGATGGAGTCAAGGTCGCAATAAGCCATTGAGTCACAGCGTATCTGTATGTCATTGCGGAAGATCCTGACATTGCGGATGCCGTACATGAAGCCCAGTTCCGTGGTGTCCTTCGGGGGCTCCACCTTGACCGTGTCGGCAGCGGCGGCGGAGTCGGCCGGAACGCCCAGAGTGTCGGCAGGCACGCCGACCGTATCGGCCGCGGCCTTCAGGGTGTCAGCCAACGCTTTCAGCGTATCCGCGGGCGCCTTCAGGGAGTCCGCCGGAGCGTCCATATCCATGTCTCCTTCTGGCCGGTCGGCGCCGACGAGACGGTCGATTGCCGCGACGGCGCTGTCGAGCGGGGCCGTCAGCTGCTTTTTCAGTGAATCGGGGTCGGCGGCGGCAGCTTCCTTCGCCGGGGCTTCCGCTTCGGCCTCCTTCACCGGCTCGGGCTCTTCCCGGGCCTCTTCGGCACCTTCCGGCGCACCGACGCCTCCTGGAGCGCCGCCCTTCATGCCCTTGCCGCCGCGGCCTCCGCCCTTCTGGCCGCCACCGCCTTGCGGCGTGGTGTCGCCAAGCGTCTTGGAGGCCTCCTCTGCCGCCTTCGCCGCCGCTTCCGCCGCCTTGCGCCGGAACTCCGTGACCGCGTCGGTGAGTATGTCTGCAAGCCGCGTCTCGCAGGCCTTGACGGTGCCTTCGGGTATGTCGCAGCGGCGTATCGTCCTGTAGATCAGCGTGTCGGCGCCCATGTAGATGGTGTCGGTGCGCTCTTTGTGCGTCGTTTCCATCGTAACGGCCGCGCGCCGGCGGAGCATCACCTGCGACAGGGTGTCGTCATAGAATATGCGGTCGGCGACGGCAGTCACTTTGCGTGACGGATCCTGTATCTGGGCCTTGCCGGCGAGCAGGATGTTTCCGGTGTTTTGGTAGTAGTAGAGGGAGTCGGACCACATTTCCTGGTCCTGGGTGAGTCCGTGGACGTCGCGGGTGAAGAAGAAAGTCTCTATCATCCTGTCGTACCATCCCTCGCGGGCGGACAGCATGTTGCCGCCTTTCCAGAAATCGATGTAATCCGGGAACACGGCCCTTTCCGCGTCGGAGTAATAGAAAAGCCTGTCGGTTTTGACAAACACCGAATCCGAAAACATGTTCACGTTGTCCTGAAAGGTGAACATCTTGTCCTTGGACCTGTAGGAGCCGGAAAGGCTTTCGATTATCTGCCCTTTCTCGTCGCGCATCGAGGCACCGTTACGGAACACGGCCACGCTGTCTCGGGTATTGTAGTCGAGATAGCGGGTGCGGAGGGTGTTTTTCTTCTTGTTCTGCAGCTGCACGAGGGTGCCGCTGAACTGCGCGAGGTCGTCGTCAATGAAATAATCGAGCTTGTCGGAGGTCAGCACGGTCTCGTCCTGTATCACCTTGACGTGCCCCCGGGCCTTGATGACCTTGGTCTCGACGTTCCAAAGGGCTGTGTCGCTGATGAGGTAGGTGCCGTTGTGGAGGAAGGTGGAGGCCACGGCCTTGCGGTGCTGCTGGCCGTAGAGCATCAGCTGCTGTATCGACTCCGCCTTCATCAGACGCACGAGGCTGTCCGACTTCTCCTTGCGGGGATGTGCGGACAGCGGCGTCGCGGCAAAAACCAGTGCCAGGGCGAGCGCAACGATCAGTCTTTGACGAACTTTGACTTCCATCCGGGCAACTCGAATTCGCAATCCTGGAAGAGAGGATCAATCTTGATGTAGGTTACTTTAATCTTTTCGGTGATGAAGTCGTCGATGGCCTGTATCTGCTTGGCCTGGCGGACGTCGTTCTGCAACTCGGTGTAGTCGTGCTCAAAACTGGCCGTGTGCGACGGGACTATGCTGTCGAGGCGGAGGATCTTGTAGACCAGGTTGCCATTGCGGCCCTCGTTGTCGAGGGATTCTACGGGCTCGGAGATCTGGCCGGGCTGGAGATCCTTGACAGCGGCGTAGTCCTGGGGCTTCAACTGGTCGATTTCGAAGTAGGCGGATCCGGTGTTGGGGTCGGCCATCTGGCCGCCGTTGGTGCGGGTCGCGAAGTCCTGGGAATAGAAGCGGGCCGCGAGCTCGAAGGTGATGAGGGTGTCGGTGATGGCGGTCTTCAGGGAGTCTAGCTTCCGGAAGGCCTTATCGCGGTCTTCGGCGGTGTAGCGGGGCTTCAGGAGTATGTGCCTTGCGTTGAACATATCTCCCTTCTTTTCAATGACTTCGATGATGTGGAATCCGTCCGGGGTCTCGACTATCTGGGAGATGGCACCGGGCTTGAGGGCCATGGCGGCGTCGGAGAAGGCCGGCCAGAAGATGGACTTGGAGGCCATGCCGAGCTCACCTCCCTTGCGGGCGCTGCCGGGATCTTCGGAATAGAGGCGGGCAAGTGTTGCGAACTTCTCGCCGTTGATGATGCGCTCACGGATGGAAAGCAGCCTTTCCTTCACGGCAAGTGCCGCCGCCTCGCGATCGGGGTAGATGCATATCTGGCTGATCTTGTACTTGATAGGCACCACGGGGAGGCGGTCCACCGAGGTGGTGTCGAGGTACTGCTTCACGTCGTAGGGCGTCACCTCCGGGATCTTGCGGGCGATTTCCTGCTGCTCCTGCTGGGTGAGGGTGTTGTCCTCGATCTGCTTGCGCCACTCCTGGCGGAGCTTGTAGACTGGCTTGTGGAAGTACTCCTCCACTCCCTCGTCGCCGCCGAGTGCCGTGCGCACCTGGTCCATCTGCTGGGTGAGTTGCGCCTCTACCATTTCCTGGTTCACGGTCAGGGAGTCGAGACGGGACTGCATGAGGAAGAGTTTGCTCTTCATCATATTCTCGAGGAGCTCGCAGCGGATGTTGCGGTCGGACGCATAACCGCGGGCGTTCATCATCTGGACTTCCTGTTCTATCTCGGAGAGTGTGATCAGTTCGCCGCCGACCACGGCCACGGACTTGTCCACGACCCCGCGGTATTTCTGCGCGGACGCCATGATGGGCAGGGCCAGCAGCGCCGCGGCAAGGATAATTCTTATCTTGGTTCTCATACGGATTGACACAAGTTGCAAAGCTTGTTCCACAATTATTCCCGGCCGGCCAGATGCTTTTCCCAGGCCCACGCGGAGGCGAGGGTCTCTTCGACGGTGCGGGTGGCTTTCCAGCCGAGCTTTTCGTTGGCGAGGGTGGGGTCGGCCCAGATGGCAGTCACGTCGCCGGGCCTGCGGGGGGCTATGCGGTAGTTGAGCTTCAGATTGTTGACCTTTTCAAAGGAAGTCACCAGTTCGAGCACGGACAGGGGGCGGCCGGTGCCGATGTTGAAGATCTCATAGGGCTTGTCCATGCGATCCTCAATCATGCGGGTCACGGCGCAGACGTGGGCTCGGGCGAGGTCGACGATGTCGATGTAGTCGCGCAGGCAGGTGCCGTCCGGGGTGGGGTAGTCGTTGCCGAAGATGCTCAGGCACTCGCGCTTGCCGATGGCGGTCTGGGTGATGAAAGGCACGAGGTTGTTGGGCACGCCTCGGGGCAGCTCGCCGATCAGGGCGGACGGGTGGGCGCCTATGGGATTGAAGTAGCGCAGGGCTATGCCGTGCATGCCATAGGCCTTGACGCAGTCACGCAGGAAGTCCTCGCACATCTGCTTGGTGTTGCCGTAGGGCGACGTGGCTTCCTGGCGGGGGGATTCCTCCGTGACCGGGGTCTTCTCCGGCTCGCCATACACTGTTGCGGAGGAGGAGAAGAGGACGTGGGTGCCATGCTTCCTGGCCGCTTCCAGCACGTTGAGGAAGGAATCCAGGTTGTTCCTGTAGTACATCAAGGGCTCGTCCACGGACTCACCGACGGCCTTGAATGCCGCGAAGTGGATCACGGCGTCGATGGTATAGCGGTTGAACAGCGCCTCCACGGCGGCCGCATCACAGAAATCTATCTTTTCAAACGGAAGCTGCTTCCCGAGTATGGAACAGACACCCTTGTAGTTGGTTTCGTCGCAATTGGACATGTTGTCGGCGATGACCACGTCGTAGCCCGCCTGCGTGAGCTCCACAGTCACGTGGCTCCCGATGAATCCGGCTCCGCCGGATACGAGTACTGTTTTCTTCATAACTTACAAAAATAGGCATTTTTGGATGAAGATACAAAAATCATTACTTTTGTGGCATATGGGACACGACAAACTACGGAAATTCGCGGAAAACGAGACTTTTTCCTGCCTGCTGCAGCCGTCGGCGGAGGAGTTGCTGAAGGACGGGTATTTCGCTTTGCGCGACCACCCCGTCAAGGGGCACTGGGGGGAGCGCTTCGCGAGGCCTGACGCCCCGTTGGTGCTGGAACTTGGATGCGGCAAGGGGGAATACACCATCGACCTGGCGCAGCGCGAGCCCGGCTGCAACTACGTGGGCGTGGACATCAAGGGAGCGCGCCTCTGGAAGGGGGCGAAATACGCCACCGAGCACGGCCTGGGCAACGTCGGCTTCCTCCGCACCCGCATTGAATTCATCAGCGCGTTCTTCGCTCCGGGCGAGGTTTCCGAGATATGGCTGACATTCTCCGACCCGCAGGTGAAGAGCGAGAATTCCCGGCTCAGTTCACCCGTGTTTCTGGAGCGATACAGCCGCTTCCTCGCCTCCGGAGGCAAAATCCACCTCAAGACAGACTCGCAGTTCCTCTACCAGTACACGCTCGCCGTGTGCCGGGCGAACGGACTGCCGGTGCTGGCCTGCTCGGAGAACCTATACGCTGAGCCTGAGCGCTTTGCGCCGTGCCTTACCGAGGTGCAGACCTTCTACGAAAAGATGTTCCGCGAACAGGGCTACCCCATACGCTACCTGTGCTTCCAGCCGGGACCGGGGCCCTTTGTCAGCCCTTCGGACTTCAATCCGGACTATTGGAGGAGCATCGAGGGCAACCGCACCCTCTTCGGCCGCGACACCGCCGAAACCCGCCGGCAGAAAATGAAAAAATAGCATCCCTTCGTTATGAAAAAGTCATTTTTATTTATTGCTTTTGTCCTGCTCCTGCTGGGCGGGAGCGCACCGGGCCGCGCGTCTGTAGCCGGACCGACGGACGAATGGCTGAAGGAGAATTACACCAAACGTGAAGTGTTAATCCCGATGCGGGACGGCGTGCGGCTCCACACTTCCGTGTATGAGCCGGCAGATTCCCTGCCGCACCCGGTCATAATGCTCCGGACTCCCTATGGAGTCAGGCCTTATGGGGCGGAGTTCGCCGGGAGCCTGAAGAGCTGGATGAGGATGTTTGCGCTGAACCACTATATCATTGTGTTCCAAAGCGTTCGGGGCACCTACCTGAGCGAAGGGACATACGAAAACATACGGCCGCTCAAGGCCTTCGGCTCGGAATGGAAGCAGGCGGACGAAGCCACGGACAGCTACGACACGGTGGAATGGCTGCTCAGGCACACGAGGACGAACGGAGCCGTGGGCGTGAAGGGCGTATCGTACCCGGGATTCTACGCCACGCTCGCCGGCCTCAGCGGGCACCCGGCCATCAAGGCGGTCTCGCCCCAGGCGCCGGTGACCGACTGGTGGCGGGGAGACGACTTCCACCACAACGGGGTGTGGATGCTGGACGCCTGCTCCTTTGCCAGCAGTTTCTTCCGCGTCCGCGGGGAGCCCTCGGAGAAGGGACCGAAAGCCCTGGTGAAGATCGACCGCGACATCTACAGCTACTATATGCAATTCCCTGATTTCCAGTCGCTGGCGGCAAACTTCGGGGAGCGCCTCCCCTTCTGGGAAGAGATGCTGGAGCATCCCGACTACGATTCCTGGTGGGCCGAACGCAACGTGGCCCTGAGGCTTCGCAACGTGCGTCCGGCCGTGATGGTGGTGGGCGGCAACTATGATGCGGAAGACTGCTACGGTGCAATAGAGACGTATGCCGCACTGCGCCGCCAGTCGCCCTCGACAGAGGCGTATTTTGTGTATGGCCCGTGGTCGCACGGGGGATGGCAGGATTCGAAATACACCGGTCTCGGCGACTCATATTTCGGAGTGGGCTCGACTGACTTTTTTATGGAAGAGATTGAGTATCCGTTCTTTGCATATTATCTGGAAGGCAAGGGGGCGAGGCCGGCTCCTGTGCACATCCTCCCTTCCCGGGCCCTGGACGGCAGCACTGCCTACGACGCTAACCAGGACTGGAAGGAGTATTCGGAATGGCCGCTGGGGCAGCGCCGCGGGATATCTCTTTATCTTGCCGGCAAGACCCTTTCCAGGAAGCGCCCTTGCGGCTCCCCCAGGGCCAGGCAATATGTCTCCGATCCCTCGGATCCCGTACCCTATATGGGGGATATGGGCAACCGCCGCAACGCAAGCTATATGGCTGCAGACCAGCGGTTTGCGAGCAGCCGTAAAGATGTCCTGGTCTATAGTGGCGATCCCCTGAAGGAGGACCTGCTTTCCGAGGGCCCGGTGCCGGTGCACCTGGTGGTGTCGCTTTCCACCACGGATGCCGATTTCATCGTGAAGATAATCGACGAGCGGCCTGACGGCTACCGCATGCTGGTGCGGGGCGATTCTTTCCGCGCCCGCTACCGCCACAGCCTGTCCGCCCCCGAGCCCGTCACGCCCGGAGAGCGCACGGCCATCGACTTCACCCTCAACGACATAGCCCACATCTTCCAGAAAGGCCACCGCATAGTCGTGCAGATCCAGTCTTCCTGGTTCCCCCTGATGGCCACTTCGCCGCAGTTCTTCCAGGAGAATCCCTACACCGTCCCCGCCACGGACTACCGCCCCTGCGAAATCAAGGTCTGGAGCGACTCCAGGGTGGTGATTCCGGCGATTTAGGGCGGAAACCATAGGATTTGCGATTTAAAAGTAATATATTTGTGTTTTGCGGGCTATTTTCGACAACTACATAAACATATGGAAATAAAGTATATCAAACCGTGTATCGAGGTTGAGGAAATGCTTCCCTGCCTTTTGATTTGCGACAGCCTGAAAGACGGCGAGCTGATCGACGTCATTGATGAACCCATGTTTACTTAAAGGAGGAAAGGTTATGAAAAAACAAGTACTTACAGCGCTCGCGCTGATGTCGATAGCGGCCGCCTCCTGCAAGGTGGACGTAGAAACCGCTCCAGCACCCGTGTTCGGTGAGGAGTTTGTCATTTCAGCCGACTGCGGCAGTCCGGACACCCGCATGGAGCGCGACGGCGCCGGCAAGATGTACTGGAGCCCGGGAGACGAAATAGGAGTGTTCGTTATCCAGGAGGATGGTACTCAAGTCGACAGAAACGAGCGGTTCACCGCAATGCTCGACGCCCCCGCCTGCACGACCAAGTTCAGTGCGGTGGTTCCCAGTGGCTGGGAGCCGGCAGAGTATTATGCCCACCTGACAGAAGTCTGGAGCGATGCGACGCTGGAACATATCGCCATTTTTCCGTATGTTGCGGGCAGGGGCGGCAGTTTCTCGTCAACCTTCCAGCCGCCGAGCTCATATATTAACAAGTTCACTTTCAGCGCGAACTTTACCGATGTCCAGCAGGGTATACCGGGCACCTTCGATCCTTCCTTATGGGTAGCCATGGCCTGGTCAAAGAACGACCACTTCTCCTTCTCGTATCCATTCGGCGGCATCAAGTTCTCGGTGGTCAGCGAGAATGTTTCAAAGGTCACCATCACCTGCGGCGAGAAATACAAGAATGACTTCTTTGCAAGTTCCAAGATGGATATCTGCGTATATCCCGACGGTACATCCCAGCCCTCGTCTTATAGTGGCACCTTCTATAAAACCCTGGAAATGATTCCGCAGGGCGGCACTTTCACGCCTGGTGAAACTTATTATTTTGTGGTTCCTGCCACCAATTTGATGGGAGGCATCTCCTTCGGTTTCGAAAAGACCGACGGTTCCGTTGCCAAACGTTCCGTGGTTCCCTCCGGCAGCCAGAGCATCTGGATCAAACCGGGACGTTTCAAGACCCTGATGGAGGCCGACAGCGGCTGCGAATGGAAAGTTCCTGCACCTGATGTGACTCCGACCAGCATCGATCTTCCGAAGTACGGCGGTGAGGCCATATTCGACGTGAAGTGCGGCAAGGAATATACTGTCACATGCGAACAGGACTGGCTGGTTGATATGGGCGGAGCCGGCGATCCGGTTTCCGACAAGTGTACCCACACCTTCGTGGTCAAACGCAATTATGGCGCCGCCAGGACCGCAACCATCAACGTGACCAGCGAGGGTGGAACGGTTCCCGTTACGGTCACTCAGGCCGCTGGCGAGCCCCTTGCAAACTATCCGTCCATCGTCCGTCACCACCTGGTTCTCGCCAACATGTCCACCGACTGCAATTCCGGAGCGTGGCCGGTCGAACTTGCCGAGAACAAGGCGAAGTACGGCGACCTGTTCGAATATGTATGCCTCTTCCATGACCAAACCAATGGGTGGAACGAGTGCTATACAGAACACACGCAATACAAGAATAAATACCCCGACTTTTATTATTACTTCGATGGCAGACGCCAGGTGAAGAGCCTGATGAAGGATATGGTTCCTGTGTTTGCAGCCGAATCGGATGACGTTTATCCGACGCTGACTTCCATAGGCCTGTCTTCCAGTGTCGAAGGCAAGACCCTTTCCGTGGACCTGTCTGTCTATGCCTATATCGCCCAGCCTTACCAGATTGCGGTATATGTTACGGAGAATGCCAGGAATGTAACGGGCATTAATGTCTGGGAGAATACCTACAAGAACGTCGCCCATTATATGATAAACGAAGGCAGTGGCAACATTGCCGGAAAGATGTACCAGCTGTCGAAGGGCATGAACGAAATCCACCTGTCGCGGGAGCTTCCTGTCGAGGTGAACGGTACCAGTTACTCCATCCTGGCTTACATCCAGGCCCCGTATGATCAGCAGCCTGTCATCCGCGACGGGGACTTCTACGGCTACTATTACGTGGACAACTGCCGCCTGGTACCCGTCGGTTCAACGGTCGCTCCTGAGGTGCAGTAACGCCGTACAGGTCCCCTGCGCGCAACATTGCCGATGAATACCGGAGGAATCATCCTGATCGCTGTCCTGCTGGCGCTGGTGGCGTACGCGGCGTGGCTTTCCGCCCCGCCCGGTGCGCCCCGGCCCCTCATCCCGCAGGACCGGGAGGAGGCCTTGCTGAAGCACCTCCCGGAAGATACCTGCATCGGCAATTCCCTGGAGACCTTCACCGCCTTCAACCCTATGGTCGCAAGGATGGAGGAGGACATAGAAACGGCACAGAAGTACGTCCACCTGCTGTTTTATAAATACGAAGACGACGAGGTCTGCCGCCGCGTGGCGGAGCGTCTGGCGCGCAAGGCCGCAGCCGGAGTGGAGGTCCGCATCCTGGTCGACCATGCCGTCAACATGGACCGCACGCGCTTCTACGATGAATTGCGCGCCAGGGGCATCCATGTCAAGCTCTTCTCGCCCATGCACATACCTTTCCTGATACCGTCCGACAATTACCGCAATCACCGCAAGATCGTGGTCGTCGACGGCCGGGTGGCATACATGGGCGGGATGAACATAGCCGAACGCTACGGCATTGGCCTCGGGTGGGGGATCTGGCGGGATACCCATATCCGCATCGAGGGCCCCGCTGTGACCGGATGCGAATTTGCCTTCGTCCGCGACTGGGCGTACAAGGGCGGCGAGCTCCTGGCCGACGCATCGTACTTTCCACCGCAGCCCCCTGCCGGCAATGTCAACGTGGACATAGTCTGCTCCGGACCTAAAGGCGACGGCCCCCGGATCATGCAGCGTATCTGCGGCATGCTCGACGCCAGCAGGCATTACGCCTGGCTGGAATCGCCCTACCTCATCCCCACGCGGGAGGTGCGGGATTCGCTCCTTGCCGCCGCCGGCCGCGGGGTTGACGTCCGCATCATCATTCCTCCGCGGGGCGACAGGGGAGTGCTCACGCCGCTCTGCTCCAATTCCTATGTGGAGGAGTTGCTGGAGGCCGGAGTGCGCATCTCCCGTTACCGCAGCGGCTATATGCATTCCAAAACGGTGGTTTGCGACGACCGCTACGTGACGGTCGGCACCGCCAACATCGACCCGCGCAGCTATAAACTCAATTACGAAATAAACGCATTCATCGACGACGGGGCTTACGCCCTGCAGATGAAGTCAATCTTTGCCGCCGACGAGGCGCAGTCCGACTATATGGACCTCGCCGCCTGGAAGCGCCGTGGCCTTCTTGCCCGCGCCGCAGAAAGCTTCGCCCGTATCGGTTCGGCCCAATTCTGACGCTTATGGAAAATCAACAACAGGCACAGAGGATACAGACTTCGGTACTGAACGGCATCGAGCGCAAGGCGCTTATCTGGATGGCCGAACGCATGCCGCGCTGGGTGACGTCCGATATGCTCACGCTCGTGGGAGTGTTCGGGGCCGCGCTCATCGGAGCCGGATACGCACTTTCCGCAAACGATTACCGCTGGCTTTGGCTCTGCACTCTGGGCCTTTTCGTCAACTGGTTCGGCGATTCGCTCGACGGTACGCTTGCCCGCGTGCGCAACACCCAGAGGCCGGTTTACGGCTATTACATCGATCATACCCTGGACTGCGTCAACGAGATGATGATGTTCGTCGGCGCCGGCCTTTCCGGTTACGTGCACCTGGGTTTCGCTATGATCGCCTTCGCCCTGTACCTCATGCTTACTATCAACGTGAGCATCAACGCCCACCTGAAGAGCGAATTCAAGCTCACCTATGCCAAGATGGGCCCGACGGAGTTCCGTCTGCTGATGGTCATCGTCAATCTGCTCCTGATTTTCATCCCGTCGTTCCGGGCTCTCGAATATGAAATAACGCTTGTCGGGAAGGCCGTCACGATGCACGCGCTCGACTTCGCCTGCCTGCTGATCATCGTGGTGCTGGCCATCATTTATGTCTGCACCATCGTTTCCGATACCCGAAAATACGCCCGGATCGACCCTCCGAAGCAGCGTTAGCGTATTTTTTAAAAAATTATGCCTACCTTTACCGACCAAGATATTTAGTTTTAGTGTTATGCCAGTAAAATTCTACCAGCCTGAGAACCAGGTTCCCCTGGAAATGCACAAAGTCCGTGTAGTCCAGAAGCTCACCCTCCTGCCCGTGGAGGAGCGTCTTAAGAAGATCCAAGAAGCGGGAAACAACACCTTCCTTCTGCAGAACAAGGACATATATCTCGATATGCTCACCGATTCCGGCGTCAACGGAATGTCCGACGAGCAGGTCGCGTCGATGAGCATCGCCGACGACTCCTATGCCGGCTCCGAGACCTTCAACCGCGTCAAGGCGGCCGTCAAGGAGGTATTCGGCACCGAGAACGTCCTTCCCGCACACCAGGGACGTGCCGCAGAAAACATACTGGCAGAGGCTTATGTCAAGCCCGGAATGTACACCCTCATGAACTTCCACTTCACCACCGCCAAGGCACACATCACCCGCCTGGGCGGCGAGGTGGTCGAGCTCGTGGACAAGAAGGGCCTCATCCCCCAGACCGACGACCCGTTCAAGGGTAACTTCGACCTCAAGGCCCTCCGCAAGTGCATCAAGGACCTCGGTCCCGAGAAGGTCGCCTTCGTGCGCGTCGAGGCCGGCACCAACCTCATCGGCGGCCAGCCTGTGTCGCTCGAGAATATGCTCGCCGTCACCGACATCTGCCACGAATTCGGCATCAGGAGCATACTCGACGCCTCCCTGCTCCAGGACAACGTCTACTTCATGAAGACCCGCGAGCCCCGCTGCAAGTATATGACCACCAAGGAGATCTACCACGTGCTGGCAGACCGCTTCGACATCATCTACTTCTCCGCCCGCAAGCTCGGCTTCTCCCGTGGCGGCATCATCACCTCCCACGACAAGAAGTTCACCGACGAGATGATGGAGTTCGTCCCCCTGTACGAAGGATTCCTCACCTACGGCGGCATGGAGGTACGTTCGATGGAAGCCATGGCAGTCGGCCTGCTGGAGTCCCTCGATATGGAATACATCAGCCAGGGTCCTGAATTCATCGCCTACCTCGTCAAGGAACTCGACGACTACGGCGTGCCCGTGATCAAGCCTGCAGGCGGCCTAGGAGCCCATCTCAACTGCTCCGAGATCGTTCCCAACATCCCTCACGACCAGTATCCCGCCGCGGCGGTGGGCGCAGCCCTTTACATCGCCGGCGGTATCAGGGGAATGGAGCGCGGTACCGTTAGCGAGCAGCGCGAACCCGACGGCACCGAGCGCTTCGCCGAGCTGGAGCTCCAGCGTCTGGCAATGCCCCGCCGCGTCTTCACCCTCTCCCAGGTCAAGTACTGCGCCGACCGCGTCAAGTGGCTCTGGGACAACAGGGAACTCATCGGCGGCCTCAAGTGGATCTACGAGCCCAAGGTGCTCCGCTTCTTCTTCGGC
>JAILIM010000073.1 GCA_024695285.1 Bacteroidales bacterium
ACAAGCGCCGCGACTATGCCTTCCTGCAGGAGGGTAAGATGCCTGAGCGCCATCTCGAAGGCGCAGAGCGCAAGGAGCGCCCAGGCAGGCCGCAAATCGCGTAGCCGTGGTCCGGAAGCTGACGCTTGCATTGTTCTGTATATGCCTGTGCCTGAGCGCACAGGCGCAATTTGACGTGCGCGTGAGCCGCTATATCCAGGATGACCTGCGGAAGGGGGCGCCGTTCTATGATATCGGGAGCGTGACGCGCTTCGTGCCGGAAATGATGCACCTGGGGCTCGGGCTCGCGGGCGTGCCGGCGAAGCACGCTTTCGTGGACCGTGCTATTGAAGCGACCATTTCGCACGCGTGCAGCATTTCGACGGGGTATATCCTGAAATGGGCAGTTCAGCGCGAACGTCCCGACGGCTCCGACCTGCGCTCCATGCCGTCCGGCCACTCGATTGTGGCCTTCACAGGCGCCGCCCTTACCGGCATCGATTACGGCTGGGGCTGGGGCGCCGGCGCCTATGCCGTCGCTGCCTTTACCGGTGCCGAGCGGCTCTGGGGCAACAAACACTGGCTCACCGACGTACTAGCCGGTGCCGGCATCGGCATCTTGTCTGCTTATGTTGGCAAGTGGCTTCTCGATCCCGTCAAACACCTCTTCCACATCCCCGACCTACCCTGGGACGGCTTTGGCACCAGACATACCGATCTGACCTTTATACCAATAGCAGATCCTTATATCGGCACCTTCGGTGCCTCTGTATCATTATTATTTTGAATAAAAAAGAATGATTCTTTCGATGGCGCGTTGGCAGACGGGGCAGAAAGAGGGGGCCTCGTTCGTTTTCATGCGGCAGTTGTCGCACCCCCTCCAGACGCCTTTCGACTGGTAGCCGCCGCCTTCAAAGACACTGACGCCTTTCGTCCCCAGCATACCCTCCCACTTACTGCTGAAATCCACCATCGTCGTAATATTCTGCTCCCAGGGCTCGAAATCGGCCGGGTAGTAAGACTCGAACTGGTCGTCGTAGAAATACTCGTCGGCGAGGCCGGCGAAGCTGTGGCCGAACTCGTGGGCCACGACAGGGCGAAACTTCTTGTGGTGGGCAGTCGTCAGGGTGTAGGAGTTGTAGATGCCTCCGCCGCCGTAGCTGTCGGTGTTGGCAAGGATAATGATGTGCTCGTAGGGAACGCTCGCGAGCGCGTCATGCAAGTCTTTGATTCTCAGGGTGGTCAGGTAACGGTCGGTGTAGAAGGTGCTGAAGCTGGAATGCAGGGCGGTGTCTTTCCACAGGCCTTTGGCCGGCTCGCTGACGCCGCTGTCGCGCGACACGAGGCCGACGGCCCTGAAATTGAAACGGTCGCGCAGGCTGCCGAAGGGTTCGTGGGAGAGTATGGCATCGACCGCCGCTTTGGCGTCTTTCCAGAAGGTCTCCAGTTCGGCGGCGGTGTAGCCTTCGGCGACGATTGCCACGTCGATACAGTCTTCGACAGGGCCGCCGATATGGATGTCGCGGGTGGCGGGAGTGCTGGAAGCGGGGCGCAGAAGTATGTCCGAAGGATCTATGGGGTGTGTGGATATAGCAGAGGTATTCCCGTGTGAATCAAAGAGTTCAATGGTGGCGAGAACGGGCGATTCAGGCATCGGCACGAGGAAGACGTTCTCGAAACTGCGGCTGGTGCGGGTGGCTTCTTCGGTGTGCTGCCATTCCTGGAACAGGGTGCTGAAAGATGTGCGGTAGAGAGTGCTGCTGTCGGAGGCGCTGCGGATGGTCAGGCAACCGTTGCCCCGCAGTGGAAGCTCTGAGAGGTGCTGACGCCTTCCCGCCCATCCCTCCAGGATTCGCAATTCGTCGACGGCGATGAAGGTTTCGCGGGAATTGCCGGAAAAGATGTAGTCTATGCGGAGCGTGCGCTGCTGGGCGTACGCGCTGAGTGCGATAAAAAAGAAGGAAATCGTGAAAAATACTCGTTTCATGCGTGCAATAATACGCATTTTATAGTTAAATTAGCAAACTTTAAACAGATAACCGCTATGCTTAACATCAAGTCAAAGGCCGAGCTTGTGGCCTATTGCATTGAAAATCAAATTGAATTCATAGATTTCCACTACTGCGGATGGGACGGACGGCTGAAAACGCTCAATTTCGTGGTCCGCGATAAAGCACACCTCATGAATATCCTGGAAGCAGGGGAGAGGGTGGACGGATCCAGCCTGTTCCCTTTCGTGGAGGCCGGTAAGAGCGATCTCTACGTCGTGCCGAGATACAGGACTGCATTCCGGGATCCTTTCGCCCAGGTGCCGACGGTGGGCCTGCTCTGCTCGTTCTTCGACCGTGAGGGCAAGCCTTTCGAAAGTTCGCCCGAATATGTGCTCCGCAAGGCGGCAAAAGTCTTCAGGGAGAAAACCGGGCTGGAGATGCAGACCATGGGGGAGCTGGAATATTACGTGATTGCGGAGGATGACGGCATGTACCGCATCCCCGACCAGAGGGGCTACCATGAGAGCGCGCCTTTCGTGAAATTCGAGGACCTTAGGGTCGAAGCCGTGCGCCTCATCACGGAAATGGGCGGCATGGTCAAATACGCCCACAGCGAGGTCGGTAACTTCCGGCTCGACGGCAAGATATTCGAACAGAACGAGATAGAGTTCCTGCCCGTGGACATTTGCGATGCGGCGGACCAGCTCGTGCTGGCAAAATGGGTGATGCGCCGCCTCGCCTGGGATTATGGCGTCACGCTGACTTTTGCCCCGAAAATCACCGAAGGCAAAGCCGGATCCGGCATGCACGTGCACTGCAAGTTCACCCGTGACGGCAGGAGCGTCATGGTGGAGGGCGGAGACATCACCGACGTCGTGCGCCGCGCGATTGCGGGCTACATGGATGCCGGCACTTCGCTGACTGCTTTCGGCAATCCCAACCCGCTGTCGTTCATGCGCCTGGTGCCCAATCAGGAGGCGCCGACCACCCTCTGCTGGTCGCACTCCAACCGCAGCGCGCTCGTGCGCGTGCCCCTTGGCTGGACAAGCAGCGTCGATATGGCGGCGCAGTGCAATCCCGGGGAGGAAGTGGCCGCAAGGGATTTCTCCGACAAGGCGACTTTTGAGTGGAGGGCTTCGGATGCCACGGCGAATGTCTATCTGCTGATGGCAGCCCTTTGCTGCGCTGCCCGCAGGGGCTTCGAAATGCCTGACGCCCTGGAAGTTGCGCGCCGGACCTATGTGGGGCTCGGGGTGAATATCCACGATTCTGCAAATGAAGCACTTAAGGAGTCCCTTGAGCAGCTGCCTGCCTCCTGCTCGGGCGCGGCGGACGCCCTGGACGCCGACAGGGCCATCTACACTTCGGAGGGAGTGTTCTCCGACTCGATGCTGGACTATCTTGTCCGCACGCTCAGGTCTTTCGGCCCTGAGGACTCCGACGTCGAAGAAAATCTGCACATCGCTTAGGTCCAATTGTTGCTAATCCCGTATAATTACGTTATATTTGCACGATTATACCAAAATTGCATATGAACAGGATTTCAATACTTTTTGCAAGTCTGGCAGCTTTGCTGCTGGCTTCTTGCGCAGCCCCCACCAACGTGGTCTATTTCCAGGATTCCCAGGACAGGGAAATCTCCAACGATGTGGAGACCACCCAGATCCGTCTCCGTCCTGAAGACAAGATCACCATCATCGTGAACTGCCAGGGCATAGAGCTGATGAATCAGTTCAACATGCCCTATGTGTCCCGCTACGTAGGAGCGACCGGTGAAGGCACAACCCTTGCCAACACCGGCGTGAGCGGCTACACCGTGGATGCCGACGGCAACATCGATTTCCCGGTCATCGGTAAGGTCCACGTGGCCGGCCTGACCAGGGCCGAGGTCGCCGCCAAGATCAAGAATGAGCTCCAGGCCCAGGACCTCGTGCGTGATCCGGTCATAACCGTGGACTACATGAACCTCTTCTTCTCCGTCATGGGAGAAATCAACAAGCCCGGCCGCTACGCCATCACCCGCGACAGGGTGACGATTCTCGACGCCATTGCAATGGCGGGGGACCTTACCATTCTCGGCCGCCGCGACAACATTATGGTACTCCGCGAAATCAACGGGGTGCAGAAGACCTACCTGCTCGATCTCCGTTCCGCCGCCGACGTGGCCAGCTCGCCTGTCTACTACATCAACCAGAACGACATCATCTACGTGTCTCCCAACGTGATGCGCACCCGTCAGAGCACCGTCAACGGCAACAACATCGTCAGCACATCCTTCTGGATCTCCATCGCGTCCCTTGCCGCGACCCTCGTGTCCACCATCACCGTGGTGGCTATGAATATGCAAAAAATGAACTAACATATGGCTGATAACTTCAATAACGCCCAGAATGCGGCCGGCGAAGTCCAGGGCTTCAACATCCGCGATTTCATTTTCAAATGCCTTTCGAAATGGTATTGGTTTGTGATTTCCGTGGTGCTGTGCATCGGAGCCGCCGCTTATTATCTCTATAAAGCCCCCAAGATCTACACCCGCTCCGCTACCGTCCTCATCAAGGAGTCGGCGGTGCGGCGTACCAGCAACGACCTCGAGTCCATGCTGTCCGCCGGTGGTATGACCCAGCAGAACTCCAAGCTGGCGAATGAGATCATCGCCCTGCAGTCGCCCGACCTGATGCGCAGCGTAGTGGAGCGTATGGGCCTGGATTTCGATTATTTCCTTATCGGAAGGGTGCGCAAGCACGTCGTTTACGGCGTTTCCCTGCCCATCAAGGCGCAGTTC
>JAILIM010000051.1 GCA_024695285.1 Bacteroidales bacterium
CAGCAGCAGCAGTTTGGGCCTGCCGTGCTCCCGCTGGAAGAAAAAGACTGCCAGCGGCAGCAGTTTGCGCCTGTTATGCTCCTGCTGGAAGAAAAAGACTGCCAGCGGCAGCAGTCTGGGCCTGCCGTGCTCCTGCTGGAAGAAAAAGACTGCCAGCAGCAGTTTGCGCTTGTTATGCTCCCGCTGGAAGAAAAAGACTGCCAGCAGCAGCAGTTTGGGCCTGCCGTGCTCCCGCTGGAAGAAAAAGACTGCCAGCGGCAGCAGTTTGCGCCTGTTATGCTCCTGCTGGAAGAAAAAGACTGCCAGCAGGAGCTCAAAACGGGAAAAATAATTATTTTTGCAGGGAATGATAACGGGTATCCGTACCCACTTAAACTATGATAGTATGAAAAGAGAAATCAAAGTGTGGCTGGTCACCTCCGAGCATCTGGAGGACAGCCTGTGGTTCCGGGAGGAATCAGACTTCATTGTCGGGATGAACTATGTAGCAGTACAGGTCACCGTGTCTAAGGTCACAGTCCTGGCACACATCCTTATGTCCAATCACGTTCATTTTCTGATAGTCGGCACCAGGGAAGAAGCAGAGCATTTCATCAATGGTTATAAAAGCCGGTATTCCAACTATTTACAACGCAAGTACGGATTCCTGAAAACCCTCAAGGGCAATGATGTCGACATCCGTGAGATTCCTATTGACCCGGAAAGCATAGCTTGGGCGGCGGCTTATGTTGTCAACAACAGTGTAGCGGCCAACATATGCTCCTACCCTACCCAGTATCCTTGGGGATCCGGTGATGTCTATTTCAATTGCCAGCCTGTTCAAGGGCTTCCCCTGGCCAACATTTCAGACAGGGAGCGCATTCGTAGACTGAAAAGCAAGATTGTTCTACCCGGAGAATGGCAGTTAAACGCTTCCGGCTATATTTCACCGAGCTTTTATGTGGATAAGAAATACATGGAAGAGGTGGTATTCACGTCCCCACGGAAAATGCACTACTATATTACGTATTCCTCAAAAGCCAGGATGCGTATGGAAATGTCCGAAGACAGTCTGCCTTCCTTCAGGGATCAGACCGTAATTGCAGCTATCCCCGATCTGTGCCGAAGTCTTTTCGGAAAAGCCGGTTTTCGCGAACTAAATGATACTCAAAAGGTTGAATTTCTGCGCCAACTACGGTATCGCTTTTCGTCCAATGTCAACCAGCTCGCCAGGGTCACCGGTCTGAAATACGAAGAAGCCGCAAAACTGCTGGACCGGCCGGTCCAAAAGCTATAATCACACATACTGCTCCCGCAGGGCAGAAAAGACTTCCAGCGGGAGCAAAAGAGCCTCCAGGTGATGCCGCTGGACAGAAAAGACTTCCAGCGGGAGCAAAAGAGCCTCCAGGTGACGCCGCTGGGCAGAAAAGACTTCCAGCGGGAGCAAGGGCCCTCCAGGTGACGCTGCTGGACAGAAAAGACTTCCAGCGGGAGCAAAAGAGCCTCCAGGTGACGCCGCTGGGCAAAAAAAACGTCCAGCGGGAGCAAAAGGACGGGGCAGGGATGGGGCTAATGGCCAGAGGCAAGGCTCAGGGCCAGGGCCAGGAACAAGGGGCCAGGGCCAGGAACAAGGGGCCAGGGGCCGGTGCCAGCCCACGCCCACACCCACACCCACACCCACAAAAAAAAGGCCCGGATTCCTTGAACCCGGGCCTTTTGCCTATCTGTATCGCTTGAATTACTTCTTGCGAGCCTTGTAACGCTGGTAGAACTGGTCCACGCGGCCGGCGGTGTCGACGATCTTCATCTTGCCGGTGTAGAAAGGGTGAGACGTGTTGGAAATCTCAAGCTTCACAAGAGGATATTCAACACCCTCGATAGTTATCGTCTCCTTAGTGTTGGCGCAACTGCGGGTGATGAACACATCTTCGTTGGACATATCCTTGAAAGCTACAAGTCGGTAGGTTTCGGGATGGATTCCTTGCTTCATAAAACTAGTTTTAAAAAATCGGCCGCAAATATAGTTCTTTTTTCTTTTAAATACAACTTTATTTAATGCGGTATGGAGCGTCGTCATAGAGCAGGTAGCGCTTGGCTTTGCGTATCCACTTCTGCTCTTCGAGCTTGACGTGTTCCTGGACTATGTCGAATGTGATGCCGCCGCGCAGGTATTCGCTGACCACGGGATCGTCGATGCGGTCGAGCAGAGAGCGGGTGATCTCAAAGCGGGAGTCGCGGTCCGCAACCCAGCGCATCAGCTGTATGGTGTGGAGCAGCGAATGGTAAGGGGCGCCGGGCAGCAGGATGATCTGGTAGCCGCGGCACACTTCCCCGGCGTACTTTCCCCACGCGGGCTGGAATTCACAGGGGCGCATCAGCACACCCTGGGGGCTAGGGGGAACGGCAGAATTGCTGAGGAACGGAGCTCCGATATATTCATACGGACGCGGCGTACCGATGCCCGGAGTCACGGATGTTTCGGTCCACAGGGCTCCCCCGCTGTACATGTAGCAGCTGAAGAGGCCGGGGATGTCGGGCGCCGGAGCTATTGCCCACGGCAGCAGGTCCTTGCCGGCATCCGAAGCGAGGGCGGAAATCACGTGCAGGGGGAAGCGGGCGCCTATTTCGCTGCAATAGAGGTTGCATAGCTCACCGAGGGTGAGGCCGTGGCGGTGGGCCACCTTGGGCGTCCATGCGTCCGGTTCGAGGACGGGTATGGTGCCCTCGACGACACGTCCTGCCGGGTTGATGTGGTCCACGATATAGATCGATGGGCCATCCTCCATGCGTGCCCTGAAGCTCAGCAGGCGCAGGACGTCACGGGTCGGGCCGAAGTAGCGGGAGCCGCAGTCCTGTATCTCCACCACCACGGCATCAAGCCCTTCGAGTTCCTCGATGCTGAAATCTATGTGCCCTGCTTCCGGGGAGAACTCGGCTCCGGACGGACGGAACACGCGGACGAGGTTGCCGCGGGCGCGGAAAATGTCTTCAAGGTAGGACTGGGAGGTGCAGCTCCAGCTGCCGGGCGTGCAGAAGCAAGCCACGCGGCCTTCGAGCAGGCCCCTGTCAAGCTGGTCTGCTATCGGTGTTGTCCTGAAGCTAAACATTGCCGATTATGTCGTTGGCAAGCGCTACGACTTCCTGGGCCAGGGCCTCGGCTTCGGCCTCGGTAGGGGCTTCGGAATAGATACGGATGATAGGCTCGGTATTGGAGCGGCGCAGGTGGACCCAGCGGCGGCTGGCTTCGAAATCTATCTTCACGCCGTCGATGGTGTTGACTTTTTCGTTCTTGTAGTGGTCCTTCATCGCATCCAGGATGCGGTTGATGAGGGCGCTGTCGCTCAGGTCTATGCGGTTCTTGGCGATGAAATACTGCGGGAGCGTCGCTTTGTATTCGCTGGCTTTCAGGCCGTTATGGGCAAGCTTGCTGAGGAAGAGCGCCACTCCGACCATGGCGTCGCGGCCGCAGTGGGAGGCGGGATATATGACGCCGCCGTTGCCTTCGCCGCCGATCAGGGCGCCGACTTCGTGCATCTTGGTGGTCACGTTGACTTCACCTACGGCGGAGGCGTAGTAGGTTCCGCCGTGGGCTTCGGTGACGTCGCGCAAGGCCCTGCTGGAGCTGAGGTTGGAGACGGTTGCCAGCGGTTTCACGCCACGCTTGACAGCATCGTCGAGAAGGTAGTCGGCCACGGCCACGAGGGTGTATTCCTCCACGAAGGGTTCGCCGTTTTCGCAGATGAAGGCCAGGCGGTCCACGTCGGGATCGACGCTGATGCCCAGGTCGGCCTTTTTCTTTACCACGGTCTCGCTGAGATCCGTCAGGTTCTTGGGAAGCGGTTCGGGGTTGTGGGCGAAGTCGCCGGTGGGGTTGCCGTTCAGGGTTATGCACTTGACACCCAGGCGCTTGAGCAGGCGGGGCATGATGATGCCGCCCACGGAGTTGATGGCGTCGAGGACTACAGTGAAGCCGGCCTTGCGTATAGCTTCGGCATCGACGGCCTCGAGCTTGAGCACGGCGTCGATGTGCTCGTCGGTGAAGTCGTGGTCTTCGATGCAGCCTATCTCATCGACGGGAGCGAAGTCGAAATCGCCGCTTTCGGCGCAGTCGAGTATAGCCTGGCCCTGGGCCGCATTGAGGAACTCGCCGTGCTCGTTGAGGAGCTTGAGGGCGTTCCACTGGCGGGGATTGTGGCTGGCTGTGATGATTATGCCGCCGTCTGCCTGGCTGAATGTCACGGCGAGCTCGGTGGTCGGGGTGCTGGCGAAGCCGCAACGCACCACGTCCACACCGCAGGCAATGAGGGTGCCGCAGACGAGCTGCTCGACCATTTCACCGCTGATGCGTGCGTCGCGGCCCACGACGACCTTGTAGCGGTCGCCGAACGGCTGCTTTCGCTCGCGGAGGCATTTGCAGTAGGCGTATGTGAATTTAACTATGTCGACGGGGGTCAAGTTGTCTCCGGTGGCACCGCCTATGGTGCCGCGGATGCCGGAAATTGATTTAATTAGTGCCATAATGTACAAATATAATTATTATCTTTACAACATGAAAAAATACATCGAACAAAATAAGGAAAGATTCTTCGAGGAGCTTTTCTCCCTGCTGCGGATCCCGTCCGTGAGTGCAAAAGCCGACCATAAACCTGACATGTATGCCTGCGCGGAGCGGCTCTCGGAGCTGCTGCTTGAGGCGGGGGCCGACAGCGCCGGCCTTTGGGAAACGGCCGGTAATCCGGTGGTTTTCGGGCAGAAAACTGTGGATCCTTCGGCTCCGGCCGTGCTTGTCTACGGCCACTACGACGTCCAGCCGCCGGAGCCGCTCGAGAAATGGCGCACCGATCCATTCGAGCCGGTTCTGGGGCCTGATCCCGCGACTGGCGAGGAGGCCATCTGGGGGCGCGGCGCCAACGACGACAAGGGCCAGCTGTTCATGCACATAAAGGCCTTCGAGTATCTGGTGCGGAACGGTCTGCTGCGGCACAACGTGAAGTTCATGTTCGAGGGCGAGGAAGAGATCGGAAGCCCTTCCCTGCCTGCCTGGATAAAGGCGCACAAGAAGATGCTCGCCGCAGACGTCTGCCTGGTGAGCGACACCACCATGATAAGCGACAAGGTGCCGTCAATCAACTGCGGAATGCGCGGCCTCAGCTACCTGGAAGTCAAGGTCACCGGGCCCAACAAGGACCTGCACTCCGGCCACTACGGCGGCGCCGTCGCCAATCCTATCCAGGTGCTCAGCGAGATGATAGCCAAGCTCTTCGACTCCGACGGACGAGTTGCCGTGCCGGGCTTCTACGACAAGGTAGTGGAGCTTTCCCGCGCCGACAGGAAGATGCTGGCGCGCGCTCCGTTCGATGCGGCCGAATACAAGGAGTTCCTCGGCGTACGCGAGCTGCGCGGCGAGAAGGGTTACACTCCCCTGGAGCGTACCGGAATCAGGCCTTGCCTGGATGTCTGCGGCATCTGGGGCGGCTACACGGGCGAGGGCGCCAAAACCGTGCTTCCCTCCGAAGCCCACGCCAAGATATCCATGCGCCTGGTGCCCAACCAGCGAAGCGCCGAGATCACCAGGCTGTTCGCCAGGCACTTCAAGTCCCTGGCGCCTAAGAGCGTGCGGGTTGAAGTGAAGCCTTGCGAAGGCGGTGACGGCTTCCTGATCCCGATCAGCAGCAGCGCCTACAAGGCGGCCAGCCGCGCCATGGCCGAGGTCTACGGCATCGAGCCGGTCCCGTCGCGCGGCGGCGGCAGCATCGCAGTTCTCGCCGAGGTCCAGAAGATCCTCGGCATCGATCCGCTCCTGATGGGTTTCGGCCTCGAGCGCGACACCATCCACTCCCCCAACGAAAGCTACCTGCTCAGCCAGTTCTTCCGCGGCATGGAAAGCATCGCGCTGTTCTACAAATACTACTGAGATAAATTCGCGAATAATCCTTAATTTCGCAGAATGAACCAGTTCGATTCCGTCTGGGCAGGCTGCAGCCGAAGTGCTTCCGGGAGGCGGCCAACGTGTCATAGAACTCATAGTCGGGATAATCCATCTGGTACACCTTGATCACTTCCTTCAGACAGCCTTCATCGAAGCGGCTGTTATGAGCCACAAGCGGAAGGTCCTGAATCAGCGGAGCAATCTTCTCCCATACATACGGGAACACCGGCGCATCCTCAGTGTCTTCCTCCGACAGGCCATGAACCTGCTGGCAGAACCATTGGTAGTATTCCGGCTCCGGGGGAATCAAACTGTAAAATGAATCCACAATCTCTCCATTCCGGACGATTACTACGCCCACGCTGCAAACGCTGCAGCGGCACTCGTTGGCTGTCTCAAAATCTATAGCAGCAAAGTCCTTCATAGGCCGTACTGTTTTGCTTTCCTATAAACAACAGATAAAGTACATTTTGCCCGTAGTTTTAATGACTAATCCGCGCCGTACTCCATAATGGCCGTGTCGAAATCCTTCGCCCCGCCCGACTCCCCGAACAGTTTCCTGAGCAGGCGCACGCGGGTATTGGTGATGGCTTGGGGAGTTGCAATGGTCAGATTGGCAATCTCAGAGGGGAGAAAATGATGGACCGTCAGCAAGCACACCTGTTGCTCCTTTGAACTGAGTGGAGACAGCAGTTCCCGTAACTTTGGACGCATGGCGTAAGAGAGTTGGGCCAAAGCATTCATGTCATCATCCGATGCAGGTTTACCTTTGCCTGCAGCAGCATGCAGGCGAGATACAATATCCTTTAATTGGCGGGAGTTCTCCCGCTGTTCACGTTCCTTCGTCCGCCGCATCTGGGTGAGTTCCGTCCGCGTCAGATTATATTGCAGCTGACTTTCGGCAAAACGGGCATTGAGCAGGTCCATACGACGCCGGTTATACCAGATGATGAGGGCAGAGAGTACAATCACGAGAAGGATGGCGGCCAGGAGGACGATGACCGTGCGATACTGCCGCCGCTCTTTAAGCTGCTCGTCGAACTGCGCCTGCAGGTCGATTACAGCGGCGGCGTCGCTATGTTCATAGAGGCGATGATAAACCTCATTCAGGCGTTGACTGAATTCTGCCACTCCCCGCAGGTCACCCTGACAGTTCATATAAGCAATCAACTGCCGATAGGACTGGATGGCGACATCCGGAGACAGGGAGCCTGACAGTCTATACCATTGCTGGATAGCGGCTGCCGTATCTCCTTCTGCCATGTAGATGTCGGCCAGCAGTTTTTCTCCTCTGTCGGTCGGAGAGATGAGCCTGGATTCTATCAGGCAGCGTTTCGCCTCCTGGCACTGTCCTGTGCTCAACATATAGCTGGCACAATTGACCAGATAGGTGGCCCGCACGTCTCCATATGTAGCTTCGTAGTAGGGCTGAGCCTGCTGGGTATAATACCTCAGGCTGTCTTTCCGGCCCAACATGTCGAAGGTCATGGCTATATTATTCAGCGTCTGAACGGTCCATTGTCTGTTGCCACATTGCCTTGCAGCCTTCAATGCCTGCTTGTAGTAGCGAAGCGTCAAAGCATTGTTGCCCACATTGTCGTTCACGTCGCCAAGCACGCTGTACAAGTACCACTTGAAAGCCGGCAGGTCCACCTCGCCGGACAGCAGCTCTGCCCGTTTCATCGACAGCACCGCTTCGTGCACCTGCTGCTGCCGGTACAGGATGATGCCATGGTGGAGCAAGGCTCTGGAGAGGTGCTCATCGTCCCCGTGACGCTCATAGAAGTCTCTGCTGGCGCGTATCAGCGAGTCTGACGCAGTGCTGAGTCCGCTGCGATGCAGGGCTTCCGTGTAGAGAAGACCATATAGTGCCCGGTCGGCAGCGGTCATCGCCGAGTCGTTATAATAGGGCGACAGCATCCTGACGACCGAGTCGGGCTGGGTGAAAACAATCTGCGCCGCCCTGCTTAGCAGTTCATTGTGGGGCTGCTCCTGTGAACAGCCCACAATGACGAGTGCGAATAATACCAGCTGGAGGGGTTTCATCACATCCGAAATACGATGGGAAGAAGGTATTTCACTCTGACCACCCTGCCTTTCTCCTTACCCGGCGTCCAATTGGGCATAGCATTCACCACTCTGATTGCTTCGGCATCGAGCGAGGGGAACACCTGCTTGGCTACGTGCACATCCGATACACTGCCATCCGTTTCCACAACGAATTGAACCATAACTCGCCCTTCCACTTTCTGCTTTTCGGCATCTTCCGGGTACTTCATGTTGGTTTGCAGGAACTCGATCATCGCTTGCATGCCACCAGGATATTCCGGCATCTGTTCTACGGTGTCGAAGACCTTCTGATTGGTCTGCGACACCACAGTCTTTTGCGCATGGGCCGATATAAGGCAACATTCGGCCATCAATAACATGAGAATCAGTTTCTTCATTTTCTTTGCGGTTTTTAATCGTTCAACAATCTGTGCTGTAGTCCGGACGGAGCAAAATTAGATGATTTCCCGTGAGAATCAAAGAAATTGATTACAC
>JAILIM010000036.1 GCA_024695285.1 Bacteroidales bacterium
TTGCCGACCGTATCGGCGTTCAGGATCCCGTACGTTCCGAGTTTGTTCAACTTTATCAGGCGTTCAAGAAAGAGAGTGCCGCAGTGCTGTCCGTACAGCAGTCTATGTCGGGTAATAAGGAGGATGATATCGAAGCCAAGATTCTCTCTGATTTTGAAAAGAGCGAGAAAATACTTTCACTCAGGAGGGCATACTACGAAAAGTTCCGCGTAATCCTAACTCCCTCGCAGATTCAGGCAATGTACGATATCGAAAAGGAGTTCAACAACCGTAAGCGATGACTTTTACAGGGTTCTGCCCTTTTCGCCAGGCGTGGTATTATACGAAAGATGCAAATGGCTGCTATTGCTGGAGTAGCTGGTAGGCAAGCCTTTCGTCGCCGGAGGCGAGGTAGATGATGCCGCAATAGGAAAAACCGTATTTCATGATGTTGTGCTGCATGATGTGGTTATCCCGGTGGGTGTCGATGCGGATGTTCTTGTCGCGGGAGAAGCACCAGTCCATTATGGCGCGGAATACCCCGTGCACTTCTGGCAGGCTGCCTATGCGGTGGACCACGTGGTAGGGCAGGATGTCGTCTGTCCATGAGCCTTCATAGATTCTCGCATAGGTGGGTTCGGGGGAGGGGATGAAGGCGAAATAGCCGGCAATTGCGCCGTTGTCGGTGACGATGTGTCCGAAGCCGTTCTTGATGTCGTTGAGGATGATTTCTTCGGACGGGTAGCCGTTCACCCACTGGCCTGTGTTGCCCGACGCGCGCATTATGCCCTTGGCCGCTTCCAGTACGGTCATGATAGCCATCAGGTCCTCTTTTTGTGCCGCGCGTATTAACATCTTGAATGAGAAGCCTTTGTCCCAAACTGCCTGGTTCAATAAATCCAATCTCCTGTTTCCCATACGTCTGCAAATGTAACATTTTTTTAATGCAAACCATTCTTTTGACGTTATATCCCTTTCAAAAAGGGAGTGTATTTGGTTAATCGCAAAAAGAATGCTGCGCAAATGCAGAGTTGAAACACGGCGGCAATATGTAGTTTTTCTTCCGTGACAGGTACAACTGTTTATCGCAATAAACACGCTGGCGTTTTGATTAGTAAGCCTCTTGTCTCCTGTCAGAGATTTACGGAAACAGTCCTTGAGATGTTAGGAATGAGCCTGGCGTCTTTGTCAAGAACCCTGACTTCAACGTTGACGCTTCCTGACGCTCCAGAGGCTGCTGCGCTTGTGGGGTTGAAGTACCACTTTACCGATGCCGGATCCGTTTTCCAGACGGCCTCGAAAGATGCGCATCGGTGCTGTCAGGATTAATGATTCTATTGATAGCCAAATGTAAGCAAAATAATAACTCGTCCTTTATGTTGCATTCAATAATTAGGTTTACAGGCCCGATATTTCCCAGAAACTTGAGGATACCCTGTTTATTCTTAGGATCGGAAAAAGCAAAACAGAGCGATTGTGAATATTTGCTTTATTCATAGGATTGTTGTATAATTGCAAACAGAAAAGATTAATACCGTGATACAAGATGCCGAAATTGCATTCAATAAACTTCGACCTTATACGTCGTTTCAGCGAGGACTTGAATCGGGAGGTTCTCTCCTGGTCCAAAGCGCCATGGTCCTGGGACGATATGGTGGCCCAGTATCAACGGCTTCACTCTCCCCAGAATCAGAAAGTGACTCGGCAGTAGACCAAGAAGGACTGCTGACCGATTGGGCTCAAGCCCATAACTGCTGGTTCACAAACGCTAATTCACATCTTACCGCACAAGGCTACAGGTTTTACGGCTTTGGAGGAGAGGCTCAGGTCTATCCGATATGGCGTAATCAGTTATTTTTCAGACCTGGTTATCGCAGAAGATTTACATCCTGGCAATATCTGGATGACCGAAGATGACAACATCGTAATAATTGACGGAGCGTTCTTCTTCAATTTTCCCTCTCTCGGACTAGGAGGCTCTTTTGAGCTATAGGCAAGCCGGCGACGATGAAGTCTGGACGGATGGAACCAAAGCCATGCTGGACGACATGCACAAGCGGAAGATCGACATGGCCGACGAAATCTATTTCATCAACGTCGGCGGCTATATCGGAGAGAGTACCAGGAGCGAGATCGAGTACGCAAAAAAGAACGGACGGGCTGTGCAATACCTTGAGGAACCTGTTACAAGATAGTATGACAGAACGAAACCAGATCGAACTCAATCCGAAGTTCCTCCGTCCCCGGCTCCTTCACCGCAGGGACGATAGCCACAAAGGTGACTACGGCCACCTGCTCATCGTTGCCGGATGTCAGACGATGCCGGGAGCGGCGGTGCTGGCGACCGGGGCGGCACTTAAGTCGGGCTGTGGCCTTGTTACGCTGCACTCCACGGACCGCGCGCTGCAGGCTGCCGTCAATCAGTTTCCTTCAGCAATGCTGTCTGAAGATCCCGGCCGCTGCTTCAGCGTCACCCCACTGCCGCTGTCCCGCTACTCTGCATTAGCCGTCGGGCCCGGCCTCGGACAGGCACCCGTAACCGCAGCGGCCCTGGCTGACCTGATGTCGGACGCCAGGGAGGCTGGAATCCCGATGGTTCTCGATGCAGACGCGCTGAACCTTATCGCCGCTGCTCCCGGGCTCCGAGACCTCATTCCTGAAGGCTCCATCCTTACGCCGCACCCGGGAGAGTTGCGGAGGCTGATTCCTGATGTGACACCGGATAACGAATCCACCCTCGTCAGCGCCCTGTCCGCCAGGACCGGCAGCGTAGTGATAGTCAAGGGATACCGCAGCCGGATCTACACCCCCGATGGTAATACGTTCATCAACACCACCGGCAACCCCGGAATGGCCAAGGGCGGCAGCGGAGATGTCCTCACAGGTCTTGTCGGCGGCCTGCTTGCCCGCGGCTACAGCGCAGTTGATGCCACCTGCCTCGGCGCCTGGATTCACGGCTACGCCGGCGATGTGCTTACCGAAGAATGCACCGCCGAGGCATACAGCAGCCTGGACCTGATAGAAAGGCTTTGGGCAGGGTTTGTTCGTTTGTATTATCCGGAATAACCCCGGCATACTCGGGGGCAAATCAGCCTCATGCGCACCCGGCGGCAGGCAGGCGGTGCAGGTCCCAGGGCCGAGTGACGACACCGGTCCACTCTACGGCACCCTTATGTTCAAGAAAGGCGTTTTTTGCTAATATAGGTCCACGGTTCAGGCAGGGTAGCGTCACCAAGCTACAGACAGCGTCCGGATAACTGCGGAGAATATGTTCTGCTTTGCAACCTCCGGATCCATGGCGACAACAGCAGGCATATCTTCCGGCGTAACTGCACGAACCGCCCAGAAGCCGGCACCGTAAAGTGCGCCCATTGCGCTTGCATCCACCATGCCGGACAACAAGGCCACTTTCTTCCCTATGCAATGCCGTAAGACGCCATACGGCACTTTCCCGTTGAGGGTCTGAAAGTCGGAACGGCCTTCGCCGGTGAAGACGATGTCCGCATCTCTGATTGCGGCATCGAAGTGAGTATAAAGCATGACTTTGTCCACACCGCTTGTCATTTCTGCATCGGCATAAGCAATCAAAGCCCCTCCAAGGCCGCCTGCAGCGCCGGCTCCGGGGATTGATGAGACATCGACGCCCGTCTCGGCCGCTATCTCTCGGGCGAGCTCTGCCATTCTGCTCTCGAGTATTTCAACGTCGGCAGGTGATGCTCCCTGCTGCGGCGCGAACACACGAGCCGCACCGTCGGGGCCGGTGAACGGGTTGTCGACATCGCACAAGAGTTCAACGGTGGCTTCGCGTAATACATCTCTGACGCCAGGCACGGCGAGCATACCAGTGCCGCCGTCGCAAGTGGCACTGCCCCCGAGGCCGATTACAATACGCCGGCATCCTCTTCCGTATGCTTCCATTATGAGTTCGCCCACGCCTTTGCTGGAGGCTATGATCGGGTTCCTTTCCATGGGCTTGAGAAGATTGAGGCCACAGGCCTGGGCGACCTCGATTATTCCGGTGTCGCCGAGAGTGGCAAACCGGGCGTCAATAGTCCTGCCCAGAGGATCGGATACCCTTGCTTCATGGACCTTGGCATCGAGAGCCCACGCCAGCACATCCAGCGTGCCTTCGCCGCCATCGGCAAGGGGAATCTGTACCACCTCGGCTGACGGGTACACCTGAAGCGCAGCTTCGGCCATAGTAGCCGCAACCTCTCTCGACGAAAGGCATTCCTTGTATGAATCAGGCGCTATTACGATCTTCATGGCTGGCGATTAGTGGTGAGTTGCTGCAGCAGTGTCAAAAGTAAATAAATTTCAACGAAAAACATTATTTTTGTGCAAAACTAATCACATCCGAGTAATGAGTTCGCCTAAGTTCGACACCTGTTTCTTTGAACAGTACGCGCAGATTTCGCTTTCGGCGTTGCTGGGGCGCGAGTTTGACTGCCTTGTGAACAGGGACCGTCCCGACTTGCAGTCGTCAGACGACCACAGTATCGGCATAGAGGTCACGCGGGCGATGGAAGAGAGCCGCAGGGCGGAGGAGGAACTGCTGAAGGATATTTCGGGCGTCACTCCTGCGGCGCGGGATGAAGAGACCAGGCAGATACTGGAGTCGGGTTACGGCTACGGCCTGAAAGCGGGGAAGTACATCGGAGTGAAAGAGCTGTCTTACTGGTCCATGGCCTTGCCTATGCGAAGGATCCTTGCAATCAAGGTTTCCAAGGCCGGAAGCGGTTTCTATGGCCGTTTCGACAAGATGGGACTGTTTGTTTTCAGCCGGGATAACCTTGGCGAACCCGATGCCCTGCACGCTATGCGGTATACAATGTCTCTTCAGAAGAACAATGATATCCGTTATAACCGGTTATATCTTGCCGATGTCGACGACCTCTTCGTGTGCAATCTGGACGACGGCCTGGGGGAGAGTTCCCGCCTGATGCGGTACCAGATTTCCCAGGAGCAGCGCAGGGAGTTTTATCTGGAAGCCGTCAGGATAACAAAATGAGGACGAGGCCCGCTTATGCCAGCAGATTATACAACCCCCCGATTCGATGTCAAGGTTGAGCGGAATGTCGTGTACACCACTGCATCCGGATACTGGACCGAGGCTCCTGCCGGCGTGGCTCCGCCTCTCGGCCTCATTCTGCGGTGCGGCTCTCCCAAGCAGCTGGAGGTGGATATGGATATCTATCTGCCGGAAGGGGATGCTTCGTCCGGCAGGCCCTTGCTGCTGATGATGCACGGCGGCTCGTTCTATCTGGGCAACAAGAATGAGAAGGGGCAGTCGGAGTGGTGCCGGTATTTTGCCTCGCTTGGATACGTTGCCGCCTCAATCAACTACCGGCTCGGGTTTCACTTAAACCGGAACGATTTCCGGAATGCGGAACTGCGTGCACTCGAGGATGCTGATGCCGCCCTGGATTACCTGCTCTCGGCGAGGAAAGATCTCCGTATCGATCCCGAAAGAGTCTTTGCCGCCGGCACCAGTTCGGGCGCAATCACGGCGATGGCCCTGGCCTACCGGCCCGGGGCGGACCACCGTATTTGCGCAGTGGCCAATCTCTGGGGTGCCGTCCACGATTTGTCGGTGCTGGAGAGGGCAGACGTGCCCATTATCTCATTCCAATCGGTCCAGGATCCTGTGGTTCCTTATGTCGAGGGCTACCCAATGGCTAAGTTCAGCCTGTTCACACGAGGTATCTCAGGATATATGTACGGCACACGGTCAATCCACGAGAAGGCCCTTTCCCTGGGCATTCGCTCCGAGCATCACCCATATCCGGAGGCAAGGCACCGTCTCCATATGGATAAATCCGAGCAGCTGACTCCGCGTTTCTACGAGGTACGGGACGCTATGGCGGCGTTTTTCTAGGGATTATTGTTATCTTTGCAAAAAACAACTTATGAAACGATTACTCATTGCCTTCGCCGCCTTTTTGGCGCTAACGTCTTGCAACATTCTTGACGATGACAAATGGACTCCGGTGAGCATCCCTTCTTCCATCAGCAAGCAATGGATTACATATGACGAAACCACGTATCCCGGTTATCCTGTCTGCGTTTGGGATTTTACGACAAAAAAAGGGTATTTGGCTTGTGCGTACTTTTCAAGTACTGATGCCTTGAAAGCGAATCCTCAGTATGTTGTCCAGGAGGACGACTTCTTCTCGATAGAATGCTTCAAGAAAGGAAAGACTTACCGGCTTGCAATCGCCAGAAAACAGGATGACAGTAGATTTGTTTATTATTTTGATGATATTACTGCAAACAGTATCACTATCACTGGACACCCATACGATGTTTATGACGGAGAGATTACCTATCGAAACACCGCCACCCTCAGCCCTGTAAAAGTACAGGCAGTCTTTGAGTGACTATACCCTGCATCTTAAGTGGACCGGCGTAAGCAAAAAAGGCCGTTATTGCACATAGGGGTACAAGCGGGTGGACCGGTATCAGCAGTGGCGGGGTGCTGGGTAGGGGATTAGCTCGGCTGGCGCCTCGCTTTTCCCTGGGTTTTCGCGAGGAATACTGAAGCAGGCGGGTGGCAGAGCCACCCTGTGTTTGTATTAAGGGGCAGCCTTACGCGAGCGGGCTCGCGACGGCTGTCCCTTAATACAAACGCCGCACTTTCGTGCGGCGCCTGCTTAGTATTCCATAGCGCGGAAAGACAGGGATTCGAACCCTGGAGCCGCTTTAGGCGGCCACACGCTTTCCAGACGTGCCTCTTCAGCCACTCGAGCATCTTTCCTTGGGGCTACAAAGGTAATAACTTTTTTTGTAATCCAATGCTTCAGCAGAAAAAAAGTGCCTTTTCTTCCGCAAATAGAAAATAATGGTTAAATTTGTCAGTTATGAAAACAAAGACCGCAATACTGACACTATGTGCCCTCTCCATCGTCGCCTCGTGCAACGTGGGAGGCATTGATAACCATAATCTTATCCACCGGGACTTCACCGCCGCCATCGACGGCGCGCCCCAGACCCGCACCAGCATGGCCTCCGGAGGCGCCGTGCTTTGGGATGAAAGCGGCGAGGGCATAACCATAGTGGATGAACTTGGAGCGACTTACGACTTGAGCCAGACGGCCGTCAGTTCCGACCGCAAAAGCGCGACCTTCTCCGGCGATGTGCCCCAGTCGGGCTGCAAGTATGCCATTTATCCGGCCCAGCCGGAAGTCGATTACGAATCCGGCCTCGTGAGCCTCGGCATCCCGACCACGCAAGAGGCCGTTGAAGGGGGTTTCGCGACCGCGACCAACGTCGCCATCTCCCGCGTAGGCACGGACAACAAGCTGCAGTTCAAGAACATCTGCGGCCTGATAGGCTTCACTGTCACCAACGCCGACGTCAACATGATCAGCTTCACCGCCACTGAAATCTCAGGCGGCGCCTTGACCGGCACGGCCCTCGTCGAGTACTCTGGCTCCGAACCGACCTGCGTCAGCGATATCGACAAGGGCGCGGACTACGTGGAACTTGAAGGTGACATCAAGGCCGGAAGGACCTACTATGCCATCGCATTCCCCGGCACCTACAAAGACTTCACCATCACTTTCACGGACAACGACGGACGCACCGCCACCTACACCAAGAGCGACGCCAACCTCGTGGTCGAACGCAGCAAGGTGGTGAACGTGAGCCCGTTCACCATTGCCGACGGCGACTGGACCTCAGACGAACTTCCCGGCGGCACGGCGAGCCTGAGCTACAGCGAGCTGCCGACGCCGTCCACATATGTGAAGGGATACGGATCTCCTGCAGAATACACCAACGAATTCGGTAAGTGGACCATCTGTGCATACAACTACACCAACAAATCTGCATTCCAGCTGAATAAAGACAAGGTGGCCTATATCGGCACCCCTGCAATGCCGGGCGTCATCTCGTCCATCACCGTGACCATAGCGAGCGGGGAGACCACCAACGGCAAACTGAGCTTCTGCAGCGAGCACGGCTCGAATTCGACGCCGGCCGGCAGCCTGACCGTATCCTGCACCGGCAACGTCACCACGGTGGACGTCAGCTCCCTGGACCTCAAGCAGATATGGATACGTGCCGATGATTTCTGCGCGCGCATAACCGATGTATCCCTTGTCTACGGCAGCTACGTCCCGGGCGACGATCCCGGCCCCGGCACCAATCCCGATCCGGGTCCCGATCCCGTGGTGCCGCCGTACGATCCCGACGCCAAGGCCGACTACGGCTGGTTCGAGCTCCCCGCCCAGACCGACAAGGACCGCAACGGCATCGACGACGTCATCTCCGACTACTACTATTCCCACACCTTCAGGGCCGACGCCCCGAGGATACGCAATTTCTCCTGCTGCTACTCGAAATACAACATGCAGCCGGTCTGGGTGGCCGCTCCCATGCATTCCAGCTACAAAGGATCATCGGGCCGCAACGATTCCTACAAGGCCGATCCCAACATCAAATGCGCCCAGGCAAGCAAGGTGGACGGCTACACGCGCGGCCACATGCTCGGCTCTTCCGACCGCACCGTCAGCAAGGAGACCAACCGCCAGGTGTTCTACTATTCCAACATCGGCGCCCAGCTCCAGTCCGGTTTCAACACCGGAGGCGGCTCCTGGAACAACCTTGAGTCGCTCACTGACGGACAGTGGTGCGCCGACACCCTCTATCAGGTCATAGGCTGCATCTTCACGTCCTTTACCGACCGCTACGGCAAGACCGTGGAGCCAAGGACCGTGGGCAGCGTCCACGTGCCCACAGCCTACTACAAAGTGCTGATCCGCACGAAGAGCGGCAAGACCGGCAAGCGCCTGGACCAGTGCACGGCAAGCGAAATCAAGTGTGCGGCATTCATCCTTGCCCACCGCAGCAACGCCGGCCACAAGCCTTCTGCTTCAGATATGTACACGGTCTCGGAACTCGAGGCAATCACAGGTCTGAACTACTTCGTCAACGTCCCCAACGCCCCCAAGGGCACCGCAGTCGCTTCCGACTGGGGCTTATGAGGACCATAAAGGACACCCTGACCCTGCAGGATGCCGAGCGGCTTTCGGGCCCTCTGGCATTCAACCTGATGCTCAAGCCTGCGGGCTCACTGTGCAACCTTGACTGCGCCTATTGCTATTATCTCGACAAGGCGGAAATCTACGGCGGACGGGAGCCACGCCTTGGCGTGGAAGGCCTCGAGCGCTATGTGCGCGCCTATATCGAGGCCTGCGAAGCGGATGAAGTGACCTTCAACTGGCACGGCGGCGAGCCCCTCGTGCTGGGGCTGGACTTCTACCGCAAGGCCGTGGAGTTCGAGAAGAAATACGCCGGGGGGAAGAAGATAAGCAACACCCTCCAGACCAACGGCACCCTCGTGACTCCCGAATGGGCGGACTTCTTCGCCCGTGAGCACTTCCTTCTCGGTGTGTCGATGGATGGCCCCCCTGAGGTCCACGACCGCTACCGCCGCGACAAGGGCGGCGCCCCGACCTCCGCCCGCGTCCTCGAGGGCCTGCGCAAGCTCCACGCAGCCGGCGCTGAATATAACATAATGGCCACCATCAACAGCGCTTCCGAGGGCAAGGGCCTGCAGGTGTATCAGTTCCTGAAGGGCCTGGGAAGCGATTTCATTCAGTTTTCCCCCGTGGTGGAACACGTTGTTTATCCTATGCGCGGAGGCAAGCCCGACAGGCAGGCCCGGCCGCGTATCGTCGATCCTTCGGAGCCGGGTGCGACGCTTGCCCCGTGGTCGGTCAGTCCGGTGGGCTTCGGCCGTTTCTTGTGCGACATTTTCGATTACTGGGTGCGCCGCGACGTAGGGCGCGTGTTTGTGAATTTCTTCGACTGCACGCTTGCCAACTGGTGCGGGGTGCAGCCAGGAACTTGCAGTTTTGCAGAGACTTGCGGAGGCAATGCCGTGGTAGAACACAACGGCGATGTGTATGCCTGCGACCATTTTGTCTATCCTAAATACCTCCTGGGCAACATCTACAAAGACCGCCTCGCGGACCTGATGCAGTCGCCCGGGCAGGTGCGTTTCGGCATAGACAAGCGCAACTCGCTGCCCCGGAAGTGCCAGCGCTGCGAGACTTTCCAACTCTGCCACGGAGGATGCCCCAAGCATCGCTTCAACACCACCGACAACGGCCAGACCGGCCTGAACGCCCTTTGCGAGGGCTACAAGATGTTCTTTACCCGCAGCGCCGGAGCGATGAAAAAGATGCGCGACCTCCTTATGGAAGGCAAGGCGCCGGCCCTGATAATGATGCAGCAATAGGTCATGGGAGAGCTGAAGAACGACATACAGTTTCTGCCGGGCGTAGGCCCCAAGCGCGCCCTGCTCCTGAAGAACGAGCTGGAGATCTTCACCCTCGAAGACCTCATACATTTCTATCCCTTCCGCTATATCGACCGCAGCAGCGTGACTCCGATCGCGGAGGTGACCCCGGACCTTGCCTACGTGCAGGTGCAGGGCACGGTGGTGAGCCGCAACCTGATAAACATCAAGCACCTGAGCGTGATTGTGGAAGATGCTGGCGGGCGCATGGAAATGGTGTTTTTCAAGGGCGTCAAATGGACCTACGACAAGCTGGAGCCGGGCCGTACCTTCCTTTTCTTCGGCAAGCCCCAGTCGTTCAACGGCAAGATCAACATCGTCCACCCTGAAGTGGATGCACCGGTCCAGGATCCTTCCGCGCGCGGCGTCCTGACCGGCGTGTATCCCAGCACCGAAAAACTCAAGAGCGGGGGAGTCACCGGCAAGGTGATGTGCAAGCTCGAGCAGGCGGCTCTTTCGCTCTGCCTTAATGAAGTCCGCGAGACTCTGCCAGAGAGCATAATTAAGGCCCACGGCCTCTGCCCCTTGCCGTACGCAATCAAGAACATACATTTCCCGGACGACCAGCGCGCCCTCGCCCTTGCCTCCCGCAGGCTCAAGTTCGAGGAACTGTTTTTCCTGCAGTTGAGCCTGCTCAAGCAGCGCTACGTCCGCAGCCGCGCCTCCAACGGCATTCCGATGCCCCACGTGGGCCCCGCCTTCCACGCCTGCTTCAACGCCCTGCCGTATTCGCTGACCGGCGCCCAGCAGCGCGTGATCAAGGAGATACGAGCCGACCTTAGCAGCGGCTCGCAGATGAACCGCCTGCTGCAGGGAGACGTGGGCTCCGGCAAGACCATGGTGGCGGTGCTCAGCTGCCTGATTGCCGTCGGCAACGGCTTCCAAGCCTGTATCATGGCCCCCACAGAAGTGCTTGCCCGTCAGCATTATGCCAACATACTCAAGTATCTGGCGCCCACCGGAGTGGAGTGCGCCCTGCTGACCGGAAGCACCACCCGCAAGGAGCGCCGCCCCATACTCGAGGGGCTCGCTGACGGCAGGATTGGCATAGTGGTGGGCACGCACGCGCTTATCGAGGACACGGTCCGTTACAAGGCGCTCGGACTGGCCGTCATCGATGAGCAGCACCGCTTCGGAGTGGGCCAGCGCGCTGCCCTCTGGAACAAGGGACCCGGCGCTCCGCCGCACGTGCTCGTGATGACTGCCACCCCGATTCCCAGGACGCTTGCGATGACGCTCTACGGCGACCTGGACGTGTCCGTGATCGATGAGATGCCTCCCGGGCGCAAGCCGGTGCAGACCATGCTGATAGGCCAGAACCGCCTGCCTGCTATGTATCGCTTTATGCGTGAACAGATTGCGCTGGGGCGCCAGTGCTTCGTGGTGTATCCGATGATCTTCATCAACGAAAAACTCGAGGACGTCAGCAACGTGGAGCAGGGTTATGAAGATATACTGAAGGCTTTCCCGCTCGAAGAAGGCTACAAGGTGGCAATTGTCCACGGTCAGCAGAGCAACGAGCAGAAAGACTTCAACATGAGGGCTTTCGCTGAAGGGCGGGCCCATATCCTCGTGTCCACGACCGTCATCGAGGTGGGGGTGGACGTGCCTAACGCCAGCGTGATGGTGATACGTAGCGCCCAACGCTTCGGCCTCAGCCAGCTGCACCAGCTGCGCGGACGTGTCGGCCGAGGTGCTGAGAAATCCTACTGCATCCTGGTCAAGGATCCTAAGACCAGCAGGGAAGCTCAGCAGCGCCTGGAACTGATGTGCTCCACGGAAGACGGTTTCGAAATCGCCGAGCAGGACATGAAGATGCGCGGCCCCGGCGACCTCGAGGGCACCCAGCAGAGCGGTCTCCCGATAGCGCTGACCATCGCCTCCCTGACGCGCGACGGCCTGCTCCTCGAAGAGGCCCGCCACTGCGCCCAGAGCATTCTGGACGGTGATCCGTCGCTTGAGAAGCCCCAGAACGCTGTCCTTGTGCGCGAGCTCCGCAAGGGTAAATATGAATTGCGGGACTATAGCAACATATCGTAGAAATTTATTATATTGCACAAAATTTAAATACTTATGTTAACAACTGTTATCGTTATTGCGGTTATCGCACTTCTGGTGCTTTGGGTTATTTCCGTCCAGCGCAAGCTTGTCAACGCTGAAGAAATCGTCAAGAATGCAATGAGCCAGATCGGCGTGCAGCAGTCCAGCCGCTGGGATGCCCTGACCGGACTTGTCGAGCTCCTCAAATCCTACAACGAGCACGAATACAACACCCTCAAGGATGTCATCGCAGCCCGTTCCAACATCGGCTCCAACAGCTCAGCGGCTGAAGCACAGGCCCAGGAAGACCTCATCACCAAGGTCATGTCCCGCATCAGCGTCGTGGCTGAGCAGTATCCCAACATCAAGGCAGACACGATGTATGTCAACACGATGAATTCGGTCAATACCTACGAGAACCAGGTGCGCCTGAGCCGTATGACCTACAACGACTCCGTGACCCGCTACAACAGGATGATACGCCAGATTCCCGACAGCATAGTCGCATCCATCTTCCGCTTCACAGAGAAGGATTACCTCAAGGAGGTTGCAGCAAAGGCGGACATGCCTTCCCTCAAGATCTAGGTATGAGGAAACTGCTGCTGTCCCTGCTCTCGCTGCTTCCGGCGGGAGTGCTTGCCGCGTTCAGCCCGGCAATCAACGACATCAGGATCGATGTGAGCCTTTCCGAAGACGGAACGGCCCACATCGTTGAGGTCTGGGATGTCGTCGTGGCTTCCGGTACCGAATGGTACCTGGTGCGCAGCAACCTGGGCGACATCAAGATACGAAACCTCTCCGTCACCGACGAAACCGGGGCGAAGTTCACTGATGAAGGCACCTGGGACCTTGACAGGGACATCACGCAGAAAACCCGAAGGTGCGGCCTCAACCCCACGTCCTCAGGCTATGAAATATGCTGGGGCGTCGGCAGTTACGGCCCCCATGTGTTCACGGTCAGCTACGACATGACCAACGTGGTCAAGACTCTCAACGACCACGACATGCTGCACATCCAGTTCATCAGTGACGACCTCTCCAGCGCTCCTCAGCACGCCCGGCTGACGCTTTCCGGCCCGGTGCCGATCAATGAGGACAATTCCAATATCTGGGGCTTCGGCTACTCAGGTACCTGCGTGTGGGAAAACGGGAAGGTCGTGGCTGAATCAGGTGAGCCTATGGGCCGGTACGATTCGATGATACTTCTGGTGCGCTTCGACAAGGGAATCTTCAATTCCCCGAGCGTACAGGACAGGGACTTCACCGAGGTGCTGGACCGGGCCCGCGAGGGCAGTTATTTTCCGGACGAAGGCCCCGACCCCTGGTACTATGCGCCCCTCGGCTTCATAACGTTCATCGGGATGATCTGGGGCCTCGTCATCAGGCCGATCCAGAAATTCCTTGAGGCCATAGGTCTTCGGAAAAGGGTTGACAGGCGCCGCATCAAGAAACTTTTCGGCAAGCGCCGGCTTCCCAGGGAGTTCGAGTGGTGCCGCGACCTGCCGTTTGAAGGCGACATCTTTGAGACCTACTACATAAAGGCCCACCTCAGGGGCGTGGATGACCAGAGCTACACCATACTGCAGGCCATGCTCCTGCGCATGATTTTCCACGATGTCATCCAGATGCATAAGGTTGACAACAAGAAAGTGGAATTCACTTTCAATCCCGGTGCGGATACAAAATACATGTCGTCCCCGGAAGTTTTTCTGCTGGCATTGCTGAAGAGTGCCGCAGGAGAAGATAAAGTATTGCAGGAAACCGAGTTTAAGACATGGGCCCGTACCCACAGTTCTTCCATGAACTCCCTTGTGGAGTCGATAAAGGAAACGACTCTCGACAATTTCAAAAGGGACAAGTATATGTCCTCGGGCATAGGCTGGTACACCATAGAGCTTAATGAAGCCGGACGCGCCGCCTCTCAGAGGGCCCTGGGCTTCAGGCAGTTCCTCAAGGACTTCACGCTCGTAGGAGAACGCAGCTCCGTCGAAGTCGGCCTGTGGGGCGATTATCTGGTCAACGCCGCTGTCTTCGGCATAGCGGACAAAGTGGCCAAGGAGATGAGCAAGATCGATCCGGCCCTGCTGAAGCAGATGCCGGTCAGTTATTCCAACCTGTCCGATTTAGTCGTGTTCTCCGACACGTTCGGGCGCGCACTCCGAAGTTCCTACTACAACTCTTATTCGAGATCCTACTCCGGTTCGAGCCGTTCAGGCTCCTACGGCAGCGGCTCCTACGGTGGCTGGGGCGGCTCGTCTTCCCATAGCGGCGGAGGCGGCTTCTCCGGTGGCGGCCACGGCGGCGGCAGCCGTTAACGGCTTAAAAATCACGTTAATATGAAAAAATATCTGATCGGCATTTGTGCCGTGTTTGCGCTTATGGCTTGTGGTAAGCACGATGAGGGTTCCGGATATATCGGACCCTCCGAAATAAAAATCGAAGACGGGGTTATGACCCCTGAGGTGCTTCTGTCCCTCGGTCGGCTGAGCGATCCCCAGTTCAGTCCGGACGGCAGCCTGATTCTCTATGGCGTGTCATGGACCGACATTGCCGCCAACCGCAGTTGCCGCAACCTGTGGCTCTGCAAGCCGGACGGCTCCGGCAGCGAGCAGCTGACACGCTATGCAAAGAGCGTCAGCAACGCCCGCTGGTCGCTGGACGGGAAGAGCATCTTCTTCATCCAGGGCGGACAGATATGGAAAGCGCCTTTCCTCGGCGGCAAGCTGGGCAAGAAAGAATGCCTGAGCGATGTGCCGGCAGGAATAAGCGAGTTCAAGCTTTCCCCCGACCAGAGCAAGATCATCTACATTTCCAGCATAAAGAACAAGGCCCTCGTCCAGCCTGCCGACACCGATCCGGCCCTCGACAAGGCGCAGGCATATGCGACCGAGGACCTTATGTACCGCCACTGGGACCACTGGGTAACTGAAACTCCACGCAGCTATGTGGCTCCTCTGGGAGAGGGGATTATCACCCCGGATAAGTCCACCGACCTGCTTGGCGACGAGCCTTATGAGCTGCCGACCGAGCCTTTCGGCGGCATCGAGCAGCTCGACTGGAGTCCGGACGGCCGCTACATCGCATATTCCTGCCGCAAACTGACCGGCAAGCAGTATGCGTTCAGCACCAACACCGGCATCTATGTGTATGATACACAGAGCGGTGCGACGCTGCCCGTGAAGACGGACGGCGGCTATGACACCGATCCCGTGTGGAGCGAAGACGGAGCCCACCTTGCGTGGATTTCAATGCGCCGCGACGGCTATGAGGCTGATGCGCAGAGGATTCTGGTGTGCGATGTCGCATCCGGCGAAGAGCTCTCTTTCAGCGGCATCAGGCAGTTGGCGGCCGCCCTCGACCGCGACGCCTCCGGCCTTGCCTGGCACGACGGGGAAATCTGGTTCAACGCCCTCATCGACGGCATACAGGCCATATTCAAGGTCTCGCTCGCGGATGAACTGACCCGCATCACCCCTGCCGACTGGCCCTATGATTTCTTCACTCCCTTCGGGTGGGACGGCGACCGCCTTCTGACCAGCTTCTACTCGCTGCAGTTCCCGCTCGAGCTCGTGGCCGTGGAGCCTTCCCGTGAGGCCTTCGGCAACCTGACTTCGACCAACGCCGCCATTTTCGATCAGCTCGAAGAGCCCTCTTTCGAAAGCGTGTATGTGGAGACCGTGGACGGAAAGCAGATGCAGTGCTGGGTGCTCTACCCGCCGGAATTCGACCGAAGCAAGGTCTATCCCGCCATTGAAATCGTGCTCGGAGGCCCGCAGGGCACCAATTCCCAGGACTGGAGCTACAGGTGGTGCTACCGCCTGATGGCCCAGCAGGGCTACATCGTGATCATGCCCAACCGTCGCGGCACTACCGCCTTCGGCCAGGAATGGAAGGAGCAGATCAGCGGCGACTACTGCGGGCTCAACATGCAGGATTACCTCAGCGCCGGACGCTATATCAAGAGCCAGCCCTATGTGGGCAAGCTGGCCTGCGTGGGCGCATCATACGGCGGTTATTCTGCATATATGCTGGAAGGCCTCCACGGCGACCTCTACGATTGCTTCATAGCCCACGCCGGCATCTTCGACGAGGCGCAGCTGTGGTTCACCACGGAAGAAATGTGGTTCGCCAACTGGGACAACGGCGGCCTGACCGAGTACGCATTCCAGCCCGGACAGCAGGGCCCCGCCGGTGACGGTGTCACCTTTGGCGGAATGCAGCAGGCCGGCGCCCCTTATGCATCCACTCCCAAGGCCCGCAGGCATTATGCCAACGCTCCCGTGACCATGGTCACCAAGTGGCACACTCCTATCCTGTGCATCCACGGAATGATGGACTACCGTATCCCGTACGAGCAGGGCATGGCCGCTTTCAACGCCGCCCAGATGATGGGGGTGCCCAGCAAGCTTGTGGTGTTCCCGGAGGAGAACCACTGGATTCTCCAGCCGCAGAACGCCCTCTTCTGGCACCGTACCTTCTTCGACTGGCTTTCCCGCTGGATGTCCTGATCCCCTGTCATCCTGAACGAAGTGAAGGATCTAACCCCCTGGAAACAACGTACCGGGTTGCTCCTGGGCGCTGACGGCCTCGCCCGGCTGGAGGTGGCCCGCGTGGTAGTGGTCGGCCTCGGCGGCGTGGGTGCCATGGCCGCCGAGATGCTGGTGCGTGCCGGAGTGGGGGAATTGGTGATTGTGGATGCCGACACTGTGGGAGTGACCAATATCAACCGGCAGATTCCCGCGCTGCATTCCACCGTGGGCCGCAGCAAGTGTTCGGTAATGCGTGAACGCCTGCTGGATATCAACCCAGGACTTAAGTTGCGCTGTATAGAGGAGTTTCTGGACGAGAAGGGGATTCCGGCGGTGCTGGACGGGATTGATCCGGACTGCGTGGTAGATGCCATAGACACCCTGAGCCCCAAGATTGCCCTTATCCAGTATTGCCTGGGGCGCGGCCTTTTCCTCGTCAGCTCGATGGGCAGCGGCTCGAAGCTGGACGCCACCAAGGTGCGCGTCGCCGACATATCGGAGACTTTTCAGTGCCCGCTGGCCCACATGCTGCGCAAGCGCCTCCACAAACTCGGCATAACGACCGGCTTCCGCGCCGTGTTTTCGACCGAGCGCCCGGACCGCTCTTCGGTGGTGCTGGAAGAAAGCCGCAACAAGAAGTCGCAGACCGGCACAATTGCCTATTTGCCGGCGGTTTTCGGTTGCGTGTGCGCGCAGGCTGTGGTAGAACATATTGTCAGTGTGGAAGATAATTTGTAACTTTGCAGGCTATGTACACGATAGAAGAAGTCAAATCCAGTAGCCAGTTGAAGAAGTTCGTGCGTTTTCCGGACGAACTATACCGCAACTGCGCCCAGTATGTGCCTGCACTCCACTCGGACCAGATACACATGCTGACCAAGTCGCCCAGCCTTAAGTATTGCACCAGCAAGCTCTGGCTGGCCATGGACGGAGACAAGGTCGTCGGCAGGATATGCGCGATGATCAATCCCCGTTTCAACGAGCGCTATTCCCGCAAGAGCGTGCGTTTTGGCTGGTTTGACTGCATCAATGACCTGGAAGCGGCCCGTCTTCTTGTCGACACTGCTGCGCAGTGGGGAAAGGAGCAGGGAATGGAAGAGATCCACGGTCCCCTCAGCTACAATACCCTCGGCAAGCAGGGCATGCTGGTGGAAGGCTTTGAGAATATCCCGCCCTTCAACTGCCTGTACAATTTCCCGTACTACAACGACCTGATTATCGCCCTCGGCTTCGAGAAGGAATGCGACTGGCTGCAGTACAAGATGGTTGCCAACCACGGCGTGCCGGAGAAGGCCCGCAGGGTGGCAAAACTGGTCGAGGAGCGTTACAACCTCCATTTCGGAAGCCTCGACAAGCTGAAGAAAGACAAGGAGTTGGTGCGACATTTCTTCCACGTCTATTCCGACAGCTTCTCCCAGACCGTGTACAATTTCATTCCTTTCACTGAGGAGGAAATCGAGGAGGAGGCGCGTATATCCATGCGCTTTATTTCCGACAAGGCAAGCTGTCTGCTGCTTGACGAGCACGATGAAATCGTGGCTTTCGGCATATCCTTCCCGAGTATTTCAAAGGCCCTGCAGAAGGCAAAGGGGCGTCTTTTCCCCTTCGGGTGGATTTATCTCCTCAAGGCCCTGAACGACTACGAGACCACCGACCTTATGATCAACGGTGCCGTTCCCGAGTGGCAGAACAAGGGCGTCTCTGCGGTCTATTACAAGGAGATGGCCGACAAGGCTGCCCGCATCGGCAACAGGTGGGCTATTTCCAATCCACAGATAGAATCCAACAGCGCCGTGAACATCTGGAACAGTTACGAGCACGAGCCGTTCATGCGCCGCCGCTGCTATATTAAAAAAATCGCTTAAGCTATGGCTGAGAATACATTGCTTGAAAAGGTGCTTTCCCTCGAAGGAAAGTTCAAATCCATACAGGACCAGCTGTCGGACCCTTCCGTGATGTCCGACATGAAGAAATATGTCCAGCTCAACAAGGACTACAAGGAGCTCGAGCCCATCATCCAGAAAGGCCACGAGTATGAGAAGGTCGTCAGCGACCTGCAGTCGGCGAAAGACATTTTCCTGAATGAGAAGGACGACGAGCTGCGGGAGATGGCCCGCGAGGAAATCGCCGAGCTGGAGCCGCGTATTCCGGCCCTTGAGCAGGAAATCAAGCTCCTGCTGATTCCTGCCGATCCGGACGATTCGAAGAATGCTATCGTGGAGATTCGCGGCGGCACCGGCGGCGACGAGGCTGCCATTTTTGCCGGCGACCTTTTCCGTATGTATCAGCATTTTGCGGAGTCCCGCGGCTGGAGGCTCGAGGTCACGGACCAGGCTCCCGGCACCTCCGGCGGTTTCAAGCAGATTGTGTTCAAGCTGAGCGGCGACGGCGTCTACGGCGTGATGAAGTACGAGTCGGGCGTGCACCGTGTGCAGCGTGTCCCGCAGACTGAGACGCAGGGCCGTATCCAGACTTCCGCGGCATCGGTGGCCGTGTTCCCTGAGGCCGGCGAGTTCGACGTGGACCTGAGCTGGGATGATATCCGCCTCGATCTTTTCTGTTCATCCGGTCCTGGCGGCCAGGGTGTGAACACCACTTATTCTGCTGTCCGTCTGACCCACATTCCTTCGGGGCTGGTTGTGCAGTGCCAGGAGGAGCGTTCCCAGCTGAAGAACAAGGACCGCGCTTTCGAGGAGCTCCGTACGCGTCTGTATAACCTTGAGCACCAGAAGTACCTGGACGGTATCGCCGCCAAGCGCAAGACCATGGTGAGCACCGGCGACCGCAGCGCGAAGATCCGCACCTACAATTATCCTCAGGGTCGTGTGACCGACCACCGCATCAACTGGAGTATGTACAATCTGCCCGTCTTTATGGATGGAGACATCCAGGAGTGCATCGACCAGCTTCAGATTGCCGAAAACGCCGAACGCCTCAAAGAGGCTGGAGAATAATTTTCATACGGTACGATATTCCGGTTGCTCCACCTTCGCTACGCTCGTCCCTCCCACTTCGTGGGCCCCTCCCATTCATAGGCCATGGGCGGCCACGTTACGCAACCGGAACATCGTACCGTAACCCTTATTTTACTGGCCGGAAGGCGATGCAGGCGTTGTGACCTCCGAAACCGAATGAATCAGACAAGCCTAAGGTAAGGTTTGCCTGGGCGGCGTGGTTGGGGGTGTAGTCGAGGTCGCAGGCCGGGTCGGGGTTGTCGAGGTTGATGGTCGGGGGGATGATCCCGTTGCGGAGGGCGAGTATGGTCGCCACGGCTTCTGCGGCGCCGGCCGCTCCGAACATGTGCCCGTGCATTGATTTGGTGCTGCTGATGTGGATCTTGTAGGCGGCGTCGCCGAAGGCAATCTTGTAGGCTTCGGTTTCGGCCACGTCGTTCAGCTTTGTACCGGTGCCGTGGGCGTTGACGTAGACGCAGTCCTTCTCCGGGTCAAATCCTGCTTCCTTGAGCGCCAGGCTGATGCATTCGGCCTGAGTGGAGCCGTCAGGACGGGGGGCGGTTGCGTGGTAGGCGTCGCAGGTGCTGCCGTAGCCGACGATTTCGGCGTAGATTTTGGCACCGCGGGCTTTGGCGTGCTCGTATTCTTCAAGGATGATGACGCCGGAGCCGTCGGCCATGACGAAGCCGCCGCGGTCTGCGTTGAACGGCAGGCTGGCGTGCTTGGGGTCTTCGGCGCGGGTCAGGGCTCGGGCGTTGCCGAATGCGGCCGCTCCGATGGGGATGGCGCAGTGGTCGGTGCCGCCAGCGATGACGGCGTCGGAATAGCCGTGCTTGATGTTGCGGTAGGCCTCGCCGATGGAGTGGGTTGCAGTCGCGCATGCGGTCACGATGTCGATGCAGGAGCCCTGTGCGCCGAATTTGATGGCTATCTGGCCGCCCGCCATGTCGGAGATCATCGTGGGGACGAAGAGGGGGGATATCCACTGGCCGCTGGGATCTTCTATCATCTTGCCGACCTCGCGCTGTATGGTCTGGAATCCACCGATTCCGGAACTGACGTAGGTGGAGAGCCTGCCGGGCTCGATGTTCTCGCCGGCGACCAGCCCCGAATCCTGCATGGCCTGGAATGCGGAGGCCATTGCGAAAACGGTGAAGGGATCCTGCTTGCGGATGAACGCCTTGTCCATTCCGTAGAGGGTCGGGTCGAAATTGCGGACCTTCCCCGCGATCTTGACGGGAAGGCCGTCAGTGGGGAATTCCGTTATATAATCGATGCCGCAAACTCCATTTATCAGGCTGTCCCAGAAGGAGGGGACATCGTTGCCGATGCAGGACAGGACGCCAAGTCCGGTGACTACAACTCTTTTTTCCATAAGGTCATTTATTACGGTGCAAATATACAAACTTTTCATTATATTTGCGGAGATATGCACTCGCTTAGCGACCAGTTCCCCAGGGTTCTGCTTGGAAAACATCAGTTGGTGATGACCGTGCTTTTTGCGGCCTTCTTTTCGCTGGTATTCCTGCTTGTGAGCATACCCTTTTCGCACAACGCCTGGTTCAACCTGGGCCGCGGCGAGGCCTTCTGGTTCACCCTGGTTTTCTACGTGTTTTCGCTGGCTATCATATCGTTCAGCAAGGTCGGCCTTTACATGTTTCGTGAGGCTGAGAATTTCACCGTTTTCCACTACGTGCTCTGGAACGCCGCGGAGATTATTCTGATAGCGGTGTTTTATTCCTTCTTCACCATCGAAGGCGACCGCTTCGGCATCATCGACCTCCACGACATGCAGTTCTGGCGCCTTTTCCTCAGCGCGGTCGTGTACGGCACGATTTCCCTCGGGGTGCCTTATGTGGTGTCTGCGATGTATTTCCTGCTTGAAGAGAAGGACAATACTATACGCCTGATGAACTACGGTAACGTGGTCAGTGACGCCCCCATTTCCCCGAGCGAGGAGAAGCGTATCACCCTTTTCGACAATTCCGGCGTGCTGAAGTTCTCCATCAACTCCGAGAATCTGTATTTCATCGAATCCGACGACAATTACATCCAGGTGTGGTACACCGACAGCGTCGGCGAGATGAAGCGCTATATGCTCCGCTGCCGCCTCAAGACGGTGGAGGACAGCTTTTCCGGCAGTGACCTTCTGCGCTGCCACCGCAAGTACATAATCAACATCCGGAGGGTGCGTCTCCTTTCCTCCGGGCGCGACGGCTACAGCGTCGAGCTCGAGAGCGACGCGACCCCCCGCATTCCCGTGTCAAAAACTTACGAGCAGGCCGTGCTTGCCCGTTTCAATTCAAGAGTATAGTTATGTGGCAGAGAGTACAGACACTTTATCTTGCAATTTCCACGGCGCTCATCGCTGCGTTGTTTTTCTGCAACAAGGCGGGCGACATCAGTTTCGTTGCATACTGGCCCTACCTTGTGCTGCTTATAGTGATCACGCTCCTGAACGTGCTGGCTCTGACCACCTGGAAGTTCCGTGTGTTCCAGGTCCGCACCACCGTTCTCGCCGCGCTGATCACCCTCGGCCTGCAGGCCTGGCTGGTGGTGGATTTCATAGTGACCGGCAACGATCCGCTGTTCCACGTCACCGCCATCTTCCCGCTGGTAGCCATTATCCTGGACGTGCTCGCCGCACGTGGCATCTGGGCTGACGAACTTATGGTCCGCAGCTCCAGCCGGCTCCGTTCATCCAAACGTAAGAAACACTAAAATTCATGCAGTTATGCGTATTCCTGAATCAGAACTCATCATCAACGGCGACGGCTCCGCTTTCCACATCCACATCCGTCCCGAACAGTTGGCCGACACCGTCATCCTCGTGGGAGATCCCGGCAGGGTGGCCATGGTCAAGTCTTATTTCAGCTCCATCGAGTGCGAAAACGCCTCCCGTGAATTCGTATGGGCCACCGGCCTCTACAACGGCAAGCGCGTGACCGTGCTCTCCACCGGTATCGGCACCGACAACATCGATATCGTGATGACCGAACTTGACGCCCTCGCAAACGTCGATTTCGAGACCCGCGAGGTCAAGCCCGAGCACAGGACGCTCAACATCCTCCGCATCGGTACCTGCGGCGCCATCCAGCCGGAAATTCCCCTCGGCGCGTTCATTTTCTCCCACATTTCCGTAGGCTGCGACGGCCTGCTGAACTGGTACGAGAACCGCGACAGCGTGGCGCTTCTCGATTTCGAAGAGGCCTTCAAGGAGCATGTCCACTGGGACAAGCATCTTCCCGATCCCTATTTCGTGCGTGCAGGTCAGCCGGTCATCGACCGTTTCATTGACTGTACGGTCAAGGGTATGACCATCTCTGCATCCGGCTTCTACGGCCCTCAGGGACGCGTCGTGCGCCAGGGCCTCGCAATGCCCAACATGCTTGAGGATTTCGAGACCTTCGAATTCAAGGGTTACAAGATCACCAATTTCGAGATGGAAGGCTCGGCGCTTGCCGGAATGGCAGCCAAGCTCGGCCATAACGCCGGCACGGTCTGCTGCGCCATAGCCCACCGCTATCTCAAGGACGCCAACACCGACTACAAGCCCCGCGTGGCGGAACTCGTGCAGCTCGCCCTCGACAGGATGACACGTTAACTTAGATGGGGGTTGTCGGGCACATAGCCCTCCCTCAGACGCCTTTCTATCGCTGCGGCCAGGACTTCAGGATCCGGGGCCGCAGCTTCTTTTACCGGCGCGGGCGCAAGGCCGTATTCCTCCCAGCGGAGGCCGGAAGCTTCGACGAGCCGGCGTATGTCTATGCCGCCGTCGGCAAACCAGTCGTGGCTGCGGCTGCCGGGCGTGCGGACTGCGGCGAGGAGGAAATGCAGGGGAGCGACCGCTCCTGCCTTGCACCGTCTGGCTTCAAGTGCCGCTACCTGCAGCAGGGACACGGAGGCATCGCACATGTTGATGCTTTCCCTTTCGCTCCAGGGAATCTGTTCATCGACGAACAGGGCTTCGTCCAGGGCCGATTTGAAGGTCTCCGCGCTGAGCCCGAGGGCCTCCAGCGCATCGCATGCTCCGTTGGTGCGTTGGCGCAGGATTGCGAGCATAATGTGGTCCGGACGGATGTTGTGCCAGCCGGTCCGGAGGGCTTCGTCGCGACTGATGTCAAAAACCTCGATAAAATCGTCTGAAAAGCGAAAATCCATAGTGCAAAGATGGTAAAAATTCCCAATATTTTTATTATCTTTGTACGATTATAACCATTGCTTTTTTATGGATAGTGAAGAAATCGTCCACGGCTATATAGAGCCTGTAGAAATCGACCACGAAATGCGTACGGCCTACATCGACTATTCGATGTCGGTCATCGTGTCCCGAGCCCTTCCGGACGTGCGCGACGGCCTCAAGCCGGTGCAGCGCCGCGTCCTTTTCGGAATGGACGGCCTCGGCCTGAGCTTCAGCGGCCAGACCAAGAAATCCGCCCGTATCGTCGGCGAGGTGCTCGGTAAATACCACCCCCACGGAGATTCCAGCGTCTATGACGCGATGGCGCGCCTCGCCCAGCCATGGAACCAGCGCTACCCCCTGGTGTTCGGCCAGGGCAACTTCGGTTCCATGGACGGCGACCCCGTCGCGGCAATGCGATACACTGAAGCCAAGCTGGCCAAAATGACGGAAGACATCCTCGCCGACCTCGACAAGGACACCGTCGACATGGCCCCCAACTTCGACGACTCCCTCGAAGAGCCGACCGTGCTCCCGACCAAGCTCCCGCTGCTGATGCTCAACGGCTCCAGCGGCATTGCCGTCGGTATGGCCACCAACATGGCCCCCCACAATCTCGGCGAGGTCTGTGACGCCATCTGCGCCTACATCGACAACCCCGAGATCACGACCGACGAGCTGATGGAGCACATCAAGGGCCCCGATTTCCCGACCGGAGGCATCATAATGGGCCGCCAGGGCATCATAGACGCCTACAACACCGGCCGCGGCAGGGTGGTGGTGCGCGCAAAGACCGAGATCGAAGTGGCCGACAACGGCCGCGAGACCATAGTGGTGACGGAAGTTCCCTACATGGTGAACAAGAAAGACATGATCGCCCACATCGGCGAGCTTGTCCGCGACAAGAAGATCGAAGGCATCGCCGACCTGCTGGAACTCACCAACCGCGAAGGCATACGCATCGAAATACCCCTGAAGATGGGCGCCAACTCCAACGTGGTGCTCAACATGCTCTTCAAGTACACCGCCCTCCAGTCCAGTTTCGCCATCAACAACGTGGCGCTGGTCAAGGGCCGTCCCCGCACCCTCTCCCTCAAGGAGATGATCGCCAACTTCGTGGAATTCCGCCACGAGGTTATCGTGCGCCGCACCAAGTTCGAACTGGACAAGGCACTCAAGCGCGCCCATATTCTGGAAGGCCTCCTCAAGGCCATCGACGTCATCGACGAAATAGTACGCATCATCCGCCATTCCAAGAGCGTCGACGACGCCAAGGCGGAACTGATCGCCACCTTTGACTTCACTGAGATACAGGCCGCCGCCATCGTCGAAATGCGCCTGCGCCAGCTGACCGGACTGGAGAAGGAAAAGCTCCAGGCAGAATACGACGAGCTCGAAAAGTTCATCGCCCGCTGCCGCGTGATCCTCGGAAGCGACGCCGAGCAGCTCGCGATCGTGCGCTCCGAGACCGCAGAGATGAAGGCCAAGTACGGCGATCCCCGCCGCACCGAGATTACCCTCAGCGCCGACGAATTCAACCCCGAAGACTTCTATCCCGACGAGGACGTGGTCATCACCATATCCCACATGGGCTACATCAAGCGCACCCCTCTCGCCGAGTTCCGCACCCAGAGCAGGGGAGGCGTGGGCAAGAAGGCCAGTGCCACGCGCGACGAGGACTTCATCGAGCACATCTATGTGGCCAACATGCATTCCGTGCTGCTCTTCTTCACCGACAAGGGCGTCCGCTACTGCAAGAAGGTCTACGAGCTCCCGGAAGGCACCAGGACCTCCAAGGGCCGCGCCGTCCAGAACCTCCTTGCCATCGACCCTGAAGACAAGATCAGGACCTACCTGAACATCCCTCTTCCCAAGAACGCCGATACTTCCGTCCAGCGCTACGTGGTGCTCGTGACCAAGCGAGGCGTAATCAAGAAGACCGACCTTGCGGACTACACCAACTCCCGCAGCTTCAACAAGGGCATCATAGCCATCAACATCCGCGAGGGAGACGAACTGCTCGACGCCCTCCTGACCGACGGCTCCAACGAAATCATGATAGCCGCCCGCAAGGGCCGCTGCTGCCGCTTCGACGAGGAGCAGCTCCGTTCCCTCGGCCGTGGATCCAGCGGCGTGCGCGGTATCAGCATCGACGATGACGACGAGGTTGTCGGAGCCATCTCCAGCAATCCTTCCGATGAGGGTGCCGACCAGCGTACCGTCCTGGTAGTCAGCGAGAACGGCTATGGCAAGAGGACCTCTCCGGATGAGTACCGCAAGACCGCCCGCGGCGCCAAGGGTGTCCGCACCATCAACATCACCGAAAAAACTGGCCCGCTTGTTGCAATCAAGTTTGTGACCGAAGACAACGACCTGATGATTATCAACAAGTCCGGCCTCACCATCAGGATGTCGGTCCAGGATATCAGAGTTGCCGGCCGCGCGACGCAAGGCGTCAAGCTGATCAACATCCGCGAGGGAGACTCGATAGCAGCAGTCTGCCCGGTGGCCCGCCAGGAAGAGACCGAAGAAGGCTCTGAAACTACAGAAGAAACACCAGTCGAATAATATTAAACTCTTATAGCAATGAAAAAGATTATTTTGATTCTGGCTCTCGCAGCCGCTTGCACCGCCGCCAATGCGCAGGTCAAGTCCATCGCAGCCGCCGAATCCGCCGTCCAGAAGGCCAAGGCAGATGCTGAGAATCCCAAGAAGAACACCAAGCTTGCAACCTGGCTCAAGTACGGGCACGCCCTCATCGACGCCTATGATGCTCCTGCAGGCAACGGATTCATCAACGCCTCCCGTCAGGAAATGCAGCTCATCTCCAACAACGAGAAGCCCATTTCCGTCGAGACCGTGACCCTCGCCGGCCAGACCTGGGAGAAGGAAGTTTATCCCACAAGAAACTACTACTACAACGCCAACGGCATGCTTGGCATGATCGAAGTGACCAAGCCTATCTACGAGGATGCCCTCGACCTCGCAGTCGAGGCCTACGCCAAGGCGACCGAGCTCGACGTCAAGAAGACCAAGACCAAGGATATCGTGGGCGCACTCCTGTCAATCTCCGGCAAGTATGTCGAGGATGCCTATACGGCCTACACCCTCGGCGACCTCAAGAAGGCTTCCGTGCTCTTCGAAAAAGCAGCCGCTTCCGGCGCTATGGAGCCTGCATGCCAGCTTGACACCAACTCCGTCTACAACGCCGGCTTCACAGCCTGGCTCAGCGGAGACCTCGACCGCGCTGAAGATTTCTTCGGCAGGTGCTACAAGCTCGGCTACTACGGCGAAGGCGGTGAGACTTTCGCCAAGCTCGCAGACATTGCCGAGAAGAAAGGCACACCTGAGAAAGGCAAGGACTACCTTGAGGAAGGTTTCCAGAAGTTCCCTCAGAGCCAGAGCATCCTGGTTGGCCTGATCAACTACTACATCACCAGCAACGGCAGCACCGACCGCCTCTTCGAGCTCCTCGGTGAAGCCAAGAAGAACGAGCCGAACAACGCCTCCCTCTACTACGTCGAAGGCAACATCTGCAACCAGCTCGGCAAGATCGACGACGCTGTGGCAGCCTACAACCAGTGCGCACAGATCGATCCTAACTACGCCTACGGCTACATCGGACTTGGCCAGCTCTATTACAACCAGGCCCTCAAGTTCTCTGAGGAAGCCCAGAATGAGATGGACGACGCCAAGTATATGGCACTCGTGGAGAAGTTCGAGAACAGCCTCAAGGCCTGCATTGAGCCTTTCGAGAAGTCCCTTGACATTATCAAGGATACACAGACCAGGGCAGCAGTCGCAGAGTATCTAAAGAATGCCTGCTTCCGCTTCCGCACCGATCCTGCCTATCAGGAGAAATACAATCAGTATTCCGCAATCGCGGCTTCCGCTCAGTAAAAGAGACTACTGCATAAAATAAAAGCAGCCTTCACGGGCTGCTTTTATTTTATGCCTGTGGCTGCTTTGACGCGCTTGAGAGTGGCGGTCATATTGTCGTAGTCGGAGGGCATCAGCCAGTCGTCCCGGCGGTCTAGCCACTCATCGACCATGATCGTGGCGTAACTTTCTGTGAGCCTTCCGGGAAGGGTGCACCACATGAATTCGAGCTCAGGCTCCAGCATACGGCTTTTGCCGCTGAACGGATCCCGTACGAACCGAAGCGTTACGGCGAGCTCGAGACGGGTGTTCTCGAGGCTCATGTTGGACACGGCGTTGCCCATGGAATAGATTACAGGTACGCCTTTGATGTGGGTGCTGTCCTGAACGACGTGCGGGTGGGCGCCGACGACGGCGCAGCAGCCCTGGTCCACCAGCCACTTCGCCCAGGCTTCCTGGTTGGATGAGTGGCTCAGGACGTATTCGTTGCCCCAGTGGGGGAGTGCCACTATGTAGTCTGCGCCCGCCTCCCTGGCCTTGTCGATTGCTTTTTTGACGTCTTCGCGCCTCATGCGCAGCACGTCGGGCACAGCAGTGTCCGGGCCCATGTTGGTGCCGTAGGTGAAGTTGACAAATCCTATACTGAGGCCCCTGCGGTTTATGATCAGAGGCTCGGTGCCTATACCTGTGTATCGTATCCCGAGAGAGTCAGCCAGTTTGTCATAGACCTTTATCGTGCGTTTCAGGCCGGTGGTGCCGCGGTCGAGGACGTGGTTGTTGGCAAGCAGGAAGATATCGGCGCCGCAGCGGGCAATGTATTCGGGGTAATCGTCGGGGGTTGAAAAGGCAGGGTAGCCAGTGTACGGTGGTCCGCCGAGGGAGAATTCAAGATTGGCTATGCAGAAACTGGCTTTCTGCATGTGGGGTTTGATGTAGCGGAGAAAGTATTCCTGGTCGTGGTCCAGCTGCTTGCTGTGCATCATTACGTCGCCGATGATGAAGATGCTGGTCGTGTCGCAGGGGAGGTAGAGCGCCTGGGGAGGGGCGATTTTATAGTAGTACTGGGCGCCGGCCCGGGGGACGGCAAAAAGCAGCGGGAGGAGTATGATTATCAATCTGCGCACTCGCAAATATAAGATTTTTATTTAACTTTGTAGGTTATGAAAAAGCTTTCTTTTATCCTTGCCGCCTTTCTGCTGCTCAGCGGGGTGTCGTCATGCGACTTTTTCCGCGGGCTGGCCGGGCGTCCGCTCTCATCCGAGATCGAAGCCAAGCGCGCCCGCATCGAGCTGGCGCAGAAGCGTGCCGAGGCATTAAAAGATTCACTGGAGCGCGCCAGGAAGGATTCCGTCCTGAAGGCCCGGCAGTTCGTGGCCGATTCCACGTATGCTGCAGACAGCCTCCTCAAGAAAGGAAGGCTCCGCAAGGCTTCATCCATACGCAATATCCCTGCTAAAAAGCTTCAGAGCCGGTATTATGTGGTCGTGGGCGCCTTTTCACAGGAGGCCAACGCGAACAGGCTCGTGGCCAGATACCACGACGCCGGCTTCCGTGCAGAAGCTTTCCGCTACTATAGCGGCACGACCGCGGTGTTCGTGGAGCCCGCTTCCCGCATCACCGAGGCCATGGATGCGTTCCGCCGCGTTAAAAAACTGCCCTTCGCCCCGAAAGAGGCCTGGATTTTGATAAACGAGTGAGTATGAAACGCTTGTTATTATCATTATTTCTGCTGCTTCCCCTTGCTGCCGGCGCCCAGTATCGCACTCCCGGTTATTCAGACCTGTCGGAGAGCGATGTCGTGCGCACGTTGAAGGAGGATGTGGGGTTTCTGGCATCCGCAGCCCTGGAAGGGCGCGCTGCCGGTTCGGAAGGCGAGCTTGAGGCCGCCCGCTATATGTCCGACCGCCTCGAGGCCCTTGATGTGGATCTGCTTTACGGCCGCGACGGCGACCTGTTCGGCCTCAGGCAGGAGGCCGCCGGGGACACTCTCCGTTCGCGCAACGTCGCAGCTTTCATACCAGGCTACGACAAGAAGCTGAAAGACAAATACATAACCATCTGCGCAAGGCTCGACAACCTCGGTCAGGCGACGGTCAGCGTGGACGGCTCACCCGTGGTGAAGACATACTACGGAGCCAACGGCAACGCCTCCGGCCTGGCGATGCTGCTGCAGCTCGCTTCGAAGCTGAGCACCAACAGGGTACTGCTGAAGCGCTCCGTGCTGCTGCTGGCCTGCGGCGCCTCGCTGAAGGACGGCGCCGGTTCATGGTACTTCCTCAACCGTTCTTTCCCGGCCACGGACGACATCGACGCCTGCGTGGAACTGAACATGCTCGGAACCGGAGCGGCCGGCTTCTATGCCTACACCGCATCCAACGCCGACATGAACAAGGTCGTGACGGCCATGTCCAACACCCTTCAGCCCATGCAGCCGAAACTGGTTGCAAACGAGCCCTGCAACTCCGACCACCGCATATTCTACGACCGCAGAATTCCTTCCGTCTTGTTCACCACCGGGATGTATCCGGAGTACAACAGCGAGCGTGACACCCCTTCGGTCCTTGAGTACGATTATATGGAACGGGAACTGGAGTATATCTACAATTTCGTCGTGGAACTCTGCAACGGCTCCAAGCCGGAGTTCAATCCTTCTGAGGCTTCGAAGGAACTGTACCTGACCGGGCGCAAGGGGGGAGTCATCCCTTATTACGAGTGCGACGTGAAGCCTTCATTCCTCGGCAGCAGCGACCCTGCCCTCTTCCTGCAGAAGTGGGTTTACGTGTACCTGCGTTACCCCAAGGCTGCCGTCGAGCAGGGGATACAGGGGCGCGTGCTGGTGGATTTCGTCATAGACGAGAAGGGAAAGGTGACGGAAGTCGAGGCAGTCAAGAGCAGCCATCCGCTGCTCGAGGAGGAGGCGCTGCGCGTCATCAAGGCCTCGCCCGACTGGAAGCCGGGTAAAGTGCGCGGAAAGAAAGTCAAATCCCGGATTTCACTCAACGTGGAATTCCGGCTGGAGAAGAAAAAGTAAACTGAAAATGGAATACGATTTCAAGTCAATCGAAAGCAAGTGGCAGGCCAGGTGGGCTGCGGAAAAGACGTTCAAGGCAGTTGAGGATCCCTCGAAGCCAAAGTTTTATGTGCTGGACATGTTCCCTTATCCTTCGGGAGCGGGACTCCACGTGGGGCATCCCCTCGGCTATATTGCAAGCGACATTTATTCCCGCTACAAGAGGCTGAAGGGCTTCAACGTGCTGCATCCTATGGGCTACGACGCCTTCGGTCTTCCTGCCGAGCAGTACGCTATCCAGACCGGCCAGCATCCGGAAAAGACCACCAACGACAACGTGGCCCGCTACCGCAGCCAGCTCGACCGCATAGGCTTCTCCTACGACTGGGACCGTGAAGTCCGCACCTGCGACCCTGCATTCTACAAGTGGACGCAGTGGGCTTTCCTCAAGATGTTCGACAGCTGGTACGACCCGGCAGCCGACAAGGCCCGCCCGATTTCCGAACTTGTGGCACGTTTCGAGACCACGGGTTACGAGGACGTCACTCCTGAGGCCTGGAAGGCTGCAGGCGAGAAGGAGAAGTCCGATATTCTGATGCGCTATCGTATTGCATACCAGGGAGAAACGTCGGTCAACTGGTGCGAGGGGCTGGGAACAGTCCTCGCCAACGACGAGGTCAAGGATGGTCTCTCGGTGCGCGGCGGCTTTCCCGTGGAGCAGAAGAAAATGACACAGTGGCAGCTGCGGGTGTCGGCCTATGCCAACCGCTTGCTGGAGTCCCTTGACCGCCTGGACTGGAGCGACTCCCTGAAGGAAATGCAGCGCAACTGGATTGGCCGCTCCGACGGCACGGAAGTGCTCTTCGAGACCGAGTGCGACGGCCGCAGGAAGACCATCACCATATTCACGACCCGCGTCGATACCATTTTCGGCGTGACTTTCATGGTGCTGGCTCCCGAAAGCGATCTGGTAGATGAACTGACATCCGCCGGACAGAAGGAAGCGGTCGCCGCCTACATAGCGGAGGTGAAGAAAAAAACTGAGCGTGAGCGCATTGCTGAGACCAAATCGGTGACCGGCGTGTTCTCGGGCGCCTATGGCATCAATCCCCTGACCGGAGAACGTATTCCGGTGTGGATTTCCGAATATGTGCTTGCCGGATACGGCACGGGCGCCATAATGGCGGTGCCAGCCCACGATAGCCGCGACTATGCTTTCGCCCGCAAGTTCAATCTTCCCATCGTGCCAATCATTGAGGGCTGCGACGTGTCGGAAGAATCTTTCGACGCCAAGGAAGGGAAGATGTGCAACTCCGGTTTCCTCAACGGCCTGGATGTCAAGGACGCAATAGAGAGGGCCAAGGATTACGTAGAGGAGAAGGGCCTCGGCCGCAGGAAGACAAACTTCCGCCTTCGCGACGCCATTTTCTCCCGCCAGCGCTACTGGGGCGAACCTTTCCCCATCTACTACAAGGACGGCATACCCTGCCCGCTGCCAGAATCGGAACTGCCTCTCGAACTGCCTCAGATCAGTTCATACAAGCCTACTGGCGAAGCCCCGCTGGCACGAGCCGAAAACTGGACTTGGCACGGATATCCCCTGGAGACGTCCACGATGCCAGGCTTCGCCGGTTCGAGCGCATACTACCTGCGCTATATGGATCCCCACAACGACAAGGCCCTCGTGTCCCGCGAGGCCGATGAGTACTGGCGTTCCGTAGACCTCTATGTCGGAGGCACGGAGCACGCCACCGGACACCTCATCTATTCCCGTTTCTGGAACAAGTTCCTCTACGACCTCGGCTATGTCTGCGAGGACGAGCCTTTCCGCAAACTGGTGAACCAGGGAATGATACAGGGCCGTTCCAATTTTGTGTACCGCATCGTCGGCACCAACACCTTCGTGTCTGCCGGCCTGAAGGATTCATATGAGACGACCGAGATCCACGTAGACGTGAACATAGTCTATAACGACCGTCTCGACCTTGAGGCGTTCAGGAAGTGGCGTCCCGAATTCGCGGATGCGGAGTTCATACTGGAAGACGGTGAATACCGTTGCGGCTGGGCCATCGAGAAGATGAGCAAGTCGATGTACAATGTGGTGAATCCCGACCTGGTGTGCGACACCTATGGCGCCGATACGCTCCGTCTCTACGAGATGTTCCTGGGACCGGTGGAGCAGAGCAAACCGTGGGACACCAAGGGAATCGACGGCGTGAACCGTTTCCTGAAGAAGTTCTGGAGGCTGTTCTACAACAAGTCCGAATGGCTTGTCGAGGACGGCAATGCTTCTCCGGAAGAACTCAAGGCCCTGCACAAGCTGATAGGGAAAGAGCAGGAGGACATTGAAAACTTCTCATACAACACCACCATCAGCGCCTTCATGATTGCGGTCAATGACCTGACGGCGCTGAAGTGCTGCAAGCGTGAGATTCTCGAGCCGCTGGTGGTGCTGCTCAGCCCGTTTGCCCCGCATATAGCGGAGGAGCTCTGGGAGCGCATGGGCAATGCCGGTTCCGTGGCCGACGCCCGGTTCCCCGAGTTCGTGGCCGCTTATGCAGCTGAAGACAACGTGACCTACCCTGTGCAGTTCAACGGCAAGATGCGTTTCACAGTAGACCTGCCCAGAAGCGCTTCTCCTGCCCAGGTCGAAGAGGCCGTGCGGGCTGCGGAACAGACGGCGAAGTATGTTGGAGAAATGAACATCGTGAAGGTGATCGTGGTGCCCGGAAGGATAGTTAACATCGTTTTGAAATGACGACCAGGCAAGTACTTAAGACCATCTGGGAGTATCTGGCCCTGACCGCGGCCTGCTTCATTTTCGGTTTCGCTTGGGAATGCTTCATGATTCCCAACGGAATGTCTGCAGGCGGTATGATGGGTCTTTGTACGGTTATCCAGTATGCTACGGGAGGCCTCATTCCCGCCCAGTACACGTACATGGGCATCAATGCCGTGTTGATTATCGTGGCGATGCTGGCAATGGGCATAGGTTTCGGCTTCAAGACCATCTACTGCATAGTGATGTCGACTGTGATGATGGAGCTGCTGTCCGGCTGGACGGCCCTCCACAGCGTCCCGGGGGAGTTTTTCTATGTGCAGGAGACCATCCTTATACCTATACTGGCCGGTGTTGCCGAGGCAGTGGGAATCGGCCTTGTGCTCAGGTACGGGGGCAGCACGGGAGGTACGGACATCATCGCGCTTATGGTCAACAAGTATTATCCCGTGTCGCTGAGCATGACCTTCCTGATCTCCGACCTCGTGATCATTTCGCTGCTGCTTTTCCTTCCGGACAAAACGTTCTCGGATGCCTGCTACGGTCTTGTGGAGGTGGTGATTTTCTCCATGATCATCGATTTTGTGGTGGGAGGTAAGAAGTCTTCCTACCAGTTGATGGTTTTTTCCCACAAGTATAATGAAATCGCCGATTACATCACGGATGTCATGTCCCGCGGAGTGACGGTGCTCAACGCCACCGGATGGTACACCAAGCAGAGCAGGGAAGTGCTGCTCATCCTCATCAGCCAGAAGGAATTGCCCGAACTGTCCCGGGTTATCAAGAGCATCGACCCCCGTGCTTTTATGAGCGTGTCCCCGACCAACAACGTCTATGGCGAGGGATTCGACGAAATCAAGACCGGAATCAAGAAACTCCATAAGAAAAATGCCGATCAATAAAAAAAACGTACTCACATTTTTTAAAGAGTACTCCCTCATCACCCTGGGTATTCTGCTTTATGTCATGGCCTGGGCCATTTTCCTGGTGCCGAACAACCTGGTCGGCGGAGGAGTCTCCGGTGTCGCGTCCATCGTACAGTACGGCACGAACGGCCTGATCAAGATAGGTACGACCTATTTCTTCATCAACGCCATACTGTTGATTATCGCCCTCTTTATCCTGGGCAAGAGTTTCGGAGGGAAGACTGTGTATGCCGTGATTGTGGCGTCCATAGGCCTGAATGTGCTTCAGGATGTCATTCCGCGTGAGATTGTGCAGGCCCTTGCCGTGGATAACGGCAAACTGATGAGCACCATCATGGGCGGCATCATGGCCGGAGTCGGCATAGGCCTGACCATGTCGCAGGGAGGAAGCACCGGTGGCACTGATATTATTGCGCTGATAGTCAACAAGTACCGTAATGTGTCTCCGGGCCGTATGATACTGTGGATGGATGTCGTGATCATACTGTCATCCATGCTGGTGCCGTCTTATACGGCCGACGGTACGCTGCTGCCCTGGACGGAGAAAGTGACCACCGTGGTGTACGGTTTCATACTCGTGATGGTCAACAGCACCGTGATAGACCTTTATCTTTCCGGTTCCAAGCAGTCCGTGCAGCTGTTCATACTGTCCCGTAAGTTCGAGGAGATTGCGGACGTGATAACCCATGATCTCCACAGGGGAGTGACGGTCCTTGACGGCAAGGGCTGGTACACCAAGAACAACACCGAGGTGCTTATGGTGCTGACCCGCAAGTCCGACCTCAGCATCCTGCTGCGCACGATCAAGTCCATCGACCCGGACGCTTTCCTTTCCGTTGCGTCCGTAACCGGTGTCTATGGCAAGGGCTTTGACCGTATCAAGGGTAAGGCCATGGGAAAAAATAATCTTTCGAAAGAATCATAAATCTTTAAAAATACCCCTTGGAGGACCACCGGAATAACGAAGCGCTTTCTTATTTTTGCTTCGTTATGAAAGGAAAAGTCTGTGTCCACCAGGTTGTGCGGATGCTGTGCCTGGCATCGCTCCCGCTGTTGTTCCTGTCCGATTTTCTGGTGTCCGGTCTTCCCGGTCCGGAGCGCCTGTGTACCGATGTGTTCTGCGCGTTGCTGCTCCTTATGCTGTATCCGGTATCGCGTGAGCCTGTCCATCCGTCGCTGGCATTCGTTGGCGGAACATTGCTTTTCTTACTGGTGCTCAAGGTGTTGCGGGCACCGGACGGGATACTGGTCGCGGCAGCGTGCATGGCGCTTATGGCGTTCCTGGCACGCAAGACCGTGGAAAAATACAGGGAGGTCACGCTTTTGTTCCATGTGACCGCCATCTGGGCTAATGTCGAGGATTATATATACCTTCTGCATGTGGCCCTGACGCTTTGTGCCGGGCTGTTGATGCTGGTGCTGCCTTCATGGCTGAAGGAGTTGATGTGGGGGTATCTTGCGGCGCTTGTGGTTCTGTTCGGGGTAGAATACTACCGTGTGAGGACCAGGAGCACTGTGTTCCTCGGGCGTAAGAAGGAAGAGGAGATAAAGAGAGGGCAGAAGAACGCCGTGATCAAGATGCCCATACAGTACGTGGATTCGGACAGCAGGTCTGCGACGCTATTCAACGATGTGGTGCGTGTAATGGAGACAAAGAAGCCTTACCTGCAGGACGATTTCAGCATCGACGACCTTGCGCGCATGACGCACACGAACCGTATGTATCTGTCGAAGGCCATAAACTTCCACTCCGGCCGGAACTTCAACCAGCTTGTCAATTTCTACCGTGTCAGGTACGCCCAGGAGGTTATGAGGAAAGATCCGGGGCTGAAGATGGCGGAACTGTCCCAGATGTGCGGCTTCCACACCATAGTCTCATTCAACATGGCTTTCAAGCTCAACGAACGCATCACCCCGAGTGAATACCTCCGGAGCCTTAAGAAGCTGACATAACCGGCTTAAATGAGGCGGATTTCAGGCCAGGTGGCCGGCGGAGGGGCGATTATGTGGACTTCAGTGTGTCTGACAGGGTGCTCGAAGCGGATTTCGTGGGCGTGGAGACATATGCTGCCGTCGGGATTGGAGCGTGGCGCGCCGTACTTGAGGTCGCCTTTGATCGGGCAGCCAAGATGTCCGAGCTGGCAGCGTATCTGGTGGTGGCGGCCGGTCATAAGTTCCACCTCGACAAGGTGGTACCTGTCAGAATTTCCGATCAGCCTGTAATTCAGTTTCGCCAATTTGGCACCGGGCCGCTCGGTCGTCACGTATGACTTGTTCTTCGGCTCGTTCTTTATCAGCCAGTCCTCCAGATGCCCTTCCGGGAGCTCCGGGGCCTCGCAGCAAAGTGCCCAGTAGGTCTTGTGGACTCCGCCTTCGCGAAGCATTACGCCCAGGCGTCCCAGAGATTTGCTGGTCTTTGCCAGGATGCAAATGCCGCTGACAGGCCTGTCCAGGCGGTGGGGGATTCCGAGGTACACCTGCCCGGGTTTGGAATCGCGGGCTGCGATGAATGCCTTGTAGGCCTCTGCCAGGCACTCGTCGCCGGTTTTGTCGCCCTGCGTGATTTCTCCGGGGCGCTTGTTGACAACCATCAGGTGGTTGTCTTCATACAGTATCCTTCCCTCCAGGTCTGCGTATTCTTCCGCTGTCAGTTGTCTGTAAACCATGGCGCAAAGATAGCAAAATATGACAAATTGTCAGCAAATCCGGGATGGCAAAGGATTTGATGAAAGGAATTGCGGTCCGTCCGGAGTGGCGGATGACTGAAGTGAAATTAAATACGTTTAATATTATGGGAAAAATTATCGGAATCGATCTTGGCACCACAAACTCATGTGTGGCCGTAATGGAAGGCAACCAGCCAACCGTAATCATCAATGACGAAGGCTCTCGCACCACGCCGTCCGTCGTTGCATTCACGGACAATGGCGAGCGCAAAGTGGGCTCTCCCGCAAAGCGCCAGGCCATCACCAATCCTAAGAACACTATCTTCTCAATAAAGCGCTTCATGGGCGAAACCTACGACCAGGTCGGCAAGGAAGTCGCCCGCGTGCCCTACAATGTGTCCCGCGGCGACAACAACACTCCCCGCGTCGACATCAGCGGCCGCCTCTACAGCCCTCAGGAAATCTCTGCAATCATACTCCAGAAGATGAAGAAGACTGCCGAGGATTACCTCCGCCAGCCTGTCACCGAAGCCGTCATAACCGTGCCGGCCTATTTCTCCGACAGCCAGCGCCAGGCAACCAAGGAAGCCGGCAAGATTGCGGGCCTCGACGTGAAGCGTATCATCAACGAGCCGACCGCAGCAGCCCTTGCCTACGGTCTGGACAAGAAGAACAAGAATATGAAGGTCGCTGTCTATGACCTTGGCGGCGGCACGTTCGATATCTCCATCCTGGAGCTCGGCGACGGCGTTTTCGAAGTCCGCTCCACCAACGGTGACACCCACCTCGGCGGCGATGATTTCGACCAGGCCATCATCGACTGGCTTGCCGGCGAGTTCGCATCCGAGAACGGCGGCATGGACCTCAAGAAGGACCCCATGGCCCTCCAGAGGCTCAAGGAGGCTGCCGAGAAGGCAAAGATCGAACTGTCCAATGCGGCCAGCGCCGAAATCAACCTGCCTTACATCACCGCAGTCGACGGCATGCCCAAGCATCTCGTCAAGACCCTTAGCCGCGCCAAGTTCGAGGCCCTCTGCGACGATCTGTTCCGCCGTAGCATAGAGCCTTGCCGCAAGGCCCTCGAGGATGCCAAGCTGACTGCCTCCCAGATTGACGAAGTCCTGCTCGTCGGCGGTTCCACCCGTATCCCCAAGGTCCAGCAGATGGTGAAGGACTTCTTCGGCAAGGAGCCCAACAAGAGC
>JAILIM010000064.1 GCA_024695285.1 Bacteroidales bacterium
AAGCAGCCGGAATGGAACCACTTTGATGAAAAAGTGCGGGGAATACGACGCCCGCACTGAAAAAAAACTTATATTTGCCCAAGTCTTGAAAGTTGTCGGCCCCAATCAGGGGATCCAGACACACTCAATGAAACACTACCCAATTAGTAATAACGGTTAAGAACAATACCACCGGCGAGCCCCGTAAAGCCACCATCGAAATGGAATCAGGCGATGCCTTTACCAGAGTAAAGATTTTTCAGGAGTAGGCGCGCAAAGTTAACAGCTTTGTAATCAGTTAATTAAATAATTAAGGGGGTGCCGAAATGACACCCCCTTAATTGTACTTTAACCTGATAATCAGCTATATAGCTTTGCACCGTTTAGCGCGGCCTGCCTGCCAGCCTAGCCTGGCACTGCAGAGCGTAGTTGCTGGCGCCGCGCAAAACTTAGTCGGAGAACTTCGCCTTGAGGAACTCGCGGTTGAGGCGGGCGATGTGGGCGACGGTGATGCCCTTAGGGCATTCCAGTTCGCAGGCGCGGGTGTTGGTGCAGTTGCCGAAGCCCAGCTCATCCATCTTCGCCACCATTGCCTTGGCGCGGCGCTTGGCCTCGGGGCGGCCCTGGGGTAGCAATGCCAGCGAGCTGACACGGGCGGCGACGAACAGCATGGCGGAGCCGTTCTTACAGGTCGCCACGCATGCGCCGCATCCCACGCAGGCCGCTGCGTCCATACTCTCCTCGGCCTTGTCATGCGGGATAAGGATATTGTTGGCATCCTGGGCGGAGCCGGTGCGCACGGAAATGAATCCGCCGGCCTGCAGTATCTTGTCAAAAGCGGTGCGATCCACCACAAGGTCCTTGATCACAGGGAAGGCAGCGCTTCTCCAAGGCTCGACAGTGATGGTCGCGCCGTCCTTGAAGTGGCGCATAAAGAGCTGGCAAGTAGTCACGTGGTCGTCCGGACCATGGGCGCGGCCGTCGATGTATAGCGAGCAGGCGCCGCAGATGCCTTCACGGCAATCGTGGTCGAAAGACACGGGACCGCTGCTCTGGCAGCCCCTTTCCACGGCCACGGGATCACATCCCTCGCGGATAAGCTGCTCGTTCAGTATGTCAAGCATCTCAAGGAAGGAAGCATCCTCCTCGATACCAGAAATATGATAGGTCTCGAAATGGCCCTTGGCCTTGGCGTTCTTCTGACGCCATATCTTTAAATTGAATTCCATATTAGTCTTTGTAATTTCTGGTAATAACCTTGATGTTCTCATACACGAGAGGCTCCTTGTGGAGTTCGGGCTCCACGCCTTCGCCCTTGTATTCCCAGGCGGCCACGTACATGTAGTTCTCGTCGTCGCGCTTGGCCTCGCCTTCCTCCGTCTGGCTTTCCACGCGGAAATGGCCGCCGCAGGACTCATTCCTGTTGAGGGCGTCACGGGCCATCAGTTCGCCGATGTCGAAGAAGTCTTCGAGGCGGAGGGCCTTCTCAAGTTCCTGGTTGAACTCATACTGGGTGCCGGGGACTTTCACGTTCTCGTAGAAGCGCTTGCGGAGGTCCTTGATGAGGTCTATAGCCTTCTGTAGGCCTTCCTTGTCGCGGGCCATACCCACATATTCCCACATAATGTGACCGAGTTCCTTGTGGATGGAATCGACTGTCTCCTTGCCGTTGATGGAGAAGAGCCTGTCGATACGTGCCTGCACAGCCCTTTCGGCTTCTGCGAATTCGGGGCTGTTGATGTCGGTCTTGGGCTCGGCGAACTTCTTGGAAAGATAGTCGCCTATCGTCACGGGCACTATGAAATAGCCGTCTGCAAGGCCCTGCATAAGGGCGGAGGCGCCGAGACGGTTGCCGCCGTGGTCGGAGAAGTTGGCCTCGCCGATGGCGTAGAGGCCGGGGATGGTGGTCTGCAGGTCGTAGTCGACCCAGATGCCGCCCATGGTGTAGTGGATGGCGGGATAAATCATCATAGGCTCCTCCCAGGGAGAGGACGCGGTGATCTTCTCATACATATCGAAGAGGTTGCCATAGCGCTCGGCAACTTTCTGGTGGCCCAGGCGGGCAATCGCCTCTGAGAAATCGAGGAACACGGCCTTGCCGGTCTCGTTCACGCCGAAGCCTGCGTCGCACCTTTCCTTCGCTGCGCGGGAAGCCACGTCGCGGGGCACGAGGTTGCCGAAGGCCGGATAGCGGCGCTCCAGATAGTAGTCGCGGTCTTCTTCAGGAATCTGGGAAGCCTTGATCTGATGCTTGCGGAGTTTCTCCACATCTTCCTTCTTCTTGGGCACCCAGATACGGCCGTCGTTGCGGAGGGACTCGCTCATAAGGGTGAGCTTGCACTGCTGGTCGCCGTGGACGGGAATGCAGGTGGGGTGGATCTGCGCAAAGCAGGGGTTGCCGAAGAAAGCGCCTTTCCTGTAGCACTGCATTGCGGCGGAGCCGTTGGAATTCATTGCGTTGGTGGAAAGGAAATAGGTGTTGCCGTAGCCGCCGGTGGCAATGATGACGGCGTGGGCTCCGAACCTCTCAAGTTCGCCGGTGACGAGGTTGCGGGTGATGATACCCTTGGCCTCACCGTTGACCACCACCAGGTCGAGCATCTCGTGGCGGGGGTAGGACTTCACGGTGCCGGCGGCTATTTCCTTGTTCAGGGATGCATAGGCGCCAAGAAGGAGCTGCTGGCCGGTTTGGCCGCGGGCGTAGAAGGTACGACTGACCTGCACGCCGCCGAAGGAACGGTTGGCAAGGTAGCCGCCGTATTCACGTGCGAAGGGGATTCCCTGCGCAACGCACTGGTCGATAATGGCAGCGCTGACTTCAGCCAGACGGTAGACGTTGGCTTCACGGGCCCTGTAGTCGCCGCCCTTGATGGTGTCGTAGAAGAGGCGGTAGACGGAGTCGTTGTCGTTCTGGTAGTTCTTTGCTGCGTTGATGCCGCCCTGGGCAGCGATGGAGTGCGCACGGCGGGGGGAGTCGCTGATACAGAAGATCTTGACATTGTAGCCAAGCTCACCGAGGGAGGCAGCTGCGGATGCGCCGCCCAGACCGGTGCCGACTACGATGATTTCAAGTTTACGCTTGTTGTTGGGACTCACGAGATGAATTTCTGACTTACGTTTAGTCCATTTCTGGGCTAAAGGTCCTTCAGGAATCTTTGAAAGTAATTTATCGGCCATTTGATATTATAAATTAATTGGTATTCTATAATAGGGCGAAGATACAACTAAAAATTGAATTCCGCAAAGAAAGGCTGCTCTCACTGCCCCCAGAGGGTGCCTTCTTCGGGTTCTTTGATGATGCCGAGGTGTTTGTAGGAGAGTTCGGTGGCGATTCGGCCGCGGGGGGTGCGGACGATGAAGCCTTCCTTAATCAGGAAGGGCTCATATACTTCCTCGAAGGTGCCCTGGTCTTCGCCGATGGCGGTCGCGATGGTGTTGGCGCCGACGGGACCGCCTTTGAAGGTGTTTATAATGGTGCGCAGAATCTTGTTGTCGATGGCGTCGAGACCGCGGGTGTCGATGTTCAGTTTGTCGAGGGCGTATTTGGCAATTTTCAGGTTGATGTGCCCGTCGCCCACCACCTGGGCGAAGTCGCGCACGCGCCTCAGCAGGCCGTTGGCGATTCGGGGAGTTCCGCGGCTGCGCAGGGCGACCTCGCGGGCAGCGTCGTCGTCAATACCTATCTTTAATATGTCGGCGCTGCGCTTCACTATACGGATCAGCTGGTCGGTGTCGTAGTACTCCAGGCCGCTGTTGATGCCGAAGCGGGCGCGCAGGGGAGCCGTCAGCAGGCCGGCGCGCGTAGTGGCGCCAACGAGAGTGAACGGATTCAGGGATATGCGCACAGATCTGGCACCCGGACCCTTATCTATCATTATATCAATCACATAGTCCTCCATCGCCGAGTAGAGATACTCCTCTACTTCAGGGGAGAGGCGGTGGATTTCGTCGATGAACAGCACGTCGCCGGTCTCCAGGGAGGTCAGCAGGCCTGCCAGGTCGCCGGGCCTGTCGAGCACCGGACCGGAAGTGATCTTCATGTTCACTCCCATCTCGTTGGCGATGATATGCGCAAGTGTGGTTTTGCCAAGGCCGGGAGGGCCGTGGAACAGGGTGTGGTCCAGGGGCTCACCCCTCAACTTGGCCGCTTTTATGAAAACCTTCAGGTTTGAGACGATTTCTGCCTGTCCGGTGAAATCTTCCAGTTCCCGGGGCCGGATTATTCCGTCTAAATCCTTATCTTTGCCCTCGTTTGTATTGTGGGGGTTGAAATCCGACATTTCGCTTTTCCTTTACAATTACAAATATAGTTCTTTTAATTTAAAGTTTGATTATGTTTTTATACTTCGGTTAATATGTTGATAAACGCTAAAGTATATTGACTGTCAGAAACTTATAGAATTAAAAGATGTTGAAAACGATGTTGGGGCGCCACTGAAAAAATGTTAAAAAGAAGGGACTCCAGGATATAAACATGGTTTTCAACGGGATATTAACAGATTTTTTGAGATTGATGTTAATAAACAAAAGATCGACATCAGTTCTGAAAGACAGATTACATTCCGGAAAGGATGTTTTCTGTCGGGGTTTGTTTTTGTCCGCCCGCTGGTTTGTGCTATCGGAGGTTGCTAGTGAAGGCCTGCATTTTATAATACTGCCCAATCAGGAAGCCGCCGAGTACTGCTCTTCCGACCTTTATACCCAGGTCGAAGGCGACGCCGTGTTCTTCCTCCCTTCGTCCGGAAAAAGCATTGAGAGGAGCAACTATAAATCTTCCCTCAGCGTCCAGCGCACATCCGCCGTCGAAAAGATAGTCAACTACGACGGCTCCCGGCTGCTCATAGTTACTTATCCTGATGCCATCGAGGAACTGGTGCCCACCCGGAACAGCATGCAGGAAGCCTTCTTCGAAATCCGCACCGGAGAGAGCATCTCCCACGAAAGTATCACTGCTAAACTCGCCTCCAACGGCTTCGAGAAGGTGGATTTCGTCTCTGCGCCCGGCCAGTTCGCAATCAGGGGCTCTATAGTTGACATATTCTCCTACTCCCGCAACCACCCCTTCCGCATATCCTTCTGGGGCGACGAAGTTGAAAAGATCCACCTCTTCGACTGTAATACCCAACTCTCCGTCGAAGCCTGCGAGACAGCTGAAATCATATCCGACATCATCTCCGAAGGCGACGAGTCCGGCCAAAGCATACTTGAGTTCCTGCCCAAGGACGCCGTCATCTGGCTCGACTCCTCCGACATGTATAAGGAGAAGCCGTTCTTTGAACTCACCCGGAACCACAGAAGGGTATTCATCGACCCCCCTCTGTCACTCCAGAACACCGCTACCGTCGAATTCGATATAGCCCCCCAGCCGGTTTTCAACAAGAACTTCGAACTGCTCACTGAAGACATACGCGAAAAAATTGAAAGCGGCTTCGAAGTCTATATCTTCGGTGAAAAACAGTCCCAGTTGGACAGGATTGAATCCATCCTCTCCCAGAACGGAGGCCTGATACCGAAATTCATAGCCGGAAAAAACATCCACAACGGCTTCATCGACAAGCAGGACAACATCTGCTGCTACACCGACCACGAAATTTTCGACCGCTTCCACAGGGTCCGCCTGCGCCGTACCGTCGAAAAGTCGGAGCAACTGACAATCAACGACTTGAACTCCTTCAACATCGGTGACTACGTAGTCCATATCGACCACGGCGTCGGGGTGTTCGGAGGCCTCGTCCGTATGCGCGACGACTTCGGGCGGATGAAGGAAGTGGTCAAACTGACCTACCGCGACGGCGACGTCGTTTTCGTGTCCGTCCACGCACTGCACAAGATATCCCGCTTCCGCTCCAGGGACGGCGAGATGCCGAAAATCAACAAACTCGGCTCCAAGACATGGATCACCCTGAAGAACAACGCCAAATCCAGGGTGAAGGACATAGCTAAAGACCTCATCCAACTGTATGCCAAGCGCAAGGCCTCCAAGGCCTACGCCTTCTCTCCCGACACCTACCTGCAGGAGGAACTGGAATCCTCGTTCATGTATGAAGACACCCCGGACCAGGAGCTCGCCTCCAAGGCAGTCAAGCGGGATATGGAAGGTACCTGCCCGATGGACCGCCTCATCTGCGGTGACGTCGGATTCGGAAAGACGGAAATAGCCATACGTGCGGCATTCAAGGCTGCCGTGGACGGCAAGCAGACGGCGGTGCTGGTTCCCACTACCATCCTCGCCCTGCAGCACTATACCACGTTCACCGACCGCCTCAAGGACCTCCCCTGCACCGTTGACTACGTCAGCCGCCTGCGTACGTCAAAGGACCTGGCCGACGTCCGGAAGCGCCTGAAAGAAGGTAAGATAGACATACTCATCGGCACCCACAAGATACTGGGTGAGACCTTCGAATTCAAGGACCTGGGGCTGCTGGTCATCGACGAGGAACAGAAATTCGGCGTGGCGGCGAAAGAAAAGCTGCGCAAGATGCGCGCGGCCGTGGACACCCTCACCCTCACCGCCACCCCCATCCCGCGCACCCTCCAGTTCTCCCTGCTCGGCGCGCGCGACCTCAGCATCATAAACACTCCCCCGCCCAACCGCATCCCCGTGCAGACGGAAATAATCCTCTTCAACAAGGATGAAATCAGAAGCATCGTGGAATACGAACTCAACCGCGGCGGCCAGGTGTTCTTCCTCCACAACAAGGTGGAAGAACTCCCCGCCATCCAGGAAATCCTCCACCGTCTCATCCCTGACATGAAGATTTGCGTGGCGCACGGCAAGATGGAGTCCAGGGAACTCGAAAACCGCATGCTTGAGTTCATCCGGGGCGACTACGACATGCTGCTCTGTACCACCATCATAGAGAGCGGCCTCGACATCCCGAATGCCAACACGATTATTGTCAACCAGGCGCAGAACATAGGCCTGAGCGACCTCCATCAGCTCCGCGGGCGCGTGGGACGCTCCAACCGCAAAGCATTCTGTTACCTGATAGTACCCCCGCTGACCACCCTCACAGAAGATGCGCGCCGCCGCCTCAAGGCAATCGAGGAGTTCAGCGACTTGGGAAGCGGCTTCAACATCGCGATGCAGGACCTCGACATCCGAGGGGCCGGCAACCTGCTGGGCGCCGAACAGAGCGGCTTCATCATGGACATGGGCTTCGAAACATACCAGAAGATCCTATCCGAGGCCATGGAGGAACTTGGAGTGGAGACCGGCTTCGTGCAGAAGACAGGCCGCGGCAACTTCACTACCGACTGCACTATAGAGACAGACCAGCCGGCGATGATTCCCGACGACTACATCGACATCACGGCTGAGAAAATCCGCATCTACAAGCAACTGGATTCGCTCTACTCCGACAAGGAGATAGACTTGTTCAAAATCCAGCTGCAGGACCGTTTCGGCACGATGACCAAAGAGGTGGAGAACCTTTTCGAGGTTGTGAAGATACGCAATGCCGGCGCCAGCCTCGGTTTTGAGAAGATAATCGTGAAGAACGGCATGTTCATAGCCTTCTTCATTTCGAACCAGATGTCGCCTTATTTCCAGTCGGAGACTTTCTCCCGTATCCTCGAAAGGATACAGTCCGGAGCCTGCCCGCTCGAACTCAAGCAGAGCGAAGGAAAGCTGAAAATCATCACCAGGAAGGTGGATACTTTGGAAAAAGCGAGGGCAATCCTGACGAAGTTGGAATAAAATTCGTACCTTTGCAGTTTGCAGCTAATATAATAGTGGCTAATTTATTGATAGAAATAGGCAACACCGCCGTAAAGGCAGCCTGGTCGGAGGAATCCGTGCTGGGCAAGACCTTCAGGTACCAGGGCGAGAAGGTGATGGGATTCATCGAATCCATCACCGAGAAGCAGACGCCCCTGGTGATCGCCGTAGTGTCGGTGCGTGACCTGACCGCCGAGGAGGAGGCGCTGCTGCGCGCGGCGTGCCAGTATCTGGTGATACTCGACCCGTCGCATCCCGACGCGCTTTCTTCCTACGGCATCCCCGACTATCTCAGCTACGACAGGGCCGCTTCGCTGGTGGCTGCAAAGACCTTGTTCAAGGGCAAGTCCTGCACCGTTTTCGACCTTGGAACAACCCTCACGGTCGATTACCTGGACTCCCAGGGCCGCTATCTCGGCGGGAATATTTCCGTCGGATGCCGCACCCGCTTCAAGGCCCTGAACCGTTACTCGAAGGCCCTCCCGCTGGTAGATATGCCCAAGGAATGCAAGTTCACGGGTGACTCCGTCCAGTCCTCCATCGAGTCGGGAATAATTTCAGGTATAATGTTTGAAATAGACGGATACATTCGTTCCAACCCGGAAAATATCGTGATTTTCACCGGCGGCGATGCAATTTATTTTGCCAAGCGGATGAAAAACTCCATATTTGTTGTTTGTAATCTCGGTTTAATGGGGTTGGCGATAATAACGGATGAATATGTTAAGAAGAACATTCAGTAAGTTAGCGTTGTCCGCCGTCCTGGCGTTGTCGGGTGTGGGCCTTGCCGCCCAGACCTACGGCAGTTATACCCCCTACTCCATCTTCGGCGTGGGCGACATCGCCGCTCCGGGGAGCGCCTACAACAAGTCAATGGGAGGCGTCGGCATCGCAGGACGCAGCAACCGCTTCATCAACCCCCTGAACCCGGCAGCCGTCACAGCCCGAGACTCCCTCGCCTTCATGGCTGATTTCTCCCTGTTGCAGGACAATAAGATTTTCCGCCAGGGCGACATGCGGTCGGCGTCCAACACGTTCAATATCAACAACCTGATCATATCCTTCCCCATCTGGCGCTCCTCCGCCATGATGGTGGGACTCCTGCCCTACAGCGACACCGGATATGGCTACGGCTACTACTTCACCGACCCAGAAGTCATCGGCCGCACTGGTAGTATAACCTACACTGCGTCCGGTCGCGGCAGCATCTACCAGGCGTTCATAGGCGGCGGCGTGACCTTCTGGAAGCGCCTCTCCCTCGGCGCCCAGTTCATCTACCACTTCGGCCGCATCGAGAAGACCTTCCTGGAAACCTTCTCCAACAGTTCCTACAACGGCGCCTCCAACGGCCACATCCTGCAGCTGACGGCCCCCGCGGGCAAGTTCGGCATCCAGTACGAGCAGCCCATCGGCACCCGCAGTTCCATCATAGTGGGCGGCACCTACAAGACCGGCGCGCAGCTGGCGGGCGACGTGGAGAGCTACCGTTATTCGACCGGCAGCGTGATGACCGACACCCTGTACCACAAGCAGGGCGTGCCCGGAAACGTGCGCCTGGCGAGCGAAATCGGAGCCGGCATCTCCTACAACTTCTCCAACAAGATGAGCGTGGAATTCAACTACACCCGCTCCGACTGGAACGGCTGCGGACTGGAGAGCAGGGAAGGGTTCACCGGCAACCTCTACCCCGGCGCAGGCCTCTCCGTTTTCGGCCCCGCGCTCTCGGAATCCTACCGCGCCGGCTTTGAAATCACGCCCAACCGCAACGATATCCGCTACTACTACAACAGGATATCCTACCGCGCCGGACTATACTACAAAACAGATTATTTCACAGTGGACGGCAACCACGTAAATGCCTATGGCATAACGATTGGCGCCACTCTTCCCATACCCCCGGCGCACAACGGAATCACGGTTGGTATGGATTTTGGACAGAGGGGATCGGTAAAGGACAATATGATCCGCGAAACGTACTTTAACTTTTCGATTGGATTCAATATGTTCGATATCTGGTTCCAAAAACACCAGTATCAGTAAACAACATAAAAAACGAAAGATATGAAAAAAGTATTTTTAGCGGCTTTGAGCCTGATCGCAATGCTCTCCGGTGTGAATGTTTTCGCACAGGACATGAGCAAGTACGGCGACAACGCCGACGAGTGCGTCAAGTACCTTTCTTATTACACCGAGTACTATAAACAGAAGAACTACGACGACGCCACCCCCAACTGGCGCCAGGCGTATAAGATATGTCCTCCTTCCTGCAGCCAGAACCTTCTCATCCAGGGTTCCGAACTCGTGTCGAGGCTTATCGCCAAGAATGCCCGCAACACCGTGATGGTCGAGGGCCTCGTGGACACCCTCATGACCCTTCAGGACCAGAGGGCCCAGTACTTCCCGAAGTACGCCGCGACAGCGCTCAACAACAAGGCCACCTACGCGGCAAAGTATATCAAGTCCGATCCCAAGCGTGTCTATGACATCTACGAGAGCGTGATCGCCGCCCTTGGCGACAAGACCAAGCCTTCCGTGGTCTTCAACGACTTCAAGTCTGCGGTCGACCTCTACGGCAACGGCCAGCTCGGCACCGAAGAGGTACTGAACCTCTATCAGCGCAACCTCGCCATGCTGGATGCCGTCAACCCCGCTTCCGACCTTGAGAAGCAGCAGGTGGCCGATTTCCGCACGAACATCGAGAACCTGTTCATCTCCAGCAAGGTGGCCTCCTGCGACGACCTGCTGAAGCTCTTCGGTCCCCGCTATGAGGCCAATCCCAACGACCTCCAGCTTGCGACCAACATCGTCAAGATGCTGAGCCTTGCCGAGGACTGCAACGACAACGACCTCTTCCTGAACGCCGTGACGACCATGTACACCCTCGAGCCTTCAGCCGCAGCCGCCTACTACTTGTACAAGCTGCAGTCCGCAAGAGGCAATGTGGCACAGGCTATCAAGTACTTGCAGGAAGCCATCGACCGCGAGGATTCCGACGTGAAGACCGACGCCAGCTATCTCTATGAGCTCGCTGTCTACAGCTTCAAGAACGGCCGTTCAGCAGCCGCCTACGAGGCTGCAAGCAAGGTGCCTTCTATGGACGAGAGCCTCGCCGGCAAGGCCTACCTGCTCATCGGCACCATCTGGGGTTCCACCAGCTGCGGCGGCGACGAAATCGCCCGCAGGGCCCCTTACTGGGTGGCTTGCGACTATATGAACAAGGCTATGGCGGCTGATCCTTCCCTCGCGGATGATGCCAGGCGCTACATCGGCCAGTACAGCAGGTACTTCCCGCCGGCAGCAGACGCCTTCATGTACAACATCACCAACGGTGAGTCCTACACCGTCGTCTGCAACGGCATGAGGGCCACCACAACGGTCCGCACCGTCAAGTAACAGTTTGAAACTGAGCCGCAATATACTGATGATGCTGGCAAGCGTTACGGCGCTTGCCAGTATTGTCGTTTCATGCAGGAACCAGCTCGCGGAGGCCGATTCGCTCGACCTGTCCGCCACGCCGGTCCAGACCCTGACGGACATGTTCACGGTCCAGACCAAGAACGGCAAGGTGGAGATGCGCATAGAAGCGCCACTGATGGAGACCTACGAAAGCGACACGGCAAAGGTGGACCTTTTCCCGAAGGGACTGTCGGTCTATGCCTACAACGAGGAAGGCCTGCTGGAGAGCCTGGTGTTCTCCGACAAGGCGAGCCACAGGACCGACAAGACCCGCCGTTCGAAGGATATCTGGTCCGCTTTCGGCAACGTGATGATCCACAATGTCATCAAACGCGAGACCATGGAGACGGACACCATCTACTGGGACCAGATGAAGAAGGAAATCTGGACCGACTGCTACGTGAAGATGTATTCTCCGGACGGTTTCCTGCAGGGTTACGGGATGCGTTCCGACGACCATGCGCGCAACGCGATTCTCCATAAAACATTCAACGGATACGGCGTAACTTCGCGTGATTCTACGCTTGTTGTGATTGATTCTGTGAATTTTATTGGTGCTTTCCCAAAAAATTTGTAATTTCGCGGCCCATTATATAGAATTGTAAAAATTAAAAAATACCAAAATGGCGGTTCTTCAGAAAATTCGCGTACAATTCGGCCTTGCGATCTCCATCATCATCGCTCTGGCCCTCCTTTCGTTTATTATTGATCCGAACACCCTGGGGTCGGCCCTGAATTCGATGTCCTCCAAGTATGACGTCGGTCAGATCGCCGGCAAACGCGTGTCCTACACCGATTTCCAGGAGAATGTGGACAAGTTCACGACAATCCATCAGATCGCTTCCGGCTCCTCCGTCCAGAACGAGGAAGCCCAGAAGCAGATCCGCAATGCCGCATGGCAGGATTTCCTGGACAGGTATATGTTCCTCAAGAACACCAAGAACGCCGGCATCCGCGTCGGTGAGGACGAGATGGTCGACCTGACCACCGGAAACAACATTTCCCCCGTCCTTTCCCAGAACCGTGCGTTCTTCGATGAGACCGGAGCATATTCTCCGGAGGTGCTGCGTGAGTTCGTCCAGAACGCATCCCAGGATGCCAGCCTCAAGACTTTCTGGAACTACCTCCAGAATTCCGTGATGGTGCAGAAGTTCTACGACAAGTACGACGCCCTCTTCGCCAACTCCAGCATCCAGCCCAAGGTGTTCACCGACATGGCCGTCGAGGAAGCCAACACAACCGCATCCGTCGAGTATGTGATGATTCCTTTCGACTATGCCGACAGCACCGTGACCGTGACCAACGGCGAGATCAAGCGCTACTACGACGCCCACAAGAAGGATTATAAGCAGAAGGCAGGCCGCGACATAGAGTATGTGGTCTATGAGGTCGTTCCTTCGGAGGCCGACATCGCCCGCACCAGCGACGATATCGAGGCCGTGATTCCCGAGTTTGGTTCCACCACCAACATGAAGGCATTCCTGCTCAGGAACTCCGACCGCAGCTACTCCGAGTACTGGTACAAGAAGGATGAGCTGGCCAACAACCTCTCCTCCGACATCGCCGAATTCGTGTTCAGCGGCAACCAGGGTGTGTCTCCCGTCTACAAGAGCGGCAACCTGTTCCGCGCCGTCAAGGCTCTCGAGACCGCAAATGTGCCTGACTCCGTATATGTGAAGCACATCCTGCTTCAGGGCGCCGATGCCAAGCGCGTTGCGGACAGCCTCTGCAACGTGGTGGCCAAGGGTGGCAACTTCGCCAGCCTCGCAACCCTCTATTCCGTGGACCAGAACTCCGCCGACGGCGGTGAGATGGGCAACCTCGGCTGGTTCACCCAGACCTACACCATCCCCGGATTCGAGAGCTGCGTGACCGCTGAGCTCAACAAGCCCTTCGTGCTCAACACCCAGTACGGCAGCCACGTGGTCATGGTGACCAAGCGCACCAAGCCCGTAGTGAAGAAGCAGGTGGCGATCCTCGAGAAGAGCGCCCTTGCCAGCAAGGAGACCTTCAACGACTTCTACGCCAAGGCCAACCGTTTTGCAACGCTTGCAAACGGCACGCTCGAGGGCTACAGGAAGGCCGTTGACTCCACCGGTGTCTATTCACACCCGATGAACAACGTGACCGAGGCGACCTCCAACTACGGTGCCATCGGCCAGGCCAAGGAAATCACCCGCTGGGTCTTTGACAACAAGCCCGGCAAGGCTTCCAACATCATCACCGTCAACAACAACTACTTCTTCGTCGTGGCCCTGAAGGCCGCCCGTGAGGAGGGTTACACCCCGGTGAACGATGTCGCAGCCAACATCAATGAGGTTCTCAAGCTTGAGAAGCTCCAGGCCAAGTCCGCCCAGGATGTAGCAGCCAAGATTGGGGGCATGACCGATCTCCAGCAGATCGCTGACGCCTTCAAGTCCACTGTCCAGACCCGTGAGGACGTCGCCTTCGGAAGCACCAGCGCTCCTTCAGTCGAGCCCGCCCTCCTCGGTGCCATCCAGAATGCCCCCGAGGGGCAGCTCTCCGGCCCCATCGCCGGCCGCGCCAGCACCTACATGTTCAAGGTGACCAAGCGTGAGACCGGTTCGTTCTACACCGCCGAGGACGCCGAGACCATGGAGCAGAACAAGGCCCGCTACAACACCCAGATGATCGTCCCCACCATGATGGAGTACGACAACGTCAAGGACAACCGCGAGCGCTTCTTCTAGACTCCGCCTTTTGGTACAAAACTCGCCCGACGTATCCCGCCGGGCGTTTTTTTTGTCCCGCCCCCCTCGGTAACCACTCCTCCGGCTACCTTCCTGTCATTCTGGCTCCCTTCGTGTCATTCTGAGCGAAGCGAAGAATATGGAGAGGGGGAGACCAGGAGGAGGATCGGGTAGTGGTCGGAGAGGCCGGCGAGGTAGCGGGGACCGGAGAAGGTGCGGCGGGGTTTGGTGCCGCCGAAGGTGCGGTCCGGCTCGGTGAGGGCTGGGTGGTCGAAGACGGTCTCGGTGACGGTGAGGGAGCCGCGGGCGAAGTGGCCGTCGATTTTCTCCCAGGCACCGTTGTACTTGATTGTGCCGGGGGATCTGCCGCCTTGGGCGCTGGTGCCGGGGGTTCTGCTGCCTTGGGCGCTGGTGCCGGGGGCGTCGGAGGCGGGCCAGACGTTGTCATTGAAGTCGCCGACGGAGAGTATGCGGGGGTGGCCGGCGGCGGACAGCGAATCGATCAGGCTCCACATGCGCTGCATGGCGATGGCGCGCCGCCGCTCGGAGTCGGCACCGACCTTGGAAGGGTGGTGGTTCACCAGGATGTCAATCCCGTCGAACTCGGCGAGCAGGATGTCCCGGGTGCGGAGGATGGCGTCGGTGCTGTCGTGGAGATGCCTGGGGCCGGAGCGCAGGAGGGTCAGCCGGCTCTTGCGGTAGAGCAGTGCGCAGTCGATGCCGCGGCGGTCGGGGGAGTCGTAGTGGACGATGGCGTAGTCCAGCTTTCGCAGCGCCGTGGTTGTGAGCAGCTTCTCCAGCACCCGCCGGTTGCCGACCTCCATCAGCGCCACTGCGTCCGGCAGCCGCCCCTCTTTGTCTGCAATAAGGAAAATAGTTTTCGCAATGCCGCTGCACTTAGCCTGCAGCCGCTTCGCCGTGTACCGTCCCGTCGAGTCTTCCTTCGGATCCAGGAAGTTCTCCACGTTCCAGCTGACCACCAGCAGGCTGTCCACCAACGACACCAACAGAATCAATAATTTCATAGTCTCAAAAAGTTTAGTACTGCAAAAATAACCATTTTT
>JAILIM010000071.1 GCA_024695285.1 Bacteroidales bacterium
GGCATACGTTTGCCACATGTGCTCAAGGATGGCTTCCGCGGTTTCGTCCGCCTCCTTGTAATAGCCGTATTTCTCAAGCGCCTTAATGCCCATATAGGCCGTGGGAAGCCACACGGAGCCCTTCCAGTAATTGCCGTCCGGGTCGAAGTCGCTATCGTCCCTTGACACGGAGGTCCAGGGTATACTGCCTCCCAGTTTGTCGTCCTTCAGTGCGAATCGGACCATGGCTTCGGCCTGCTCCCGGGACGGAACCTCCGCCAGCATGGGCCAGAAGGATGCAGGGGTGAGGATGTGTGTCTTTGAGAGGTCTTCTTCCTTTATGTCGTAATAGCAGCCGTCGGTCTCGTCCCAGTAGTATTTGTTGATCTTTCCCTTGTATTCTTCGTATATGGCCTTGTATTCTTTTTCTGTCGCCACATCTCCTGCTGCTGCAGCGAGCCGGGAAATGTAGAGCGCGGAAAGGGCCTGCTGGGAGATAGCGTCGATCCAGAACATAGGCATGGCTCTCTTTCGGGGAGTGTTGTCCATTCCGCTCTGCCAGCTCTGCCAGTTATAGCCGATTCCTTTGTACTGTATGCGGACGCCGTCGTTGCTTATGGGGAAAGGGAACTTCGTGTCGTGGTTCATGGTGTTCAACAGCTCGAAATGCTTCTGGAGGAAGCGTTTCTGCGTTATAAGTTCCTTGATGTGGGCAGTGTCGCCGGTGAATTTGAAGTAGTCGTTCTCTACCCAGGCGAAGAATGGAGGGTTGTCGGGATGCCAGACACTGAGGGAGGACCCGGCGTTTTCGTGCAGTGTGTAGTAGAAGTTGTCCAGAGTCTCTATCCCCGGGAACAGGTCCGGAGCATATTTACAGAAGAGGACCATGAATTCGGAATCCCATATCCATATCGCTTCGTCGCGGAAGCCCTCGTCCATATACCGGGGTTGCACGAGTCCAGGCTGGTATTTGATGTGGTCTTTGGCCTGCTGCCACGCCGTCCTGTAGAGTTGCACGTATTCAGGTCTGCCGTCGAATATCGGCTCCGGTATTTCCCGTTCGTCCGCAAGGGAGCAACTGCATAGAAATGCCAGCGTTATGACTATTATCCTTTTCATCGGCGTAAAAATAGTTACATCTGCAGCTACAGTGATGAAACTATCCCGTAAATGATTACCAATAATCCGTAAAACTACTCCCTCAGGTAGCCGTGGCGGACGAGGTCGGAGCGGGAGTGGACGGGGTTGGTGTAGCCGTCGGCGATGACGAAGAGATTGTCGGCGACGGTGGAGATGGCGTCGTAGTTGTGGTCGGTGACTATGATTCCGTGGTCTGCGGCACGCTCCCGTATCAGCTTTTGGACGGCTTCGATGCTGACGGGGTCGACCTGGGAGAACGGCTCGTCGAGGATGTAGAACAGGGCGTCGCTCATCAGCACCAGGTAGAGTTCCGCCAGCCGCGCCTCGCCGCCCGACAGCTCCCAGACGCATGAATCGTGGTAGCGGGTGTACTTCGGAAAGTGGTTCACGAAGCTCCAGTAGTTGACGCCGTACAGCTCGAATGCCCGGTGCAGCTTCATCCCGTCCGGAATCAGCCGGGTTTGCGGGAGGTACTTGATGCTGCGGCCGATTATCCGACGGTCCACCGATTTGCCGTCGATGCTCACCATCACGTTCTCCACCTTGAGCCCGCCCATCAGCGCCCGGAACATGCAGGACTTGCCGGCTCCGTTCCGCCCGAGGAGGCCGGTGACCATGCCCGTTTCGGAGGTGATGTAGCCGCCGCTCAGCACCGTCCGGGCCCCGAAGCGCACCACCACGCTGTCCACTGTGAGGCTGTGCTTATCCATGTATCAGCAGCACTGTGGTCAGCATCACGGCGAGGGCCAGGAAATCCAGCAGTATGGTGCCGATAACCAGCCGGCGCCGCGAGAGCCCGAGGTTGATGTAGAAAAAGATGGCCCCGGGGTCACGGAAATGGCTCACCAGATACAGCGTCACCGCCGTGAAAAGGGCCTTCAGGATGAATGCATCCACGAAGAACGAATAGAAGAAGCCCTGCGCCAGCAGTGCCGTGCACGCCACGTTATAGACGCCCCCCAGCACGAGCTGCGCCCTGCCGTAACTGCACGTCAAGTATATCCGGTCCCGAAGCTTCATCTTTCGTTTGCAAACGTTCTGCCTCTTGCAAGAATCACGCCCGCCAGCCGCCGATGCCATTTTGAAAATGCTTATATTTGTCACATAGCACGGAAGGTTACATGAGAAAGGTTCTACATATTCTGAGCTGCACGGCCATGCTGGCGGCGACATTTTGCGGATGCGGCGGGAAAGAGATTCCGGAAGTCGTGCTGAACGACGTCAAGCTGGAAGAGTGGCCGCTGACGGACTGCTCCACCAGCACACGTCCGGTCCGGGATCTGGTGGCTTATAACTTGCTTGGCGTGCCCTACAAGTGGGAGCTGGACTGGATGGGGAGTTTAACCTACATCATCCAGCCCGACTTTTACGGAGGACAATCGTCATTCTCCTACAATGACTATCTGGCCAAAAACCTCTGCAGCGGCACGCACGAAGCCTATATGAACCTAATCGAAGGCAAGACGGACGTCATCATCGCGAGCCGTGACATATCCCGGAATGAAAAGGCTTCGGCAGAAGCCCTGGGCGTTAAACTGGAAACGGCGCCGCTGTCCATCGACGCGCTGGTGTTCATTGTCAACCCGAAGAATCCTGTCAGGAATCTGACCGTGGACCAGGTGCGGAAAATTTATACCGGCGAGATCACCAACTGGAAGGAAGTGGGCGGCGTGGACCATGCCATTACCCCTTACATCCGCAACGCGGACTCCGGCAGCCAGGAGAAGATGGAGACGCTGGTGATGAACGGTCTCACCATGATCGACGGAACCTATATGCCGGAAATCATCGGCTCACAGATGGCTTCTCCCTATATGCAGCTTGAATACGATGAATACGGCATCGGTTACACTCCCTTCTTCTACTGCACGGCGATGGTCCGCGATCTGATGAAGGTCAATATGCTGTCCATTGACGGCGTGGCACCCAGCAAGGAATCCCTGAGAGCCAACAAATATCCCTTCGTGTCAAGTATTTACGCTGCGGTACGCAAGACCGAAAACCATGAGAGCATGGCATATAAGTTGTTTCAGTTCCTGTTCACGAAGAAAGGAGCGGACATGATTGACGAGAGCGGCTATATCGCTATAAGGAAGTAAAATATGGCAGACAAAACACCCACATCCCAACAGCTGGTCAAGTATCAGGGCAATTACTCCGAAGACAAGTTCTGGAAGAAACTCAGGAAATTCGCTTCAAAGGCCGGGGCGAAGGCAGTTTACTACGCCCTTGTGCTCTATTACACCCTTGCCGACCCGGCAACGCCCATGAAGTACAAGGCCGTTATTGCCGGGGCCCTCGGGTACTTTATTCTCCCGTTGGATATTCTTCCTGATTTCCTGCCATTTGCCGGAATGGCGGATGACTGGGCCGCTCTCATTGCCGCCGTCACCTATGTCTTCCGCGCCATCACCCCCGCCAGCAAGGCCCAGGCCCGCGACAAGCTCCTCTCCTGGTTCCCCGATGCCGACGCCTCATCAATGGGGGATTTATCGTAAACATTAAAGTCGGCGTTATCATTCCCTTTTGGCGGAAAATTGTTATATTTGTCATAAACCATTTAGCATTAAAGACATGAACATCCTTCTTACCCTGCTCTTCGGAGCCATTGCCGGCTGGCTTGCCGGATTCTTCGTAATCAAAGAAAAAGGCGGCCTGATCTGGAACATCATCATCGGCCTCCTGGGAGGCCTCGTCGGCGGCTGGCTGCTCGGCCTTCTCGGCGCCAACGGCTCCTTCTGGACTCAATGGTACGGCCAGATCGTCAGCGCCCTCATAGGCGCCGTCGTCCTTCTGCTTGTCTGGAACTTCGTCAAGAAGCTCTTCAAGAAGTAAGACCTCCGGGCTCTGCAAAGCGAAAAGCCGTAGACCACCTACGGCTTTTATTTTTACAGTATCCCCATTTCTGTGGCTTTGTGGATGAGGTCGGCGACGTTGCGGACGTCCATTTTGCTGTAGATGCGACGGCGGTGGGTGTTGACGGTGTGGACACTCAGGCAGGTGCGGTCGGCAATCTGGGCGGCGGTAAGGCCC
>JAILIM010000100.1 GCA_024695285.1 Bacteroidales bacterium
CGCTGGCTGTCTTTTTCTTCCAGCGGGAGCATAACAGGCCCAGACTGCTGCCGCTGGCAATCTTTTTCTTCCAGCAGGAGCACGGCAGGCCCAGACTGCTGCCGCTGGCAATCTTTTTCTTCCAGCGGGAGCACAGCGGGCCCAAACTGCTGCTGCTGGCAGTCTTTTTCTTCCAGCGGGAGCACGGCAGGCACAGACTGCTGCCGCTGGCAATCTTTTGCTTCCAGCGGGAGCACAGCAGGCCCAAACTGCTGCCGCTGGCGGTCTTTTTCTTCCAGCGGGAGCACAGCGGGCCCAAACTGCTGCTGCTGGCAATCTTTTTCTTCCAGCGGGAGCATAACAAGCGCAAACTGCTGACGCTGGCGGTCTTTTTCTTCCAGCGGGAGCACGGCAGGCACAGACTGCTGCCGCTGGCAATCTTTTTCTTCCAGCAGGAGCACGGCAGGCACAGACTGCTGCCGCTGGCAATCTTTTTCTTCCAGCAGGAGCACAGCGGGCCCAAACTGCTGCCGCTGGCAATCTTTTTCTTCCAGCGGCAGCGGAAGATGACACCAATTAGTAAAATAATCGCTATATTTCGGACAGAATGAGCAAGGCAAGCTGTAAAGTGGTTTATATCCAGCCAGAGGCGGAGGTCATGTCTTGGCTTCCGTCCCATATGCTAGCCTCCAGCTATAATCCCGACGATCACACTGAATACATTGATTATGAAGATGGTGGGCTTATATAGGAGGCTTATGGCAGCATATAGCTGGCTTTTGGCTGCATATAGGAGATCTATGGCAGCATATAGGAGATCTTTAGCTGCATTTAGGAGACCAGTGGCCGCATATAGCAGGCTATCGGCGGCACTGGCGGCACTGGCGGTCGTGGCGGCTTGTTCGAAGGATTTTGCTCCCGAGGAGCCGCTGGGGGAGTATGTCATGTCCATCGGCGCCCCGGACACGAGTTCCATCGGCGCCCCGGACACGAGTTCCATCGGCGCACCGAACGCCAGTTCCATCGGTGCCCCGGACACAAAGTCCATCCTTTCTGAGGATGCCAGGGGCAAATTCGGCCATTGGGAGTCAGGAGACCGCCTTGGCACAGCAGTCGGTGCCGGCGGAGCCCATTCATATTCCAACATCCAGCCCGGCACCCCTTCCACCTTCAGGATCTACAAGTACGGCGGCATTTCGGCCGGAGAGACCGTCTATGCATACTACCCTTATGACAGCGGCACCAAGAGCATGACCGAGGCGCATCTGAAGATCCCCCCGGTGCAGCATCAGGCAGGCGGCAGCTTCGACTTCGACGCTATGCCAATGGCCGCGGAAGGCTATGTGGTGCCGGAGGGCGTGCCGGCGAGTGGCAACTTCGCCTATCTTGGCGAAATGAACCTGATGAACCTTGCCTCCCTGATTCAGTTCCAGGTCTTCTCCACGGACTCCCGCTATGCTTCCGAAGTCATCTCCAGCGTGACCTTCAACGCCGCCATCCCAATCAGCGGCGCCTTCACCAAGGACATCACGGCCATCAGCGCCACGGATGAAAGCACCCTGGCAATCACCGGTCTTTCAAGTACTTCCGTCCAGACATCGCTCAGCAAGGCACCATCCCTTGGGACATCCCGCGAGAGCGCTGCAGACGTGTATATGGTTGTGGCCCCCGGCCGCTACGGCGGCAGCATAGTGGTCGTGACCGACAAGGCCAGTTATACCTACCAGCTGTCCGACAGGACCTTCCGCCGCTCCGGGATGCTGTCCTTCGGACTCGACCTGGCAACTTGCCGCCAGCGCCACACGGACGGCTCCGGCGGCGGCTCCTGGCTTGACTGCCTGGAGGTTCCTGCGGTCTCGCTCGGCACTGCGTCCGGCAGCGGCTACAACGATTTGCGTGACGATATATACTGGTTCTGGGACACGGACAATGCCATGCAGCGTATCGCCACCCATACCTTCGCAGACAGCTACGGCCGCCGCCGCAACTACACCGTACTCTTTGACGGTGAAAAGCACTGCCCGCTCTGGACCGCCCACGCAATGCACGCTGAGGCATGGGCCGACACCGGGGTGGACCGCAGCAACAGCTGGGACTACGACCCTGCATTCCCCGCTGAATGGCAGCAGACCGGACTCGACAATGCAAAGGCTGTGGGCTACAGCAAGGGGCATTTCGTGGCCTCCAACTATCGCAAGACGACCGACGAACAGAATGCCCAGACCTTCTATTACACCAACCAGGCGCCGCAGTGGCAGAACAGTTTCAACAGCGGCGTGTGGTCTACGCTCGAAGCAAGCGTCAAAAACGCCGCGCCATCCGGGAGCGACACCCTGTATGTCGTGACAGGCGTCCTCTTTGAGGGGGATGAAATGCGCCTTCCCAGCAAGGGTATTTCGGTAGCCGTGCCGAGCCATTTCTATAAGTGCCTGATGAAGTGCAGTTTCGACAGCTCAGGGGAAATTACCGGAGCGTCCGGCACAGCCTTTATCTACACCAATGAAGCCCATTCCGGCGTGTCCTATAACGATTCGGCTTTCATAACCACCATCGACGAAATCGAAAGCCGCACGGGCTACGACTTCTTCCCCCGTGTGCCCTCAGAAATGCAAAATGCCGCGGAGGCTGTCTCCACGGCACTTTGGGAAGGACTTAGATCCTTCGGAAATCCTCAGGATGACAAAAGGAATGTCATTCTGAGCGTAGCGAAGAATCTACTCCTTCGGCGCTAAAGCCTTCCAGCAGAATGCACTCAGTGCACCGCCCACGAGCGGAGCGCAGATGAACACCCACACGTCCTTCAGGGCATCGCCGCCTGCGAAGATGGCGGGACCGATGGAGCGGGCGGGGTTGACGGACGTTCCGGTCAGGTTGATGCAGACCAGGTGGATGAGGATGAGGCTAAGGCCGATGGCAAGTCCGGCGAAATTGCCGGCACCCACCTTGGGATCGGTTGTTCCGAGGACCACGAGCACGAAGAGGAAGGTTGCGATGACTTCCACGAGGCATGCTCCCCAGACTCCGCCGGCATTGGCAACGCCGTTGGCTCCGAGGCCTGCATGGTCACCCATTGCGCCGGGGGCTCCGGTCACATTGGCCACACAGAGGAGCAGGGCACCGGCGATGATGCCGCCGATGAACTGGCCGCACCAGTAGCCGCAGGCATCTTTCCAGCTCATGCGTCCGGAGAGGGCCACACCGAGGGTGATGGCAGGGTTGATGTGGCATCCGCTGATGCCGCCGATGGTGTAGGCCATCGCTACAACGGCAAGACCGAAGGCGATTGCTGTTCCGACGACTCCTGCAGGAGTGCCGCATCCAAGCATCATGGCCGTTCCGCAGCCGAGGAAAGTGAGTACGAAAGTGCCTATGCACTCAGCTAAATACTTCTTCATAAGATTATTAGTTTTTGTAACGGGCAAATATAATAATAATTAAGCATAAAAAAATTTGCTGATTCAAATTTCTTCATTATCTTTGCACTCCAATTCGGTGGGTTCGTATAACGGTTAGTACTCGAGATTCTCAATCTCGCAATAGGAGTTCGATTCTCCTACCCACTACCAAGGCACTGCTTCCGCAGTGCTTTTTTTATTGGCCCGTTCCCTAAAGGGGTAGAGGGTGCTCCGCAAAACCTTCGCTTCGCTCGTCCCTCCCACTTCGTGGGCCCCTCCCATTCAAGTGGCCATGGGCGGCCACTGTTTTGCGGTAGCACCCTCTACCCCTTTTATTCCGTTATCCGCTGAAGTCTACGGAGGAGAAGGCGAGGGAGCCGACGAGCTTAGTGGCGCAGGAGCGGTAGTCGTCGCCGGAGGCGAGGAGGTGCTGCCAGAGGTCGAGGAAGTTGCCGGTGATCAGCATCTCGCTGACGGGGCGGACAGGTTTGCCGTCCTTGAAAAGCTGGCCTGAAATGCCGTAGGAGAAGTCGCCGGTCGTCATATTGCAGTTGCCGCCGTTGAAGTCGGTCACGAGAATGCCCTCGCCGCACTGCTGCATCAGGGCGGCGGAATCGAGGCCGGGCGACGGCCAGGCGCAGACGCGCGGGCGGATAGCGTCCTCGACGGTGGGCGCCATGCCGAGCTTGCTGGCCATGTAGGTGTTGATAAAGTAGCGCCGCACGGTGCCGTTTTCAATTATCGGAGCTTCGCTGGTCGCCACGCCTTCTCCGTCGAAGAGCTTGGAGCCGGCCTCGCCCTTGCGCCAGGGCTCATCCACGATGTTCAGCCCGGCGGAGAACACCTGCCGGCCCTCGGTCCCCACAAGGAAGGAGTTGCCCTGCTGTATGGAATAGCCGTTCAGGGCGTTCAGCAGGGGACTGACGAGGCGCGAGGCCATGTCCCTGGAAACTACCATGTTATACTTTCCGCTCGGGGCGGGGGAGGAACCGGCCTGGGCGCAGGCACGGCGTATGGCCTCAAAGCCGCAGTCCGAGGCGTCGAAGCCTGCCAGCCGGGGCGAGGAAGTCCACCAGTAATCGCTGTATTTGTTTCCCTCGGAGTCCTCCACGGTGACCTCCACGCCATAATCGAATGACGTTTCGGTGTGCCGGCATTCGAGCCCCTGGCTGTCCACAACAAGGATGTCGTAAACTGAATCGCTGTACTCTCCCTCCTCGGAAATCAGCCGCATACCCTCATGCCCGCAGGCGAGGGCCGCATCCAAATCCTTCCCGGCGAGGCGTCCCGTAACCGCAGCCGCGAGCGCCGCTTCCCTCCGTTCCGAAGGGGTGACGGCCTCCCTCGCTTCATCGTAGATGTCCATCTCCGTGCCGGAAACGGCCGTCGTGCAGCAGCGGGACGGCTCCGGCAGAGTACGGCAGGCATCGGGCGCCAGCATGCGCACCGTCTCCGCTGCCTTGAATATGAAGTCACGGAGAGCCTCACGCTCCATCTTGTTCACGGAGAAGCTCCCGAAGCGCCCGTCCACGAACAGGGCAATGCTCAGCGAGCGGTCGGCGCAGCGCGTGACTTTGTCTACCTCGCCGTCGAGGGTGGCGATGAGGTCTTCGGTGCTCTTGTTCAGCGTGATACGGGCCTTCTGCGCCCCGGTCTCACGTGCGAATTCCAGGCACGCGAGCGCTATATTTCTTTCAGTCTGCGTGATCATTCTCCTCCAACTGTCAGGTTCTTTATCAGTACGCTCGGGATGCCGCAGGACACGGCAGCGCTCTGCTCCTTGCCGCAGGTCCAGGTGCCGTCGTCTATCTTCAGGTCGCCGGCCACGGCTTCAATGTCGGCAAGCGCCTGCGGACCGTTGCCGATGATGTTGATGTCCTTGACGGGCATGGTGAGGCGTCCGTTTTCTATGAGGTATCCCCGGTTCACGTAGAATGTGAAGTCGCCTTCGCCTATCTTCACCTCGCCGTTGGCGAACTTGTCCACGTAGATGCCCTTGCGCACGGAGCCGATAAGGTCCTGCAGGGTGCCGTCGGTGCCGCTTTCCATGTAAGTGGCGCGCATGCGGGGAATTGGGTTGTAGCGGAACGATTCGCGTCTGCCGTTGCCGGTGGGGGAGACTCCGTACCATTCGGCGCTGATGCGGTCGTGGAGGTAGGAAGTCAGCACGCCGTCCCGGACCATGTAGGTCTTCTGCCCGGGCACGCCCTCGTCGTCGATGCGCAGGGAGCCGCGGTTGCCGGGTATGGTGGCGTCGTCGATTATGTTGATGCCGCGCCTGCAGATGCGGCGGCCCATCTTGTCGCTGAATATGGACTGGCCCTTGCGGTTGAAGTCGGCCTCGAAGGCGTGCCCCATAGCTTCGTGGAGCAGGATTCCGGACGCTCCTGCGGCCATGACCACGGGCATCCTGCCTCCCTTCGGACGGCGGGCCGCAAAGCTGTCGTCAAGCCCGGCAACCGCCTCGTCGGCAAGGGCTGCCAGCAGTTCGTCGGAGAGCATCTCACGGCCGCAGCGGTGGCTCCTGGAGACGTTGCGCTGCTCGGTCTGGCTGCCGTTGCTGAAAATCACGGTCACGGTCACGTTCCCCAGCGGCCGGCTGTCGGACGTCAGCGAATCCAGGGAGTTGTACATCATTATGTCGCTCTGCGACCAGGAGAGGAGGGCGATCACCTTCACGGTCCTTGGCTCACGGGCCCTGATGGCAGCTTCCAGGCGCTCCAGCCAGGCGGCCAGATTCTTCTTCGACGCTCCGTCCCATGCGTCCCGGACGGGATTGATTTCCGGCAGGTTCAGAGGCGCCGACGTCCCGAAACTGCCGCCTTTGCCAGCAATTGCGGCTGCTGCCCGGGCCGCATCCAGCAGCGCCGGCATCTCCGTGGATTCGGAATAGGCGTAGCCGGTCTTTTCGCCGTCCAGGACGCGCACGCCGCAGCCGTAGTCGAGGTGGAAGCCTCCGGAGGCCACGATGCCGTCGCGCAGCAGCAGGTCGTTATATACAGTTTGTTCGAAATAGAGGTCGCACCAGCGGCCTCCCTTAAGACCTTCGGCAACTATGCTCCGCAATCCTGCGTAATCCACGCCGAAGAGATCCATATTATTGTTCATCGTCTATCAAGCTTCTGATTTTCTTGAATGTCTCGTCGTCCTTGATGATGGTGCGCTCCTTGTTGCCTTCGGCCACCACCTTGAAAGGGGGATGGGTGTTGTCGCCGATCACCCAGTTGTCGCACAGGGGCATGTAGGTGTCGAACAGGTAGCTGATACCCATCTTGTAGCGGCGCCTGAGCACGTCTTCCGGGATATTGTGCCCTCCGGTGGCAACGCGGTTGCGAACCCTCTGGAGCGCCAGTTCGGGCGTCTGGAGCCACAGGTAAATGAGCGTGATCTTGTAATCCTTGGCCTTGGCCCTGCGGATGATGGTCACGAGCGATCTCGTGGCGAGCGTCGTCTCTATGCTGAAGTCGGCATTCTGCTCCAGCAGGTACTCGATTCGCATAAGCATGTAGCGGCTGGCGGAGACGGAAGCGCTGGAAGGGTCGAAGGGCGACAGGCTCTTGGCGAACTCGTCGGAATTGACGAACTCGCGGCAGTCGAGGATTTCAGGCAGGAAAGTGTAGGACGCCGTGGTCTTGCCGGCGCCGTTGCAGCCTGCCAGGATGATGAGCCTGGGCATTATTTGGAATGGGTCACGCCGTAGCCGAACAGGGCGAAATCGCCGAGCGTCGGGTCCTCGGGCCAGATTTCACGGAAACGGTCCGTGATCTCGACGGCGGTTCTGAGGTCCTTTGATTTGCGGCGCGTCAGGCCCAGGGCGCTTGCCTGGCCGTAGACGTGGACGTCCAGGGGCAGGATGAGGTCGGCGGGGGAAGTCTTCTTCCAAAGCCCGAGGTCCACCTTGCCGTCGTTGCGGACGAGCCAGCGGCGCATGAGGTTAATCTTTTTATCGGGCGCCGAAGGGTCTTCCTTGCGGCGGAAAATGATGGAGCGTATCTCCTTGGCGGACAGGTCCTCAAGGCTCTTGTGCCATGTGTACCATTCCCGCAGGCGCGAGCAGATGGCCGCGATTTCGCTCCATTTGATGGTGCGGTGCAGGGAAGAGTCGTCATCCCTGTAGGCGCCTTCCATAACGTAGTCCAGCGGCTTCCATTCCATCTCGTCGAACAGGCGGCTGCAGTCGCGCACTATCATGGCGCGTTTGCCCCAGGCGAGGAAGGATGAGAACAGGGCGGCTATCTCGACGTCCTGCAGGCTGGCTCCGCGCCGTACGAACTCCCGGGGGAAGGATATAGGGTCTTCCTCGAAGTACTTCGGATCGTTGTATTCCTCCGCCCAGCCGCGGAGCAGTTCAATGGTCTGTTTTTTCATACTGACGTGCTACGAAAGGTTTCGCGCCATCGCCGGTCCAGCGGTAGAGCCTTGCTGTGCAGCTCTGAATGCCGGTGGCTTTGTCTTTGTGGTTTTCGGAGATGTACCAGAGGCCGTCGCCAAGGGGGCATAGGCCTGTGGATCCCCATTTGAAGTTCCAGCCGCGCACTCCGGTCGCTTCGTCGAGCAGGCCGTCGGAGGAGAGCTGAAGGGTCTCATGTACTTCGCCGATGCCCGGAGGACGGGCTTTTACAGGCTTCTGGGCCACATCGAAGCAGAAGAGGGGATAGTTGGGATACCCGGGCTTCTTGCCTTTGTAGACGGCAAGGAAGATGCGTCCGGTGGCGGCGTCGTATGCCATGTTCTGGACGCCCCAGGTGGTGTTGCCGGTGTGGATGAAATACTTGTGCAGCGGCTTTTCGGGGCCGTTGGTCGGGACCGTGCCGAACACGACGGGGGTCTCGTACCTTCGCTTCCAGTTGCGGATGTCGTAGCAGAGTATGACCTGATTGTCGTTGTCGGTGCGGGAATTGTCACCGCGTATGCCGTAGGCGACGTAGAGGTAGGGATTCTTGCAGCGTGAGCCTATGCGGGGCGCGAAGGTGATGCCGTCGATGCCGGTGCATCCGTAGGTGCTCCCTGCGTAGTCCTTGACGGCTTCACGTATGCAGACCGTGGTCATTACGCCGTCTTTCTCCGGATCCATGCCGGGCCGGTCGATGCGGTCGACATCAATTATGGCCACATAGAACACCGCCTGGTCGTGGCTTAGGTTCTCGATGCCGAGACGGTCCGCGATGCCGCGGCCGATTTCGTCGTCCTTGCACTCCAGGGAGGCGTAGACGCGGCCGTCAGGCCCGAGCGTCATGGCGCCCAGATGCCCCTGGATGCGGCTTATGGTGCCGATGACGTTGCCGCTGAGGTCGGTCTTGATGAAGGAACTGGTGAAGGAGAAATACATGAATCCCTTCTCCCTGTCGAGCGCGATGCCCTGAACGTGGCCGTCCCTGACCCCCACGTAAAGGGAGTCAGGGAGTTCGGCTGCGAGGGCGCCGGACCCGAGAAGGACCGCGGCCATGGTGGCAAGAAGTCTTCGCATACTATGCGGTGGCAGCTTCAAGTTTCTTCAGGTAGGAGAACATGATCACTCCGGAGATGACGCAGAGCGCCATGAGCACCGTCCAGTTGACCCAGAGGGGCACGTTGTTCCAGAGCATCGAAGGGATGGAGCTGAGGTAGTTGCCGATTGCGGTTGCTGCGAACCACAGACCCATCATGAGTCCCTTGTACTTGGGCGGGGCAACCTTGGACACGAAGGAGATACCCATAGGGGAGAGGAGCAGCTCCGCGAAGGTCAGCACCAGATAGGTCGAGATGAGGTAGGTCGGAACCACCGGATCGGGGGATACGCCGCCCACGGCGATGAGGTCGGAGGGAGCAGGCTGGCCCTTGGAAGCGGCGAGCATGATGAGGTAGCCGAGCGCCGCCACGAACATGCCGAGGCCGATCTTCTTAGGCGCGGAAGGTTCCTTGCCCTTCTTGGCGAGGGCGGCGAACAGGGCCATAGAAATGGGCGTCAGGGCCACCACGAAGAACGGGTTGAACTGCTGGAACTGCTGGGGCAGGATGCTGATTTCGGGGGCCATGCCGCTGTAGAGCAGGTATGCGCCGATCCAGAGGGCCACGGTCACGAAGCCGCTGATAATCTTGCCCTTGGACGTTTCGGACTGGAAGGTGCTGAACAGGGTGTACACGGACACGGCGATCAGGGCAAGCGCCCAGATGTTGAAGCCTATCTTCAGCGGGCCGGCCACTGTCGTCTGGGTGTAGTCACGGGCGAAGTAGGTCAGCGAGGAGCCGTTCTGGTGGAATGCCATCCAGAAGAAGATAACCACCGCGAACACGAAGATGAGGGCGGTGATGCGGTCCTTGGTCTGCTTGGGAGTGAGCTCTGCCACCGGGGCGCCTTCTCCGCTCTTTGCCTGCTTGGCATTGACGTCGGCGTGCTTGAACCAGCTGCGGCAGCCCAGGTAGATGGCTATGGACACGATGAGTGACACGCAGGCCACTGCGAAGCCCATGTTGTAGGCCGTGGAGAGCTGGTTGATGTAGTACTGGCTGAAGGTCCCGAGGTCCATCGCGGCCACGTCAGCGCCTGGCATTGCGGCCTGCAGGCTCTCGAGTATGCCGGGATCTGCCAGGGTGCCGTCGAGGTACTGGTGGGCCAGGGCGGGGATGTCCGCCTTATAGATGAGGCCGGCCTTTGCGAGGTTGCTGTTGGTCAGGGCGGTCGCGGCGGTCGGGGCGAACATCGCGCCGATGTTGATGGCCATATAGAAGAGGCTGAAGGCGGAGTCGCGCTTTGCCGAATACTTCGGGTCATCATAGAGATTGCCCACGAGCACCTGCAGGTTGCCCTTGAAGAGGCCTGTGCCCACTGCAATGAGGAGCAGGGCTCCGATCATCAGCGCCAGGGCGAAGCCGCGGGCGGCGAAGGCATCTGTAGGTATCGCCAGGCAGAGGTAGCCTGTGAACATGATGCACACGCCTGTGATGACACATTTGCCGAAGCCGATCTTGTCGGCGAGCCAGCCGCCGATGACGGGCATGAAATACACGGCGGCAAGGAAAATTGCATAGAACTGGCCGGCGGCGGCTGCTGAGAAACCGAACTTGGCTTGCAGGAACAGCAGGAAGATGGCCAGCATTGTGTAGTAGCCGAATCGCTCGCCGGTGTTGGCCAGAGCGAGGGCGAAGAGGCCTTTAGGTTGTCCTTTGAACATATACGATAGTTTTAATTTCTCAAAAATACGCATAATCCCTCAAAACTTCAAGGAAAATTTCTATTTTTGTAATATGAAGAAGTTTCTCGTCAAGTCGCTTCTGCGGTTGCTGTCGCGCCTGCCGCTAAAGACTCTGTATGGAGTAGGCAGGTCTGTCGCAAGGCTTCTCGAGAAACGCATCCGCTACCGTGAAGCGGATGTCCTGATTAATCTGTCCCGCAGTTTTCCCGAAAAAAAATACGTGGAAATCAAGGATATTAAACACAAATTTTACCAGCATCTCGGTGAGGTCCTGGCCGAAACCGTCTGGTTCGGCGGCTGCCGCAATCCGGAGCGCCTTCGCAAGCAGCACCTGGTCGAAATCGAGAACCCGGAAGAAATCAACCGCCTGTACGAAGTATCCCCGAGCGTGATGGTGCTGATGTCCCACGCCGGCAACTGGGAGCTCATCGGCGGCACCGGCTCCTATGACTACAGCGGCAATCCCACCCACATAGCCGAAGACAACTATTTCGTGGTCTACCTGCGCCAGTCCAGCAAGATGTGGGACGATATCATGCGGGAAAACCGCACGGCGCCCCTGCTCGACCGCAAGGGCTACCAGGGCTATATCGAGGCCCGCAACGTGGTGCGCCGCGTCTATGAGCTGAAAGACAGGAAGATATTCTACAACTTCATCACCGACCAGCACCCCTATTTCGACGCCCCCGACTTCCTGAAGGTGGAATTCATGCACCAGGAATGCACCACCATGAAAGGCGCCGCCGAGCTTGCCCGCAAGTTCGGCATGTCTGTCTGCTTCCTGAGCATGAGGCAGGAGGAGCGAGGCCGCTACAAAGTCAACTACAGGACCATCTGCGACGACGCTTCGCAGCTTACGGCCGAAACCATAATGAAACAGTACTACAAGCTTCTGGAGGCCGATATCGAGGCCCAGCCCTGGAACTACCTCTGGACCCACCGCCGTTGGAAATACTAAACACTTAATAAAATGACTATCAAAGATCTTACCCCTTCAATCGTATGGAATAACTTCTATTCCATCACCCGCTGCCCCCGTCCGTCCAAGCATGAGGAAATCATCCGCAAGTTCCTCCTCGACTGGGCTAAGCAGCACAAGATAGAGGCTTTCACCGACGAGCCCGGCAACGTGATCATGCGCGTGCCTGCGACTCCCGGCTGCGAGAAGCTTAAGACCGTAGTCCTCCAGGGGCACATGGACATGGTTCCCCAGAAGAACGCCGACGTCAAGCACGACTTCCTCAAGGATCCCATCGAGACCTGGGTGGACGGCGAGTGGCTCCGCGCCAAAGGCACTACCCTCGGCGCCGACAACGGACTCGGCGTTGCGCTCGCCATGGCAGTGGCCGAATCGCCGGACGTCAAGCACGGTCCCATCGAGATCCTCGTGACCTACGATGAGGAGACCGGCATGACAGGCGCCAAACTCCTCAAGCCCGGCCTGCTCAAGGGCGATATCCTGATCAATCTCGACTCCGAGACAGAAGGGGAGCTCTACGTGGGCTGCGCAGGCGGCCTCGACGCCACCGCTTCCGCCAGCTACGCCCGCAAGCCGGCGCTCCGCAGGACCCTCTGCTACAAGCTTGCAGTCAAGGGCTGCCAGGGCGGCCATTCCGGCATGGACATCATCCTGTGCCGTGCCAACGCCAACCGCCTCATCGCCCGCGTGCTTATGCCGCTGCTTGAGCGCTGTGGAGTGAAGCTCATCGACCTCGAGGGCGGCACCCTGCGCAACGCAATCCCGCGCGAGGCTTTTGCAACGCTCTACGTGCCCAAGAAGAACGTTGACTCCGCCATGCGCGCCGTCAGGAAGGTGACCAAGGCCCTCAAGGCCGAGTATGCCGCGACCGACCCTAACCTGGAAGTGATATTCGAGCCCTGCGAAAGAACCGATGGCAAGTATGCTTCCGAGGAAGCCGCCCTCCGCTTCGTCCGTGCTATCCTTGCATGCCCCGATGGCGTGGAGCGCATGAGCGACGCCATGCCCGGCATGGTCGAGACCTCCAACAACCTCGCCATGGTGAAGATATCCGGCGGCAAGTTCTTCGTCAATTGCCTGATGCGCAGTTCGGTTGATTCCGCCAAGAAGGCCCTCGCCAAGAGGATGGAATCCGTCTTCAAGCTGGCCGGCTGCCAGATCAAGTTCACCGGCGGCTACAGCGGCTGGGCCCCGAATGCCTCGTCCGAGATTCTCGCCGTGATGAAGAAAGTATATAAGGAAATGTTCGGCAAGGATCCCCAGGTCATGGCCATCCACGCAGGCCTCGAGTGCGGAATCCTCTCCGGCGCCTACCCCCATTGGGACATGGTATCCATGGGCCCGACTCTCCTCAGCCCCCATTCTCCCGACGAACGGGCCTACATCCCTTCCGTCCAGAAAGTGTGGGATTTCCTGCAGAAAGTCCTCGTCAGTATACCTGAGAAATAATGAACTCATTGATTAATAAAGCACTGACGGTCTTTGCGGCCGTCAGTTTGTGCTTGGGGCTGGCCGCCCAGGACAAGGTTGTCGGCAAAGTGCTTGAACTCGGGCGCACCGACAACCGCACCATGCAGCACGCAGATCACCTGGCCAATGTCATTGGCGGCCGCATCGTCGGCTCCGCCGCCCTGACCGAGGCCGAAGCCTGGGTCAAGGAACAGTTCGAGTCCTGGGGCCTTGAGGTCCTGGTGCAGGAAGCAGGTACCATCCCCGTCGGCTTCAACCGCGGACCCTGGTCGGGCCGTATGCTCAGCGAAGACGGGATGACCCTCCATTTCGGCACCCCGGCCTACACCGCCGGCACCCACGGCAGGCAGCGCGGTCCCGTGCTGATCGAGCCCCGCTCGCGCCGTGAGCTTGACCGCATGAAAGGTTCCCTCAACGGCGCCTGGGTGCTGCTGGATGCCGAATCCAACGGCCTTGCCATAGACCGCACGGAGAAGGCTGAAGCCAAGCGCGCCGAGGTCATAGCTGCCAACGAGGAAATCGACCGCCGCAACATGGAAATCATGCGCTGGAACTGGAGCAACCGCGATTCCACCGCCAAACAGCCGCTGCCCTATGAGAAGGTGACCGCTCCTTTCTACAAGGAAATGGTGGAGGCCGGCGTGCTCGGATTCATCCGTTCCGCCAAGGCCCCCCTTCAGGTTATGTACGACCGCGCCGGAGCCTACGACATCACGATGGAGCAGCTCCCCAGGGTCTGCGACATCTGCCTGGACGAGGCCCAGTTCAAGGTCATAAAGGAGAAGGTCCAGCGCCGCGACTTCTTCGAACTGGAGTTCGACATTCGCAACCATTTCTACCGCGGCCCCGTGCCCTACCACAACATCATAGGCATCATGCGCGGCAGCAAGTTCCCGAAGCAGTATGTGATGGCCGGAGGACACCTGGACTCCTACGACAACGGCACAGGCGCAGTCGACGACGGCAACGGTGTCTCCGTGACCATGGAGGCCGCCCGCCTGCTGGCCGCATCCGGAGCAAAGCCCCGCCGCACCATACTCTTCTGCATCTGGACGGCGGAGGAGTTCGGCCTGCTGGGCTCAAAGCATTTCGTCGAGAGCAAGACCGTTCCGATGGAATCCATCTCCAACTACTTCAACCGCGACGGCGGCCCGCTGATGGCCACATCCGTGAGCGTGCCTGAGGCTATGTACGACGACTTTGTGCGCGTCTGCAAGCCGCTGGCGGACTACAATCCCGATGTGCCTTTCACCGTCGAGAAGCGCACGGGGCCGGCAGGTCCGCGTCCCAAGAACGCCGGCGGCAGCGACCACGCCTACTTTGCAATGAACGGGGTGCCCACGATCTCCCTGCGCGAGACGGATCCGAAGGGCTACAACTTCTATTACCGGGAAATCTGGCATACGGAGCACGACATCTACAACAAGCTGATTCCCGAATACATGGAGCACTCCGCAGTGGCCACGGCCGTCGTCCTGTACGGCCTTGCGAATCTCGACCATTTGCTGTCCAGGGAAGGTTTATACAATAATTAATCGTATATTTGCAGGCAATACTGCAGATTAATAACATTCATTACTATGAAGAAATTGTTTCATATCGCTTTGCTCGGCCTTGCCGCCCTTTCACTCAGCGGCTGCCTTGCCGGCAAGTTCATGTGCGGCTACGCACTCCAACCCAATCCCCACGGCGTAGATGATATTGAACGGACACGCCACAAAGCTGATTCCTTGATGCCCGGCAGCACCGCATGGTACGATGGCCTCAAGGCCCAGGGCATACTCAAGGACACCTGGACCACCAGCCACGATGGTAAGAAGATCCACGCATGCTACGTGTCTGCCGCCAGGCCCGAAGAGGCCCAGGGCACTGCAATCGTGGTCCACGGCTACGGCGACAACCACTTCGTGTTCCTGTATCTGGTCCGTATGTACCGTGACCAGTTCAACTACAATGTGCTCTTCCCCGACCTCCAGTACCACGGTTATTCCGAGGGTGACGAGATCCAGATGGGCTGGTTCGACCGTCTGGACATCGAGAAGTGGATTCCAGTCGCCCACGAACTCTTCCAGGATGACTTTATGGTGCTGCACGGCGTTTCGATGGGAGCGGCGACTGTCATGTGCACCAGCGGAGACCCTCTGCCGGGATATGTCAAGTGTTTCGTGGAAGACTGCGGCTACTCCTCCGCCTGGGACCAGTTCTCGGTCAACCTCAAGCAAAGTTTCCACCTGCCCCCGTTCCCCATCCTGACCAGCGCCAGCATTGTGTCCAAGAACAAATATGGATGGTCTTTCAAGGATGCGTCATCCGTAGACCAGCTTGCCAAGTGCGTCCTTCCTATGCTCTTCATCCACGGCGATGCCGACGATTTCGTACCCTTCTCGCACCTGCAGAAGAACTACGACGCCAAGATCTACGGCTACAAGGAGAAGTGGGTCGCCCCCGGAGCGGTGCACGCCAATTCCTATGCCAAGTACCCCGAGGAGTACACCAAGACCTGCGCCAATTTCCTTGCCAAGGTCAAGAAGATGATCTCCGACGGCACCTA
>JAILIM010000101.1 GCA_024695285.1 Bacteroidales bacterium
GGCGGGCAGGTTTCCAGCGGCCTCGCCATTTATGACACCATGCAGTTGATCCAGCCGGACGTGGCGACCATCTGCACGGGAATGGCCGCCTCGATGGGCTCCGTATTGCTCTGCGCGGGCGAAAAAGGCAAACGCTCAGCCCTCCCTCATGCCCGCGTGCTGATCCACCAGCCCCTCGGCGGCACACAGGGCCAGGCCTCTGACATCCTCATAGCCGCCAAGGAGATAGAGAAGCTCCGCACCGAACTCTTCACCATCATATCCGACCACTCAGGCCAGCCCTACGACAAAGTCGCCGCCGACGGCGACCGCGACTACTGGATGACCGCCCAGGAAGCCCTGGACTACGGTATGGTGGACCAAATTCTGGCAAAGAAAACTGTGTAGCTTTTGTTTTTTATTCGTTGATGGCTTTGCTGAACTCGGAATGGGCGGCAAGGAGGATTTTCAGGGAACGGGGAATCACGTCGTCGAAGCGGGGATCCTGGTCGAGAAACTGTTCGGTGGACAGCCAGACTTCCGGTTCATCGGCGGAGTCGTTGATAAAGGCCTTGGCGACCTTGATGTCCGCAGTGACCTTGTTGCAGGCTTCAAGTACATCAATCCGGTTGTTGGCATCCACGTCCATGACGCCGGGCATTATGATGCGGAAGAAGTACTCATCATCCTCATAATGTAGTACGAGGAAGCTCATCATCTGGTATTTGAAAAAGAGGCCGTAGTCGCGCTTCTCGGGCTGCAGGCCCTGAGCCTTAAGGTAATCGAAAACCTGGTCGATGATCTTTGCCATATATATTTGAGTATTAATGTGCTCAGAATCCAATCTTCTGCCGTTCTTCCTTCTTTAGAGACGAAGGGTTGCTCTTTATGGAACCTTCGAGGTGGCGCATGGCGATACGCTCGTCGGCAAGGGCGGCCACCATTGCCGCCTCGTTCACGATGAAGGCGATGTCGGCGGATGCATACCCGTCGGTCAGTTCGGCAAGGCGGTCAAGGTCGAGATCCTCGTGCTGGGGGCGGCCCTTCAGGTGGATCTCGAACATCTTCTTCCGTGTTTCAGCGTCAGGAGCTGGAATTTCTATATGAAGGTCCAGGCGCCCTTTCCTGAGCACCGCAGGGTCTATCATGTCCATGCGGTTGGTCGTGCCGATGACAAACAGTCCGCGCTCGGCACAGTTGTTCAGCTGTGAGAGGAACTCGTTCACCTCATCGGCGCGGTGGCTTGCGGAATCGGAGCCGCGGGTGGGCACGAATGAGTCAAACTCGTCGAAGCAGATTACGGTCGGGGCGTTCTTTTCCGCCTCCTTGAACAGGTCTGCTATCTTGCCCTGGGTGCCGTGGACATAAGTGCTGCCCAAGTCGGATCCGTTCACCAGCATGTAGTTGAATCCGGACTCCTCGGCGAACTTCTGGGCGAAGAACGTCTTTCCGCAGCCGGGAGGGCCGTAAAGCAACATGCCGTTGGGCGGTGTCAGACGGTACTTCTGCGCCTTCTCCTTATCGCGGATTACCCATATGACCCTCTGTGAAAGGGTCTCCTTCAACGCTTCCATTCCGGCCACGTCCTTGAATCCGCCTTTACCGGATTCGTTTTTCTGCATCTGCACGGCGGACTTGCGATCGGGCTCGGCATCCGGAGTCTGGGGCTGAGGGGCCTCGGAACTCTTTTCTTCGTCGTCGAGGATCTTAATAAGCGTCTGTATGTCAGCGCGCTCGTTCCTGTCTTTCTGCAGGCCGGCAGAGAGCACTTCCGCTATCTTCGGATCCATGTCCTCCGGGATCACGAGATCTTCGTTCCGCGCCTCACGTGCCTTCTGCTTGCGGATGGCGTAGGGCTCACGCTTGGATGTGTCGCAGAACCAGGGCGCCCTGCCGGTGACCATGTGATAAAGGACTGCCGTCACGGCAAAGACATCGTTGGCGAAGGTGAACACGCCTTTCATCGCCTCCGGAGCCATGTAATGGACATGCAGGTCCTCCACCGGGAAAGGCGGAGCACCGTTGACCGGCTCGTAACTGTGGCCGAGGTCGATGATCTTCGGGGTTATGTAACCTTCTTCAATGCCTTCCAGCAGAATGTTCTTGGGCGTGATATCGTTGTGGCAGAGGTGAACTTCCCGGGTCATGTGCTCTATTGCGCGCATTACTGGAAGGATAAGATCAATTGCCTCTTCTGCAGTGAAGACTATTCCGGACTTTAGGATTTCGGAAAGCAGGCGCCCGCGGAAAAACGGAGTGACAAGGCACTGAAAATCAGCCCCTTCATAGTTGAAAGGGAGGGCGTCTCCGAAAGAAATGACGGTGGGATTGTGGATCTTCTTGCAGTTGGCGATTTCAGCCACGGTACCGTCGACCTTGAGTTTCTCCGGGACCTTGTCCATGTCGAAGGCCTTCAGGAAAAAGGTTACCCCTGCGTCGTTCGCCACCAGATAACTGGCGTTAAAGACGTTCTCATGAATGAGACGCTGTGTTGTGTACTCCCCTATGCTGGTATTATCCGGAAATATTGTCATTGTCTTGTGAATGCGTTCACAAAAATAGCAAAACATTTTCGCTTTGCAATGGAACGTGGCTGCCGACAAAAAGAGCACTCGATATTTTAATGAATGGGGGAGTATGAGGGGAACGCCCCTCATTCCCTTGGGGGTGCATGGGGGATAATAGTCGGGCTCCCGACAAAAAGAGCACTCTATTTGAGTGCTCTTTTTGTCGGGATGATCCGACTCGAACGGACGACCCCCACGTCCCGAACGTGGTACGCTAGCCAACTGCGCTACATCCCGCTTGTGAAAAATCAGACGCGTCGGGAACGCGTCTGTCAGGGAGTATTACGAAAGCTTGTTGATGTAAACTTGGATGCCGCTCTTGAGATTGGAAGCCTTGTTCTTGTGGATGACTCCGATCTTTGCGAGTTTGTCGATCATCGCGTACACCTTGGGGGCGTTCTTTTCGGCCTCGGCCTTATCGGTGGTGTTGCGGATGTCGCGGATAGCGTTTCGTGTGGTGCGTGCATAATACCTGTTATGCAGTCTGTGCCTTTCGCTCTGGCGATCGGCTTTTTTTGCTGAAGCTGTATTTGCCATTGTGTTATTTTTTTAATATTTGGTAGTGGGTAGGAGAATCGAACTCCTATTGCAGGAATGAAAATCCTGAGTACTAGCCGTTATACGAACCCACCAAACTCAATCCCTTAGCCTACTCGGCATAATAGGGACTGCAAAGGTAGAAAAATATTTCGATACCACAAAAAAATTTTTTTGGAAACTTTCCGGAGGTGGAGCCCTGGTTCAGAGGCCGTAAATCTTGGGTAAAAGGCCTCTGAACCAGGGCTCCACCTCCTTATCTTTTCTAATCCTTTTCTATATACGGCCACCGACCCAGGGCCCTTTGCTTCTATTTCGGCATTGCCAGCTTATAGACGATAGGCTTGGGCTGGCCGCGTTTGACGCTGTTGTTGGTGTTGACGTAGATCCAGCCGTCGCGGATGACGAGATCCTCCATCTCGAGGGGGATTTCCTCGTTCAGCTCGTACTTCGCGAGTATGGTTCCAGTGTCGGTGTCATAGACGCGTATGCGGGACGGGCGCTCGACGGGATCGATCATTCCGACGCCGTAACAATAGAAGATCTTGCCGTCCAGCATGCATCCCGACTGGGTGAACCAGACGTCGTAGGGGAAGAGCACCTGCGCCTGCAGGTCGTCGACCGTTAGGATGACCTCAGGCCCTTCCGACAGCTTCGGGATGCGGAACTTATAGGCTATGTAGATGTTGTCCTCGGCGCGCAGGGTCACCTTTGGAGTGGTCCGCTGACGGGCCGAAAAAACCCACAGGTTCTTCCTTTCGCGGTCGATGAGCCAGCTGGGGGCGCCGAAGATGGGCTCGTAGCCTTTCCCGGCAAAACCGCTGATATCCAGCCTGATAGTCTGCACCAGCTCGGAACTGAAACTCTTTCCGCAGCGCTTGATGCTCTCCACGAAGCAGGTCCACTCGATGTCGCTCCCGACTTTGCCGTTGCTGATATAAAGCAGAGGGAACGATGCCCCGCGCTTCTTCTCGATGCCGAACTCCGCATTGTTGGCGTGGTTGTCCTTACAAGAAGAGGCCAGTTCGAAGTCTCCTATCGGCACCGGGTCCGCCTTCTTGAAATTGTACACGTTCACATGGCCGCCGTCTTCCAACGAAAACATAAAGCGGCCATAAATTTCCATGCCCTGCTGGGCCCTGCCGCGCCCTTCCTTGACAAGAAACTCACTGCACTCAGGGTTTAGCTGCAGGCCCCCGAACGCCTGTGCGGCCGCAGTGATGCAGGCGGCCAGCAGTGTCAAGCTAACGATAGCTTTTTTCATCCAATATCCTGTAAATAACGTATGTACTTATAACCAGCAAAATGGCTCCAATGAACGCCAGAACTGTGCCTTTGGCGGCAACCGCTTTCGCCTCGCCGGCAATCAGCAAGCCCGCCAGCAGCAGCGCAATGACCCCGATGGTGATGCAGAAGCAGTTGAGCGCCATGTGCGAATAACGCTTGGTGGCCGCTTTGACGGCAGGCCTCGGTTCCACTTCCGCGGCCGGATCCACGACTGCCTCGAGCGCTTCGTGCCCGGGACTCGTCATTCCCTTGAAACGGCACCACAGTTCCATCGCTCCCAGGATGATGACCGGAATAACGCACCCCGCCACCGACTCCAGCAGGCTCGGATTGACCACCTCCGCCGGAATGGTAAACCGGGCCGTGAATCCGATTGCCCAGCTTATCAGCATCGCTACCACCAGGCGGTTGCCGTCCAGCCTGCGAGAGAAGAGCCCCCAAATGGACGGAATGTACAGCGGACACAGCACCATAGTCAGTATCAGCACCACCACCTTCTCGGCACCGCCCGCAAGCGGCACCAGCATGGCGATGCCTATGATAACGAGCCCGAAAACCAGGGTGAACAAGCGTCCTACCCGTATCCTGCGGCGTTCCGGCGCGTCCGCGTTCCCCTTCCAGTGTCCCCAAATCTCATATGTGAACACGTTCGCATATACGTTCAGCGTGCCGGACACGTTGCTCAGCGTGGCCGACAGCATGGCCGCAAGCATCATTCCCACCATACCTCCCATCAGCACCGTCTTGCTCATATTCACGTAGGCGCTCTCGCCAAGCCGTGTCATCATTCCCGGATCCACGTCCATCCCCGGACCGGGCACGAGCGTGCGGTAAACCATTGTAGGAAGGTACCAGATCAGCGGAGTCAGGAGGTACAGTACCCCGATGAGCGCCGTACTCTTGCGTGCGTCCTTGACCGTGGGCACGCTGATGTAGCGCTGCACGAACGGCCAGTCGCCGCCGATCATGGCCACATGCAGGCACATCCACAGCACCAGCCACAGCGCCCCGTAGGTCGGCGAGGTGGGGGAGAAGAAGCCCGGAATGGCGCCTGCCTTCTCTATGAAACTGCCAACGCCTCCGGTGGCCTGGAACGACAGCGGCACCATGAACACCACCACCGACAGCAGCACGCCAAACTGGATGAAATCCGTCATCAGCACGGCCAGGAAGCCGCCTGCCACGGTGTATGCGAGCGTGATGCCGCCAAGGAACGCCAGTGCCCACCAGATGCTGAGGCAGCCGGGTGCGGAGTCGCCGGGCAGGCCAGTGGATGCGAACACGCTGCCTTCGGGCACCTGGATGAGCGCACAGCAGACCACGGCCACCGCATACAGGGCCACTGCCGTGTGGACGCCGCGTCCCACTATGCCGGCGACGGTGTAGAAACGCACCGTCCCGTGGCCGAAGCGCACGGTCAGGTACTCGCCGGGCGACTTTATGTGCAGCCGGCGCCAGCGCCCTGCTATCCAGCGGCTTACGATGAGTGACGAAATGCCCAGCATTATGGCAACCATAACGGCCACCAGTCCGGATTTGTAGGCCACGCCGCCCCACACCACGAAGGTGCTGGCGGAAAAGATGGTCATATATGAAGACACGCCGGAGAGCCACCAGGAGGAGTTGCGCCCGGCGATGAACATGTCTTCCGAATTCTTGATACGGCGGCTCACGATGAGGCTCACCGCCACAAGGCCGGCGAAGTAGAACAGCAGTATGATTAAGTCCAGGGATCCCATAGGCGCCTATCTCATAAGTTTGCCGAAAGGCTTCGGGCGCTCCACGGTCTGGATGTATTCCTGCCCGAAACTGTCGGTGACCTTGACCACTACGGTGCTGTTTGGCGATGATGCCTTGGCCCAGAAATAGTGGGGCTTGTATCCAGGATCGTTGTATTTATTCGGCCAGCGGCTCTTTGAATTGTCGTCCCAGGCGGCTTTCGGAAGGTAGTAGTCCAGGGTGAACTGCGGATTCTCAGCCTTCTTGTGCTTGACGGCCAGTTCCTTGCCGTTTTCAGTCACGCTTATCTTCCATTTGCTCTCCCAGGCCCAGACGTTGATCAGCAGAATATTGTCTTCGATCTTGCCGTAGTCGTTGCGCTTGTCGTAGTGCTTCAGCATAGCCTGCACGGCACCGTCGTTATTGTAGTAGTCCCGCACCGCATTCATGTCGAACACGCGGAACTGCTTCTCCGCGCCGTCGTCGAGGGAAACGAAGTACCACTCAAACCGCTTGCCGCTGAACGGGAACACCTCGAATCCGGCAGGGCCGCCGTCGGGCGCCAGGGTAAGGCCGCAGTGGGCGGCAGGCTGCCACCAGCAGCCGCAGATGCCGGAAATGTTATGTTCCACGATGTTGGAGATGTACGGATAGGTGGATGAGTCGTCGGAACCGTAACAGAGCATATTCTGGTGCGAATGGCCGGAGATGAAGTGCACGTCGGGGAATTCCTGGAACAGGGCGGTGAACTCGTTGAACAGCTGTTCGGCGCGGTTGTCCTTGTCCTGGAGATGCTGGATGATGGGATTGCCTGTGAAGCCGCCCTTGTAGCGCATCATCGGGCTGTGGAAAGCGATGATGAGCGGGGCGGATTTGTCCTGGACTGTCGCCAGATCCTTTTTTAGCCATTCTATCTGGTCGGCAGTCACGTAGTGGTCGTGGTCCCGCTTTCCGGTAATGCCTTCGTAGCTGTCGATGCGGCCTTCGCTGTTGATATAGACTATGTTGTCCAGTACGATGTAGTGCTCGCGTCCGATATTGAAGGAGTAGTGGGTGGGTCCCATGGTGCGGCGGTAGCGCTCGGCGGCGTTGAAGTCGATGTCGCCTTCGCGGGGGATGCCTCCGTCGTTGTCGTGGTTGCCCATGACGTGGAACATAGGGACGGGGAACTTGCAGTCAGCCAGCGTCTTGGGAAAGCACTCGATGGAGTATCCGTACTCATACCAGTAGCGGTCATAGACGCTGTCGCCGCAGTTGAGGCAGTACACCGGACCGTGTGACTTCGCCTTCTCGACTTCTTCGCGGAAGCGGGGCATGAAGGTCTCGTTGAACTGGCGCATGTCGTCGAAGAGGTTGGCCAGGTGGATGTCGGAGATGGCAATCAGGGTGTAGTCCGTGTTATCCACGCCAGTGAGCATGAAATCGTGACGTTCTGCCATGCCCGGGGCTTCCGTGAGGCGCTGCCAGAATGCCGGCATACCGTCCGTAGTCTCCACTTCCGTGCAGGAGGGTATGCTCACGAACACGCTTCCTTCGCGCTTCGCCGACTTAAGGTAGTAGAAGCCTTTTTTGTCGGTGGCGGCGAGTTCCGCTCCGTCGGAAACGATGACGCCCTGCATGGGCGCGCCGTCCTTCAGGACCTGCCCCCAGACGGTGCAGCCTTTCGGCAGCCGTTGCTTCGCCGTCGCTTCAGGTGCTGCTACTGCGATTGTCAGCAGAAGTATAATAATGATTCTTTTCATTGGTGGCGTGTAATCGTTTATTGGTCAATTGGTTGCTTGATTTGCCTGCATCTTTTTCCGTGCAGGCAGATTACGGAAGTTGTTGCTGCTCAGGGGATTGCTGGCCACCGAGAACGGCGCCGAGGGCGCGGAGGAGGGCTACCAGCTGCGGGACGTCGACGGCGTCCACCGGCACTCCGGAGGCGGAGGCGAGCGCGGCTGCCACTCCGGCGGCCTGGCCGGTGCCCATGCAGGAGGCCTGCACGCGCAGGGAGGCGAAGGCGGTCTTGTCGGCGCTGATGCAGCGGCCGGCGACAAGGAGGTTGCCGAAACCGGGGGCGTAGAGGGCGCGATAGGGCACGTAGGCAGGCGTTTTCAGGAAGGTGATGTTCTGGGAGGCGCCTTTGGCCACGTGGATGTCGATAGGGTGTGCGCCGCGGGATACGGAGTCTGGGTAGCAGTATGCGTTGACGTACTCGTCGGCGGTGATGGTATGCGCACCCTTGATGCGGCGGGTTTCACGTACGCCGGCCTGGACGGCAACGGCGCTGACGTAGCTGTTCCTGAATTCGGGGAAGTGGTCCCTGAGCACGCGAGCCATGAAGAACACCTGCTCGCGCAGTTCGCACTCGGCACGGGTGAGGTCGGCGTTGTCCGCGGCATTGCCGGCGGTTCGGGTCATGTTCACGGTCACGACTCCGGGATGCAGGGTCGTGCAGAACCAGGGGCCGCCGAATTCGGGTATGCCCCATTCTTCCTTGTGGGCAAGCAGTTCGGCGCGGATTTCTTCGCACTGGCAGTTGACGCCCTGGCGGTTGTGGTGCATCGCTGTCTGCATGCGTGCCGTCGAGGTGTCCACGCCGCTTAATACGAAATAGGTGGATAGGGGCTGTAGGGGCTTGCCCTCGTCGGGCTGCATGGGCACGCCGGCCATTGCGGCCAGGTCGCCGTCGCCTGTGCAGTCTATGAACACCTTGCCTCCAATGGTTTCGGTACCGCTTTTATTGTTTATGCAGACGGCTTCGACGCTGCCGTCGGGGGCGGTCTGTACACCGCTGAGCCAGGAGTGGAGGTGGAGCGTGACCCCGGCTTCAAGGACCATGCGCTGGCAGCACAGTTTGTAGAGCTCGGGTTCGAAGGCCACGTTGCCGAGGGGCTTTTCTATGAGGCCGCCGCCCATTTCCTGCAGGCGCTCGCAGAACTCCCAGGGGATGCCCCCGATGACCTTTTCGCCGTTGTAGGTGAAGACGCTCAGAGGGGCGACTATGCCTGCCGTGGCCATGCCGCCCAGGAAGCCGTAGCGTTCGATCAGGGCGGTGCGGGCTCCTTCGCGGGCAGCGGCGATGGCTGCTATGAATCCGGCCGGGCCGCCGCCGCAGACTACCACGTCGTAGCTTGCGGATATCTTTTTCATAATTGCTACAAAAATATGAAATTATTATTAAATTCGCAGTATGGTTGCACTCATAGTCTTTGCGGTCATTTTCGCTTTGCTGGGTATAGTCGGAAGCATAGTTCCCGGCCTCCCCGGACCCCCTTTCGGATGGGTGGGAATGCTGCTGGTCTATTTCGCCGGCAAAGTGGGGGAGAGGCCGGATCCGATGACCACAGCGTGCCTGCTTATCTGGCTTGGCGTCACTGTTCTGGTGACAATCCTCGATTATGTGATTCCCATTAAGACAACCCAGTTGACCGGAGGCCACAAGGCCGCATCGACAGGAGCCCTGATCGGCCTCTTCGTCGGAATGATCCTCCCCCCGGTGGGCATTATCCTCGGCTCGCTTCTCGGCGCTTTCCTCGGAGAGCTTATGGTCAACAACAAGGGCCTCTGGCCGGCATTCAAGGCTGGAGCCGGGGCCTTTCTCGGATTTATGCTCGGCACCGGTCTCAAGCTGGTGGTGTCGGGGATAATGGCTTGGTTGGTAATTAAATACGCATTTCTGTAAAATATGGACAAAACAAACTCCCTGATGGTTCTCGCCACGCGTTTCGATTCGCTGGGCGACTGGACCGTCGAGCAGCAGTTCGTGCTGCAGATGGGCTCGAGTTATCTCCTCGCCCACGGTCTGGGCGAGCCCCTGAAGAACGACCCAAAGACCCATGTTGACATTGAGAAAGACGGAAAATACACCCTCTGGGTACGCACGAAAAACTGGACGGCTTTCTGGTCTGAAGGCAAGACCCCGGGTATCTTCCAGGTCTTCATAGACGGCAAGGCCGACGCTGCCGAGTTCGGCACCGGCTGCCCGGGAGCGACCCGCCCCGAGCGCGCCGCCTGGTACTGGCAGAAGGGCGGAGAATATGAACTGAAAGCAGGGGAGCACGAGCTGGCTATCCGTGACCTCACCGGCCTGGACGGCCGCTGCGACGCCATACTCCTGACGACTTCCGGCGAGACTCCCGCTGCCGGTGTGGAGGCATACAAGGCCCTCCGCGCCGAACTGCTTCCCGAACCTGTGGTGGACAAGGGCGATTTCGATTTCGTCGTAGTGGGTGCCGGAATGTCCGGCCTTTGTGCCGCCATCGCCGCCGCCCGCAACGGCTCCCGTGTGGCCCTGCTGCAGGACCGCTACATCCTCGGCGGCAACAACAGCTCCGAGGTGCGCGTCGGCCTCGGCGGGCAGATCAACATGCCTCCCTTCCCGTCTCTCGGTTATATCCTGAACGAAATCGGCCCCGATCGCTACGGCAACGCCCGCGGCGCGCACCACTACCAGGACTGGAAGAAATGGGACGTCATCGCAGCCGAGCCCAACATCACCCTTTTCGCCGGCTACACCGTTGACAAGGTGGAGATGAAAGACGGCAAAATCGTTGCTGTCGAGGCAGTTGAGGCAACCCGGCAGGACCGCATCCGCATAGGCGGCTACGTGTTCTCCGACTGCACCGGCGACGCCCATCTGGCCGTGATGGCCGGCGCCCGCACCATGATGGGCCGCGAAGCCCGCAACGAGTTCGGCGAGAGCCTCGCTCCCGAGAAGGCGGACGGCTTCACGATGGGCGTGAGCATAGAATGGTACTGCGAAGACTGGAACACCCCCTGCACCTTCCCCGACAGTCTCGACTGGGGCCTCAAGCTCGACGAGGAGACCGTCGAACCCGTCCACCGCGCCAACTGGTACTGGGAGGTTGGCATGAACGACGATCAGATTGCCGACGCCGAAAAGATACGCGACTACGGTATGTACGTGGCATACAGCACCTTCTCCTACTGCAAGAACCGCCTTGCCAAGAAGGAGGACTGGGAGTGCACGCACCTGACCTGGGTCTCGCACGTCAGCGGCAAGCGCGAAAGCCGCCGCATCGTGGGCGATCTGATCCTCCGTGAGCGGGACCTCACCCGCCCCATTCCTTATGAAGACGGCACCTGCACGACCACCTGGCGCATCGACCAGCACTATCCCGACCCCCGTAACGCCGGCAAATATCCTGGCGCGGAGTGGATGTCCATCGGAAAACTCACGCCGATCGACCCGTACGCACTGCCGTACCGCTGCTTCTACAGCGCCGACATTCCCAATATGTTCATGGCTGGCCGGGACATCAGCGTTACCCACATCGCCCTCGGCTCCGTGCGCGTCATGCGCACCTGTGCCATGATGGGAGAGGTGGTGGGTCTTGCTGCCAGCATCTGCGTGGCAAAGAAGCTCCTGCCCCGCGACATCTACAAGACCAACTTCGCCGACCTTGTGGCCCTGATGAAGAAGGGCGCCGGCCGCACCGACGTGCCCTACACCCAGTTCTATCACCAAGTTGACAGAACTGGGCATCAAGCTGAAGACCGATGAACGGTCTTCAGCTTGATACTATTATCCCCCTGCACCCCCAAGGGACGGGGGGCGTTCCCCCCGAAACCCCCTGAATCGGGCTGCGCCCGAAAGACGGTCTTCTGCTTAACACATCCAAACCATCTGCTCCAAGAATAATTTGTTGTATAATGAAAAGAATAATATGTTTGATGCTTGTGCTCGTAGCCGGGGTGGCCGGCAGGGCGCAGAATAACCCGGTCGCCGCGCCGGGTGCGACAGTGGTCTGCGGCAACGCCCGCTTCACAGTACTTACCGACCGCCTCGTCCGCATGGAGTGGGCGGCAGACGGCAAGTTCGAAGACCGCGCCAGCCTTGCGGTCGTCAACCGCAACCTGCCCGTGCCGGCTTTCAAGGCCGACAGGAAAGGCGAAGGAGTGACCATTAAGACCGACAAGTTGACCCTCAGCTACAAAGGCGGCAAGTTCGCCCCCGAGAACCTGAGCGTCAGTTTCAAGCTCAACGGCAAGGCCGTCACCTGGCATCCCGGAGATGAACCGAAGGGCAACCTCAAGGGCACGACCCGCACGCTGGACGGCTGCAAGGGCTTTGACCGTCTGAGCCACAGGGAAAAGGAACTCGAGAACGGCATCCTGTCCCGAGACGGCTGGGCCGTGGTCGATGAAAGCTCCCGCCACCTATTTGAGAAGGATTCCTCCGACTGGGGCGAGTGGGTGTGCGAGCGTCCTGAAGGCGAACGGATTGATTGGTACATATTTGCCTATGGCCACGACTACATTGCCGCACTGAATGATTTCACCAAGGTTGCCGGTGGCATCCCCCTGCCTCCCAAATACGTATTCGGTTACTGGTGGAGCCGCTACTGGATCTACACCGACGAAGAGATGCTCCAGCTCGCCGACGACATGCGCTCCCGTGACATCCCCGCCGACGTGTTCATCATCGACATGGACTGGCATGAGACCTGGAAACCCCTGGATAAGCGTACCGGCCACGACGAATTTGACCAGCGCCGCGGCTGGACCGGCTACACCTGGGACCGTGACCTCATCCCCGATCCGGAAGGATTGCTGCACGACCTGCACGCCAAGGGCTTCAAGACAGCCCTGAACCTCCATCCCGCTTCCGGAATCCGTCCCTATGAGGATTGCTACGACCGCTTTGTCGCCGACTACCTTTCCCGTACCGACGATTACGACGGCCCGGAAGGCTACATCTATCCTGAATGTGGTTATACTTATAAAGGCAATAAGGAACCAACCGGCAAGGCCGGCTGGCGCGCGCCCGTGCCGTTCCGCCTCGACCAGCAGGCCTGGGCCGATGCCTATTTCAATTCAGTGATCCGTCCTCTGGAGAAGCAGGGCGTCGATTTCTGGTGGCTCGACTGGCAGCAGTGGCGCGAAAGCAAATATGTCAAGGACCTGTCCAACACCTTCTGGTGCAACTACACTTTCTGGAACGACAAGCTCCGCCAGACCCGCTCCCAGGGCCTGCACGCCCCGCGTCCGCTCATCTACCATCGTTGGGGCGGCCTCGGCAGCCACCGCTATCAGCTTGGCTTCTCCGGTGACACCTATTCGGAGTGGTCGGTGCTGAAGTTCCTGCCGTACTTCACCTCCACCGCCTCCAATGTCGGTTACGGCTACTGGGGCCACGACATCGGCGGCCACCAGCAGGACAAGGCCCACAGCGGCCCTCGCAATTCCGAACTCTACACCCGCTGGATGCAGTTCGGCGTGTTCACTCCCATTTTCAAGACCCACGCCACCCAGAACGCCAACATGGACTGCCGCATCTGGATATTCCCGGAGCACTACGAGTACCTCAAGGCGGCCATCAAACTGCGTTACGACCTGAGTCCCTACATCTACGATGCCGCGCACCAGGCCACCGAAACCGGCGTCTCCATGTGCCGTCCTCTCTACTACTATTATCCCGAACTTGAGGAGGCCTACAAATGGAACGAAGAGTACTTCTTCGGAGACAATATCATAGCGACCTCCATCACCGAAGCCTGCGGGGAAGACGGCGTGGCTGAGCGCGACGTGTGGCTGCCGAAGGGTGAATGGTACGACTGGTCCCACGGCGTGCTCCTCCGCGGCGGCAAGGTCTGGAGCCTGAAGTACGCCATCGACCAGAATCCCTGGTTTGTGCGCGCCGGAGCCGTGATCCCTATGGCTCCTGAGGGTATCCGCAACCTGCAGGATGCCACCAATGCGCTGCGTCTTGTAATCGTGCCCGGCAAGGCTTCCAGCAAGATAGTCCACTATGAAGACGATGGCATTTCCCAGAGCTACGTGAAAGATTTTGCCACCACGGTTATCGAAAAGACCGTTTCCGGCCGCAAGACTGTGCTTAAGATAGGGGCACGCGAAGGCAGCTACGCCGGCGCTCCTGCCACCCGCTGCATCAGCGTGGTGCTGGAGGGCGTTGCTAAGGCTCCCGTGGCAGTGCGCCTGAACGGGGCCGCCCTGCCTGCCGAGGCCGTGTGCGTCGGCGGCGGCAAGACTGCAATAGCGCTTCCCGAATCCCCGGCTTCCCAGCCTCTCACCGTTGAAATTCAGATGTAAAGGTATGATACTCAAGAATGGAGTGGAAATCCCCGGAATGGGGTTCGGCACCTATAAGATGCCGCCGGAAGACACAAAGGAGTCGGTGCTATGCGCGCTGCGCTGCGGCTGGCGGCACGTCGACACGGCCGCGTTCTACCGCAATGAAGCGGAGGTTGGCGCCGCCGTGCGCGAATCCTGCGTCCCCAGGAAGGATATCTTCGTGACCACCAAACTGTGGAACGCAGACCGCGGCTACGACAGCACGCTGCGGGCCTTCGACCGTTCGATGGAGGCTCTGGGGCTGGATTATCTGGACCTGTACCTTATCCACTGGCCGGCTTCACCGTTCTTTTATGATAACTGGAAGCAGATAAACACCGACACCTGGCGCGCCTTCGAGCGTCTCTACAAGGAGGGCCGGGTCCGCGCCATCGGCCTGAGTAATTTCATGCCGAGGCACATACTGCCGCTGCTGGATGCTGCGGAGATTGCGCCCATGGTGGACCAGATAGAGTTCCATCCGGGGTGGATGCAGCAGGACTGCCTGGACTTCTGCTGGGAGCAGGGAATGGCCGTTGAGGCCTGGGCGCCCCTCATCAAGGGGGAGGCGCTCTCGCATCCTGTCATCACCGGCATCGCGAATGTGCGCGGAGTGACGCCTGCCCAGGTGGTTCTGGCCTGGGTGCGCGCCTGCGGGGTGATTCCGTTGTGCAAGTCGGTGACTCCGTCGCGTATAGTGGAGAACCTGGCGGCTGAGTCGCTGCAGCTGACCGCTGAGGAGACTGCTGCGATTTCCGCTCTGCATGCCGTGGGCGGAAGGTGTTATAATCCTGACTGCTGCAACTTCCTTTAGAGTGAAGGTCAGAACTGTCCTGACAGCGGCGGTGCTCGTGACCTTAAGCCTGGGTCCCGTTTCCACGCGGGCCCAGGTTTTCCGTGTCGAGGGGCTTCCTGGTGAGCTTGCTCTCTCTTCGGACAGCCCTGTCCATTGCAGGCAGTCGCTTCATGTCCTTGATTCCCTGGATTATCAGGTTCGGCGGCTGGAGGAGTATGATGCCGACGGCCGTCTGGTGCGGCGGACTTCTTACGGGTACGTAAATTTCGACGGCAAATCGTTTCCGACAGGGGATACGCTGGAGGTGTTCAGCGGTTCCGGGCGGGATGTGTTTGCAAGCGGCGTGCGCTATTCGGCTGACAGTTTGTACCACTATCCGATGGAACTTTCGCACAGGCGCGGCGACGGACCGTTGGTGAAGGTCACCTATACTTATCCCTTCTGTGCGCCGGACGCTTATGGCCCTGTCGCGGATTCCCTGTTACGGCGGGATATGCCTGATGCGGTGCTGTCGGTGGCGCATTGGAAAGACGGCGCCAGGGTGGATTCCGTGAGTGTGCTTTACGGAAGTTTCCCGGTTGAGGGGGCTCCGGACCCTGAGATGCGGCACCGGAGCGTTATGCGCGCCCATTTTTTGTGTGCGAGTACTCCGGGCTTCAGTGTGGATCCGGCAGGAAACTGCTTCCTTTTTGATACTGCAGGTTTCTTCCTTTCGAGGGTGCGTTCGAACCGAGATTCTTGCAGTGTGGTTCTCCTGCGACCCCTGGGCACGGAGCCACTGGTGGCACGTTTCGCCGACCAGGTCAGGGATCCGCTTCTGGTGGACTACAGCATGCGGGTGCAGGAGGTCGGGCAGGAGAGTATCAGTTCCAGCCTTGGGCAGGTGGGCGCGTTCCTTCCGGAGAATCACGGATTCTTCCGGGGGTGCGGCTTCCTGCTGCATCAGAGTGATTACGGCGGCCTTCTGGACTTCGCCGCAAACGGCCGCCACGACATCTTCAGCAACGTGTTCTACATCACTAAGTCATCCCGCGAGGGCACCGTGGCCCACAACATGTTCAATTTCGGCAACTTCCTTTGGGGCGCGACCGCCCGCGAGGTCGGCGTGCCCCTGTGCATCGCCCGCCTCGGCAGCCACTACAACAACTTCTTCCTCTCTCCCGACACGAAAGGTTCCTTCGACAGCTCCGACGACCTCTTCTCCATCTCCGCCGGCTACCACTGGCGGTAGCTATGTTTGCTGTCTAGTCCTGATATAAGTTTACCGATGTTGAACAATAAGTAGTTAGGACGCTGTGAGAAGCAAATGCCTGATTATCAGGCCTGAGCAGAATCCCGATTGCTCCGTTTGGTGCAATCGGGATTTCATAAGTAGCTGTGGGATAGCGAGATGCGTTTCACGGTGGCGAAGGCGCGCAGTTGACAGCGGGAGTACAAAAAAAGACCGGGACTTTCGTCTCGGCCTTTTCTGCTCCCCTTCTAGGACTTGAACCTAGGACCCCCTGATTAACAGTCAGGTGCTCTAACCAACTGAGCTAAAGAGGAATATTTCAACCCGTCTTTCGGAACGGGATTGCAAAGTTACTGCGAATTTTGTGAAATGCAAATTTTTTCGTGATTTTTTTGTATCTTGGACTTCGATTTTTTATTGAAGTGGATGAGCGTGAATCCGAAAATACAAGAAGTGCTTGACTGGCTGGAGGCGGCGGGCATTCCTTATGAAATACATTATCACCCGCCGCTGCCGACGGTCGCGGAGGCCCTTGCATATTGGAAGGACATTGATGCGACGCACTGCAAGAACCTGTTTTTCAGGAACCATAAGGGTAACCGTCATTACCTTGTCAGCTTCGAGTGCCACAAGGATCTGGATATCCATTCGCTGGAGCATAAGCTGCGGCAGGGGAAGTTGAGTTTTGCAAGTCCGGAGAGGATGGAGCGGTGCCTGGGCGTCAGTCCTGGGTCGGTGTGCGCTTTCGGGCTAATCCACGATATGAACATTGCCGCTACGGCCAATCCGAAGGAGCTTTTTGAAAACGGCCATCGGGTGAAGTATTTCCTTGATGCTGACCTGGCACGGGCTGAGAGAATCAGCTTCCATCCCTGTGACAACACGGCCAGCGTGGTTATCGGCGGGGAATCGTTCCGAAAGTTCCTCCGGCTATGGGGAGGGGAGTACGAGTGGATTGAAGTGTGATTTGCCCGATTCGGGGATATTTGCTAAATTTGCCTAGTTATGGATGTGGAATTGCTGACCCGCATGGTAGGGGACCTGATTCTCGACCACGATGTCCTGGACCTTCCCGGCCTCGGAAGTTTCGTGGCCCAGGATATGCCCGCGTCCTTTTCCGACAGGGGATACACAATCAATCCTCCCTACCGGCGCCTTTCGTTCTCGGAATCTGAGAGCGGCGACGGCCTTCTGGCAGAACTGTATGCCAGGGACAATGGCCTGTCGCGCTCAGAGGCGGCGTTGATTCTCGAAGAGTTTCTCTCCGGGCTTGCCGCGACACTGCGGGAGGAAAAGGCAGTGGATCTCCCGGGCCTCGGCCGCCTGCGGGCGACCAGGGAGAATCACTTCTTCTTCGTCGCCGACGAGGACCTTGACATCTCCCCGGACGCCTGCGGCCTTGACTCCGTGTCACTGAAAACACACCGCCCCGTCTCCCTTCCTGATATCCCCGCAGCGGCCGTCCCTCCCGCCCCGGGAATAAAAATGGCCGAAACGTTCCCGCCGGAGGAAAAAACTGCCGATTTGGGAATAAAAGCGGCAGAAACGTTCCCGCCGGAGGAAAAAACTGCCGATTTGGGAACAAAATCGCCCGATTCATTCCCGCCGGAGGAGAAAACTGCCGAATCGGGAATAAAAGCGGCAGAATCATTCCCGTTGGCGCCCAAAACACCGGTCCCGGCCACGAATCAGGCCGAAAACGTGGCCGACCAGCCAGAATCGCCCGCTCCGGAAGCCATTGAGGCCCGGCCGGAAGCCACTACAGCCCGGCCGGAAGCCACAGAGGCTCAGCCGGAGCTGCCTGGAATCCAGCCGGAGGCAATTGAGGCTCCTGAGACACGAACGGAAGCCACAGAAACCCGGCCGGAGCCCGAATCGCCGGCCCCGGCGAGGCCCCGGCGGCGCTTGCCGGCCGCGGCGCGCTGGGCGATAGGCGTCGCAGCTTGCGCAGCGCTGCTGCTCGGCGGCTTCGTGCTCCTGTCCCGCATAGCCCCCGACTTCACCGACAAGCTGCTCTACACCGAGGAGGAGCTCGCAATAATAAACAATCCCGAAGATGGAGTTGGTCTACCCGGTTAGCATTGCCCCTCTGGCGGCGGGCAATAAAGGCACCCGGGAAATGCTCCCCGTGGTGCAACCCACCGGCACGGTCGTGGCCAGGGCCTCCCGCGCCTCATGCCACGCCGCCGGCCTCCTCCATCCCGTGGTGCACCTCCAGATAATCGACCGGTACAGCCGCATCTATCTCCAGCACCGTTCCTCGAAGAAAGCCCTGCTGCCCCTCCGCTGGGACACTGCCGTCGGCGGCCACGTCGGCTATGGTGAATACCTCAGGGAGGCCCTGTTCCGCGAAGCGGGGGAGGAACTCGCTTTCTACGACTTCAATCCCGTGCCGCTGACGACCTATGTATGGGAATCCCCGACCGAGCGCGAACTCGTCAACGTATTCGCAGCGGTCGGCCACTTCGACCTCCGCCCCGACGGCGACGAAGTCTCCGAGGGCCGCTGGTGGGAGATCCCTGAAATCGAAGAAGCCATCGGCAAGGGCATCCTCACGCCCAATTTCGAATACGAATTCGGGATGATACGCAACAGCCTGTTATCACTTCTATAGGATGGATAAACTCGCCAAATTCATACAGGACCAGTTGTCGGTGTGGCCTCTCGCCGCCGCCAATTTCCGCGCCCTGAAATCCATGCATGTCCGCGACATAAAAGTAGGCGGACTGGACGCCAAGATACAGTTCAACCCCTGCCGCATTGCCTCCAGCACGGCCCAGACCGACGAGGCCAGCCTCGCCGCCCGACCCTGCTTCCTGTGCGAAGCCAACCGCCCCCCGGAACAGTTCCACATAAAGTTCGAGGGCCGCAAGGGCCGCCGCTACAACATCCAGGTGAACCCGTTCCCGATTTTCAACCGGCATCTGGTCATCGCCCGCGAGCAGCACGTCCCGCAGGCCATCTGGCACCACCTCCCCGACATGCTGGACTTCGCCTGGAACTACCAGGACTTCACCGCCTACTACAACGGCCCCCAGAGCGGTGCCTCCGCCCCGGATCACCTTCATTTCCAAGCGGTTCCGCGCGGCTCTCTCCCGCTGGAGACGGCCGTCGACGCGTTCCTCGACGCCCCCGGCGGGCCCCTCTCCACCGTCAAGGACGCCAAGCTTTACCACTACCCCCACTTCACCCGCGGCGTTTATTGCATAAAGGCGGAAACGACCAAGTCGCTGGCCAAAGTCTTCTACCAGTTCCTCGACTGCTGCCCCGTCATGGATCCCGGCCTGGAGCCGCGCTTCAACCTCTACGCCTGGTTCAACGGGCAGAATGAAGAATACCGGGTCATGGTGGTGCTCCGCAGCGAACTCAGGTCCCACCACTACTACGCCGAAGGCGCTGAGCACCTGACCATCAGCCCTGGCGCCGCCGAGATGGCCGGCGTCTTCGTGGCTCCGTGCGAAGAGGACTACAACAAAGCCACGGCCCCTCAGCTCGAGGAAATGCTTGCCGAAGTGAGCGTGAGCGAGGAGGATGAGCGCATGATACGCTCCAGGCTCACCCGCCGCCAGCCGGAAATCGAGGTCGGTATCCTTTCCGCTCCGGAAATCATGTTCGAAATCATCTCCGACGGCGCCGGCCCGCAGAAGGTGAGCGTCAAAGACGGCCGCATCAACTACAACGGCGCCCTCTACGACGAACTCTATTTCGACGCCGTCACGCGCTCCACGCTGTTCGCGGAACCTTCATTCATATTATGGAACGTCCCCATCGGCATCGACTTCCACTGGGAACGCCTCCAGAACCAGAAATTCGCCGGATCATTGAAATTCATAGCGGAAGGCGACAAGGTCACCGCCATAAACAAAATCGGCCTGGAAGACTACCTGATCAGCGTCATATCCTCCGAGATGCGTGCAAGCGCCTCCTTGGAATTCCTGAAGGCACACGCAGTGATTTCACGCAGCTGGGCGCTGGCCCGGATGCAGGACCGGCGCAATCCGGAGCAAGCCGAATCCGCCGTGCCCCACGAGCGCTACGACGTCTGCGCCGACGACCACTGCCAGCGCTACCAGGGCCTCTCCCTTGCGATTGGGGAGACCGTCCTCCAGGCCATTGACCAGACCTGGGGGCAGGTCCTGCGCTACGAAGGCCGGATCTGCGACGCCCGCTATGCCAAGTGCTGCGGCGGCAGGACGGAACTCTTCAGCACCTGCTGGGAAGACCGTGACTACCCCTACCTGCAGAGCGTAGAAGACCCCTACTGCGACTGCCACGATCCTGAAATACTCTCCCAGGTGCTCAACGACTACGACCTCGAGACCGTCGACTTCCACGACTGGGAGCAACGCTACACCCGCGCCGAAGTCTCGCAGCTCGTCAAAGAACGCACCGGAATGGACTTCGGCACCATAACTGATCTCGAGCCTGTGGAGCGCGGTGTCTCCGGCCGTATCAAATTCCTCCGCATCCGCGGTACCCTGCGCACCGAAGTGATCGGCAAGGAACTTGCCATCCGCAGGGCCCTCAGCAAGTCACACCTCAAGAGCTCCAACTTCGAGGCCGGTTGGGACGGCGACACCCTGATCCTGCGCGGCAAGGGCTGGGGCCACGGAGTCGGCCTCTGCCAGATAGGCGCCGCCGTCATGTCCACCAAGGGCTTCAACTACAAACAAATACTTGAATACTATTACAAAGGTGCAACAGTCGAACAGTAAATCCCCCTGGCTCTGGATACCCACCCTCTACTTCGTCGAGGGCATTCCGTATTTCATTGTCAACACCATATCCCTCATCATGTTCAAGGACATGGGGATGGACAACGGCACACTCTCTCTGCTGACCAGCCTCATAAGCCTGCCATGGGTGGTAAAGCCCCTCTGGAGCCCCTTCGTGGACATATTCCGCAGCAAGCGCTGGTGGATAGTCACGATGCAGGTCCTGATGCTTGCGGCAATCGGACTGATAGCGGCGACGGTGCGCATGACCACGTTCACGCTGACGCTGATCCTGTTCATCGTGGCGGCCTTCGCATCGGCCACACACGACATCGCGGCCGACGGATTCTACATGCTGGCCTTGGACAAGCGGCAGCAGTCGGCCTTCGTGGGCATACGAAGCACTTTCTACCGCATCGCCTCCGTGTTCGGGCAGGGCGTGCTGGTGGTTATGGCCGGCATGCTTGAAAAGCGTCTCGGAGACATTCCCGCCGCCTGGTCGGTGACCATGATAGTCTCCGCCGCCATCCTTGTGCTGATGGCGTTGTACCACGCCTTCATCCTGCCCCGCCCGGCGGACGACAGGAAAGCGGGTGAGGTCCGCACTGCCGGCGACGTGGCCCGGGAGTTCGGTGAGGCTTTCGCCTCATTCTTCCGTAAGAAGGGGATATGGATTGCAATAGCGTTCATGCTGCTCTACCGCCTCCCGGAGGCGTTTTCCGTGAAGATGCTCTTCCCGTTCTTCAGGGATCCCGTTGAAGTCGGAGGCCTCGGTTTCACGACCGACATGTACGGCGTCGTGTTCGGAACCTTCGGCGTCATCGCCCTGCTTGCCGGCGGCATTCTCGGCGGCCTCGCTGCCGCCAGGCTCGGCCTCCGCAAGTGCCTCTGGCCCATGGCGCTGTCGCTAGCGCTCCCTTGCGCCGTGTACCTGTACATGAGCATAGCCCAGCCCGAAAGCCTCTGGACCGTCGGTGCCTGCGTGGTGTTCGACCAGACCGGCTACGGATTCGGATTCTCGGCGTACATGCTGTATATGATGCACTTCTCGGAAGGCCCTCTGAAGACATCCCACTACGCGATTTGCACCGCTTTCATGGCGCTTTCGATGGTGCTTCCCGGACTTGTGGCCGGATACTTGCAAGAAGCGCTCGGTTATGTCGGATTCTTTATACTCGTAATGATATGTTGTCTCGCCACATTCTTCGTCACATTCTTTGCGCGGCGGCGCTTACCGTCGGAATAAGCCTCTCCGCCCAGGTGAAGCCGGGCATCGAGGTCCTGCGTGACCGCGGCTTCGAAGGCCTTCGCGGCAAGCGTGTCGGCCTGCTGACCAACCCCAGCGGCGTGGACAGCCAGCTTCGCTCCACCATAGATATCCTCAAGGAGAACGTCAACCTCGTTGCCCTCTACGCCCCCGAGCATGGCGTGCGGGGCGACATTTGGGCCGGCGGCAAGGTAGAGTCCGGCACCGACGCGGCGACTGGCCTGCCCGTGTATTCCCTCTACGGAGCGACCCGCCAGCCGACGCCGGAGATGCTGAAGGACGTCGACATTGTGGTCTATGACATTCAGGACGTCGGCACCCGTTCCTACACTTTCATCAGCTGCCTCGGCCTGATGATGCGCACCTGCGCCACCGTCGGAGTCCAGGTGATGGTGCTCGACCGTCCCAACCCGCTCGGCGGCCTGAAAGTGGAAGGCAGCCTCGTGCGAGACGGCTTTTACTCCTACGTTAGCCAGTACCGCATCCCGTACGTCTATGGCCTCACGGTCGGCGAAATCGCGAAAATGATCAACGAGGAGGGGCTCAACCGGGGGCAGAAGGGTGATCAGCTGCCTCTCAAGTGCCAGCTCACCGTGGTGCCTATGGAAGGCTGGGAGCGCTGGATGACCTACGACAAGACCGGCCTGCCCTGGGTGATGCCGTCCCCCAATATCCCGTATCCCCGCAGCGCCATCTGCTATCCCTGTGCCGGCCTTGTGGGTGAATTCAACGACTACCTGAACATTGGAATCGGCTACACCATTCCGTTCGACGCCTTCGCCGCCGACTGGATCGCCGCCGACCAGCTGAAGGCCCGGCTCGACAGCTACAAGGTCCCCGGCATTGCCTGGCGGACCGTCCACTACACTCCTTTTTACGGCAGCTGCGCCAAAAAACTTGTCCACGGAGTGCAGTATTATTTCACCGACTACGAGGCCGCTCCCATGACCCTGATACAGTTCTACGTGATGCAGGCGGTCTATGAATTGTACAAAAAAAACCCGTTTGAACTGTCGCCAGGCAGAATAAGCATGTTCAACAAAGTTTGTGGAACGGACTTTGTAAGTAAAGAATTCGGCAAGCGTTTCAAAGTCTCCGACATCCTCTCCTACTGGACTGCTGAAACCGAAGACTTCAAGACCTTGTCGAAGAAGTATTACATTTATTAAAACCACTGGCATATGAAACACATGACTAGACTCGCAGCAATGATGACGGCAGCCGTCATCTTCGCTATCCCTCTTGTCGGGCAGTCCCACTCCCGTGGCGGCGGCTCTCACCATTCCGGCGGTTCACATAGTTCCGGTTACTCTCATTCATCCGGCGGATCCCACCATAGCTCCGGCGGCTTTCATAGTTCTGGTTCAACCTACCACCACTCGCCAAGCTCAGGCGGCTCCTTCAGCAGCAGCCGTCAGGAACGCAGTTCCCACCATAGTGCTTCGCGTCCTTCTTCCGGCAGCCATGCTCGTGTTGAGCGTCCTTCCGGCAGCAGCTCCAGCGGTACTGTCAGGAATCACGGCACCGGCCACACCCGTCCTGCAGGCGGCAGTGCTGTCGGCAGCGCCCGTCCTTCCGGCGGTCCCAGCGGCAAGGTGAACCGTAACAACGGTTCCGGCACCCGTCCTTCGGGCGAAGGTTCCGTGCGTCCTTCTCGTCCTGCCGGCGGCCACTCTATGGGTGATGTCCGCGACCACGGCGGCCACGTTGGCGACGGCGCCCGCAGGCCCGGCGGTTCCGCCCATGTGGGAGGTCATTCCCACAATGTGCCTTCTCGTGGCCACATCGACGGTTCCCACAGCCCCCGCCATCCCGGCGGTCACATCGAGGGCAGGCGTCCTGCTCCCGGCCACAGCCATGTGGCTCCTGCAGGTCACGCTCCCGGCAGAGTTCACGTTAACCCCCATCCCGGCCATCATCCCGGCCACCATGCTCCCGTGCACCGCGAGCTGAGGGGTACTCCCGCCCACTTCCACAACTACGGGCACCACCACTACGGCCACTACATCCCTTCACTTCCGCGCTACGAAGTGCGCCACTACTGGGGACGTGACTATTACTTCTACGACAATATCTGGTACAGATACTACTCCGGCAGATACTGGGTGTGCCGTCCGCCTTTCGGCTACGTGTTCACCCCCCTGGCTGACGCGGTCTACACCGCCTGCCGCTTTGCCTACTACTTCGATACGCTCCATTACTACGACACCGTCAATGACAACTACCGCACAATCCAGGAGCAGAACAGCACCATCGCTGCCAACAACGCCCTGATCGCCGAGCAGAACGCGACCATCGCCCTCAATGCGGCCCAGGCCAACGCTTCCGGCACGCTCGCGAACTCCCTCGGACTCGTGCAGAGCTATGCCGCAGCCGGCACGGAGTACTTCTACAACGACGGAGTGTTCTATGTCAAGGGTGCCGACGGACAGTACACCGTGATCGTGCCTCCCGCAGGCGCGCTGGTGGAGACCCTGCCCGACGACTATGAGACCCTTGAACTCCAAGGTGAGACTTACTATAAGGTGGATGACACCGTCTACCGTATGGTTGTGATCGACGGCAAGGCCTGCTTCGAGGTGCTCGGACAGCTTGCATCATAATATGGCGGTCGTAGGTCTGTTTGACTCAGGCTCAGGTGGCCTTTCAGTTCTCAGGGAGATTCGGAAGATTCTCCCTGATGAACGTTTTATATACTATTCGGACAATGCACATTGTCCCTACGGAGAGAAGTCCGCGTCCTATATCATAGAACGCGGACGCGCCGTTACTGACCTGCTCCTCTCCAGGGGCGCGGAGGCGGTTGTGGTGGCCTGCAACACGGCCACGGCCGCTGCCATAGCGACGCTTCGTTCCGAGTATTCCGTGCCTTTCGTGGGCATGGAGCCGGCAGTGAAGCCCGCCGCCACCGGCACGCGGACCGGCGTGGTGGGCGTGCTTGCTACGGCAGGCACCTTGAAGGCACCCAAGTATCTGAATACCAAGGAGCAGTATGCCGATGCTGTGCGGATTGTGGAGCGTGTGGGGCGCGGCTTCGTGGAGCTGGTGGAGGGGATGGAGCTCGAGGGGCCGCACGCCGAAGCGGTGGTGCGGGAGAGCCTGGAGCCCTTGCTGGCCGCCGGCGCCGATACCATCGTGCTCGGTTGCACGCATTATCCTTTCCTGATGCCCCTTATGCAGCGCATCGCTCCGGCTGGCGTCCGCTTCATCGACCCCGCTCCCGCCGTTGCCCGGCATCTTGTCGATGTCCTCAATGAGCACGGCATTTCCCTATCTGACCCTAACCCAGGAGTCGACCTCATCTCCTCCGGCAGTGACATAACCTTGAGAAAATTGTTTAATCTTATATGAAGTATTTACGAATGCTAATGAATGTATCGGCAGTGCTGCTGGTGGCGGGCTGCGGCGGTAAGAAGTCGGATTTTCGGTACACTGTGGACCAGTTTGCCGACGTGAAGGTGATACGTTATCAGGTTCCAGGATGGAACGATCTGAGCCTTCAGCAGAAAGAGTATGCATACCATCTTGCCGAGGCAGCAAAGTGGGGCAGGGATATCCTGTGGGACCAGAACTGCGCCGGCAACCTTCAGCTCAGGCACGCTGTGGAAGATATACTGCAGAACTATGCCGGCGACCGTAAATGCAGTGAGTTTGAAGCATTTACCAATTATGCCAAGAGGCTGTTCTTCAGCAATGGCATCCACCACCACTACGCCGAAGATAAGTTCTATCCCGAATGTGAAGCGGGTTATTTCGAAAAGCTGCTTGACGCCGTCGGCCGTTCCGATGAGGCTGGATTCCTGATTTCGTATGCCTACGACCCGACGGTGTGCCCTCAGCGCAGGAGCACCTCGAAGGAGGGCGATATCGTGGAACTGTCTTCCGTCAATTTCTATGAAGGCGTCACCCGCGACGAGGTGGAAGCATACTACGCTTCGATTGAGAATCCCGCCGACAAGCACCCTGTGGCTTACGGCCTGAACACCAAGGTGGTGAAGGAAGATGGCGTGGTGGTCGAAAAGCCTTGGAAGGTAGGTGGCATCTACGGCCCTGCCATAGAGAAGATATGCGCCGAACTTGAGCTGGCACGTAAGGTGGCGGAGAACGACATCCAGAAGCGTGCGCTTGCACTTCTGATAGACTATTACCGCACCGGTGACCTCAGGAAGTGGGACGAATTCAATATCGAGTGGGTCAAGGACACGCTCGGCACCGTGGATTTCGTCAACGGCTTCGTGGAAGACTACAACGACCCCTTGGGCCGAAAGGGATCCTGGGAGGGCCACGTGAACATCAAGGATTCGAAGGCTTCCGAGCGCTCCGCCATCCTGAGCGCCAACGCCCAGTGGTTCGAGGACAATTCGCCGGTGGATCCGCGCTTCAAAAAGGCTAAGGTGAAGGGTATCAGCGCGAAGGTCATCAACGCCGTGTGCCTCGCCGGCGACTCTTATCCTGCAACGCCCATCGGCATCAACCTGCCGAACGCCGACTGGATTCGCCGCGACCACGGCTCCAAGAGCGTGACTATTTCCAACATTTCCCGTGCCTATGAGTATTCCGCAGAGGAGTCTCCTGCTAATGTGCTGACTGAGTTTGCATGGGATGACGCTGAGATTGCGCGTTCGAAGAAATATGGTTCCTACGCATCTGAGATCCACACTGACCTTCACGAGTGCCTGGGCCACGGCTCCGGCCAGTTGCTGAAGGGTGTGTCTTCGACGGCTATGGGTGAGTACTCTTCCGCGCTTGAGGAGGCCCGCGCCGACTTGTTCGGCCTTTATTATGCGGCCGACCCTAAGCTGGTGGAACTGGGTATCATGCCCGACGCCGAGGCTTATAAGGCTGAGTATGACAGCTTTATCCGCAACGGCCTGATGGTGCAGTTCAACCGTGTGGAATTTGGCCGCTCCAACACCGAGGCTCATATGCAGGACCGTAAACTGATTTCTGAATGGTGTTTCCAGCAGGGGCAGGAGCAGGGCGTTATCGAGAGGCGCGAAAGGGACGGGAAGACGTTCTTCGTGATTTGCGATTATGAGGCGCTGCGTGGGCTCTTCGGCAAGCTTCTCGCTGAGATCCAGAGGATTAAGTCTACCGGCGATTATGAGGCCGGTAAGGCGCTGGTGGAGCAGTATGCCGTTCAGATCGATCCCGAACTGCACCGTGAGGTTATCGACCGCTATTCAGCTCTCGGCCTCAAGCCTTACGGCGGTTTCATCAATCCTGATATTGTTCCCGTCGAAAAGGGTGGCGTTATCACCGACTACGAAATCCGCTACACCGACGACTACCTCGGCCAGATGCTCTCCTACGGGGAGAAGTACGGTGCCCTCTAATCCTCTGCCGCTTAATACTTTACGTAATTTGCCTGCATGTTTTTTCGTGCAGGCAAATTCGTTAAGTGCTTGAGGGACTGAAGGTTGATGGGCAAGGTCTGATTTTAGGTGCGGGACCTTGAACATAAGAATGGGTCTGCAGAGGTCTGAGACGGCATATTGGCGTTCAAGGTCCCCAGGCTAAAAACGGACCTTGAACGTGTGGATAGCTGCTGGGCTACCGGACTGTCAGCAGGAGCCGCTTGCGGCGGGCGGTGAGCTGGTGGCCCTGGGATTGGAAGGTTTTGCCGCTGAGGGTCACGGTGCCGGGGGCCCCGGTGCGGTAGCGGTCGAGGAGCTTGCAGAGCTTCTCGAAGGTCTCGGCGCTGAACGAGTAGTCTTCGATGATGCGCCAGAGCACGTAGCGCCAGTGCTTCAGGGCGAGGAGCCCTGGGACGCTGATCTCCAGAATCGCCCCTGAAGCGGCCTCGGGAGCATGTCTCACCATGCGGGCCGCAGCTTCGCGAAAATAATCATCAGCGATATCGTCCGTCTGGCGGATCCTTTCGATATCCTCCCCGAGAGTGCGGACAAACGAAGGATTGATCTCGGCGAACACCGGGAACACCCGGTTCCGAATCTTGTTCCGCTTTACCTCACTTTCAGCGTTCGTACTGTCCTCCCTCCACCCGAAACCGTGCCGCTCCATCCATTCCCGAATCTTGTCCCTCGTCACCCCCAGCAACGGCCGTATGATGCAGATCCATTCTGCCTCCGTTGCGCAAAAAGTTTTTCCGGGAACTTCCGCTTCGCTCCATCCCTCCCACTGCGCTTCGCTTGTGGGCCCCTCCCGTTCAAGTGGCCACGGGCGGCCACTGTTCCCTGAAAAACTTTTCGCATCCACTACGGCAGAAGGAATCCCACGCATCCCTTTGGTGCCGGTGCCGCGCAGCAGATTGAGTATCAGGGTCTCGGCATTGTCATTGGCGTTGTGGGCGGTGGCGACGGCGTCGAAGCCATGATCCCGGCAGAGTTCGCGGAACCAGGCGTAGCGGAGTTCCCGTGCCGCCATTTCGATAGATATGCCGTTCGCTGAAGCGTGGGCGGACGTGTCAAAACGCTTCACGAAGAGCGTCAGCCCGGCCTTCTCGCATTCCGCGCGCACGAACTCTTCGTCGCCGTCCGACTCCTCTCCCCGCAGGCGGAAGTTGCAGTGGGCGACTGCCAAAGAAGCCCCCGGAAAAAGTTCGGGGGCTCTGTGGAGCATATACATCGAGTCAATGCCGCCGCTGACTGCGAGAAGCACTTTCATTATTTCAGGTCCTTCTTGCCGAAAGCGAAAGTGAAGTTGAATGCCAGGAAGTCCTTGAACTGCACCTTGCTCTTCACCCCGTCGATCTCGACGATAGGATCGTAGAGCAGCCAGGTGCTCAGGCCAATCTTGAAGAACGATGTGATCTGCCAGGCAATCTTGTTGTCCCAGTTCACACGGTACTCAGTGAAAGGATGGTTGAGATAATCGGTGAAGACCACCAGTTGAGTCTCATAGTTGAACTTGTCGTTGATAGAGAACTTCGCGTTGGCCTTGATGGAAGCACCGAACTGGAAGAGGGCTGCGCTATAGGTCGGAACAACTTCAACGGAACCTGCACTAGCAGGCATGCCGTATTTCTGGCGAAGGACCGGTTCGGTTACGATGGTCACACTTCCGGTGAGGGGGGAGATGTTGAGGTCGAACCAGGGAACGGGCTTCCATTCGACACCGAGGGCCAGGTTGTTGTAGGCGGGGGACAGGAAAGTGGATTTGATGCTGGCCTGGCGCCATTCTTCGAACATGTGGTTCCTTTCCTCTATCATGTGCTCATCCATATGCTCGGGATCCTCGCCGGCAAACGGATAGTCATAATTTGAGTACGAATCGGTGAACTGTGAACGGAAATCGTAGCTTGCAGTCCAGTTCCAGGTCTCCTTGCTGGTCTTGTAGGAGAACAGGCTTTCGAAATAGATTCGGTCGTTGCTTTTCTGGAGCACGTAGGATTTGTCTGCCGACCAGATGAATCCGTATTGCAGCTGGAGGCGGTTCTTCCAGTTCATGCGGTCCTTGGCGTAGTAGGCTTTGGCGTCAAGGCCGGTGCTGAGGGTGATGTTGTTGAACCCGCCGGCAGCCCAGTTGAACAGGGACGTCTGATTGACACCGATGTCAAACACGGTGGAGTACTGCCAGTACTTGGGCTTGGCTTTGGCTGCTTCGTCTGCCTTGGCGTCCACGAAGGCTGCGGCCGCTTCCGCTGCGGCTTTCTGGGCGTCGTCCTGGGCATAACCGGAGACGCAGAGGGCGAGGAGTCCTGCCAGTAGGATAAATCTCTTCATATCAATAAGAAATAGCAAATACAACGCGTGCCTTGGAAGGCTTACCAGAATAAATGTCGCGACCCTCTTCCTCGCAGACATAGCTGTCCACGGGGATGCAGCGGATAGTCGCCTTGGTCTGGTCCTTGATGGCCTGCTCGGTCTCGGTGGTGCCGTCCCAGTGGCAGAGAAGGAACTTGCCCTGCTGGATCTTCACCTTGAACTCCTCCCAGTCGTCGCATTTCTCCACATTGGCGTCGCGGAAAGCGAGAGCCTTGTCGTAGATGATCTTCTGGATGGCATCCAGGAGGCCCTTGATGTGCTCCGCAATGCCTTCCAGCTGCATGGTCTCCTTGGTCAGAGTGTCGCGGCGGGCCACCTCCACGGTGCCGGCGGCAAGGTCGCGGGCGCCCATGGCGAGACGCACAGGCACGCCCTTGAGCTCCCATTCTGCGAACTTGAAACCGGGACGCAGGGTGTCGCGGCCGTCGATCTTCACGCTCACGCCGAGCGCTTCGAGCTGGGTCTTAATCTTGTCGAGCTCCTGCATCACGGCATTGAACTCGTCGTCGCCCTTGTAGATAGGCACCATCACCACCTGGATAGGGGCGAGGGCCGGAGGCAGCACCAGGCCGTTGTCGTCGCCGTGGGCCATGATCAGCGCGCCCATCAGGCGGGTGCTGACGCCCCAGGAAGTTGCCCAGACGTAGTCCATCTTGCCTTCCTTGTTGGTGAACTGGACGTCGAAGCTCTTGGCGAAGTTCTGGCCGAGGAAGTGGGAGGTG
>JAILIM010000015.1 GCA_024695285.1 Bacteroidales bacterium
GTGGGCATGATACACCCCGAGCAGCATTTTCTTGCGGCGGATCCCAGCCTGGGGCCGCTGACCGTGACTTCCGGTAACGTGATGATGAGCGGCAACGCCAGGACGATGCCCGGAGTCGCCATGACTCTGGAGCCCTGGAACGTGCCTTTCACGGCAGGGCATCTGCAGCTGGCCGGCCGCTTCGGGGATTACTGGACTATCGACCGACGCTATATGCAGGGCGCCCGCGTCCACGACACGGCATTCTATCTGATCGGCAACATCGGACGCTTTTCCATCACCGCCGGAATCGACAACTACACCCTGTGGGCCGGAGTGAGTCCCGAGGGCCGCGTGCAGCCGCACTCCTTACTCGACTACCTGCGAGCGATAACAGGCAGGCAGGGCGGTGCCGACGCATCGCTCGGCGACCAGATCAACTCCCTGGGCGACCACCGCGGCCGCGAACTCCTGCGCCTCGACTGGAAGGCAGACGACTGGACCCTTACCCTTCAGCACGACATTCCCTACGACGACCGTTCCGGCATGAAGACCCACAATTTCCCCGACGGAGTGAACACAATCTGCCTGTCGTTCAAGGATAAGTCGGCATGGATCAGCGATATAGTCTATGAGCACCACTACACTATGAATCAGTCCGGCGATTGCGAACGAAGGCTCGCTACGCAGGAAGAGATCGATTCTCGGGACCTTCGCCTCTACTTCGACGAGCCGAGCGGCCAGTATTTCACCATAGTGGGCGGGGCCGACAACTACTGCAACAACTACGACTACCGTTCCGGCTGGACCGCGTTTGCCCGCCAGATCGGCAGCCCCCTGTTCTTCTCCCGCTGGTACCGCGACGACGAGACCTACTACAGCCAGGGCACCTGGAACAACCTGCTGAAAGCCCACCACATCGGCATTTCAGGCAGTCTTTTCAGGAAGATACCCTACCGCCTTGTGCTCACATATTCGGAAAACTACGGCTGCTGGTACTCTGTCCTCTATGACTATGGCACCGGCACCCGCCTGGAAAAGCCGCTCCGGCAGTTCAGCTCAGGTTTTTCTGCATCCATCCCTATACTGAAAGGAGCTATGTGCCTTATCCCGTCCGTCTATTACGATAAAGGCGAAGCCATCAGCGACGGATTCGGCGCCACACTTGCACTGAAATACACATTTAAAAGATAAAGACCTATGAATTTCGACCATTTTCTCCAACTCTTCGTGGTGAAGGAAAAAAGTTTCTTCCCGCTGTTTATCCAGTCGGCGGAGAACATCGTCAAGGCATCCGAACTGCTCCTCGAGCAGACCAAGGAGGTGGATCCTGACAACCGCAGGATGCTTGCACACCGGATCAAGGAACACGAAACCGCCGGCGATGCGATTACGGACAAGATCATGGACGTGCTCATCGACGCCTATGTGACGCCTTTCGACCGCGACGACATCCACAACCTGGCAGAGACTATGGATACCTTCCTCGACATGATCCGCGACGCTTCCAAGAAGATCGCCATCTATCAGCCCAAGGATCCGTCCCGCAAGCTCATCGAGATTGCCGAGTATATCAAAAAGGCGGCAGTCATACTGCTCGACATCACAAGGAAGTTCGACACGATGCGCAAGGATGCGAAGGAACTGGACAAACTCTGCGACGACATAAAGGACATCGAACATACCGTCGATGACATCTACGAGACCTATATGTCGAACCTGTTCGAGAAAGAGGCGGATGCTATCGAACTGGTGAAGAAGAAGAACATCGCCCAGGCCCTAGAGGATATCTCCGACCAGGCCAAGGGCGTGTCCAGCATGGTGCGCAGCATAGTGGTCAAAAACAGTTAGCCCGATGGTTGCGATCGTACTAATAACAGCCCTTATTGCGCTGATATTCAGCTTCACCAACGGAATGAACGATGCCGCCAACTGCATCGCCTCCGTGATTGCGACCAAGGCCCTGCCTCCAAAGGTCGCCGTTGCGTGGGCCGCTTTCTGGATATTCATGGCAATGTTCATTTTCGACACCACGGTGGCTGCGACGATGGGCAAGGGGATAGTGGACGAAAACTGCATCGACGTGTATGTGATCCTGGCCGCCCTGCTTGGCTCGGTGCTGTATATTTTTACCTGCACTAAGATTGGTCTCCCGGTGTCTGCCTCGCACGCGCTGGTGGGCGGGCTCATCGGTCCGGTCTGGTTCGTCTATGGCGGGCATTACCTCGTGACGAGCGGCATCTTCAAGATCGTGGCCTTCATCGCCATCTCGCCGCTTATCGGCATGGTCATGGGATTCACGCTCAACTGCCTGTTCATGTTCCTGTTCCGAAGGGTGAAGGCGCAGAAGGTGGATAAGGGATTCAGGCGCATGCAGCTGCTGTCGAGCGCCGCATTCTCGCTGGGCTTCGGCGGCAACGACGGACAGAAGACCATGGGCGTGATTGCCATCCTTTTTGCCACCGCATTCGCTTCCAATCCCGACAACGGCGTGATGCAGCTGCTCTACGGAAATGGTTTCCAGGCTGCACAGGCGGCCGGATACACCGGATTCTTCGTGCCCACGTGGCTGAAATTCGCCTGCTACGGCCTTATCGCGCTCGGCACCGTGACCGGCGGCTGGTCCGTGATCAAGACCCTCAGCGACGGCCTGAGCAAACTCTACCCGACCCAGGGCTTCTGCGCGGAGGCATCCGGCGCCATCACCTTGATACTCACAGCAGTGCTCGGCATCCCCGTGAGCACGACACACACTATCACCGGCTCCATCATCGGTACGGGTCTCACCCGCGGCATCAAGACCGTCAAGTGGATTACGGCGAAGAACATAGTCTGGGCGTGGATACTGACTATTCCTGCCGTCATCGTGGTGAGCGGCGTCATTTATCTGATAATGGTCCACTGGTTCGGCTGTCCCGTGAAAGTACTGTAGGAAATGAAGGAATTCTGGAAGATACTGAAGCGTTATGCCTGGCCGTACAAAGGATGGCTGGGCGGTTCCGTCGTGCTCAACATCCTCTCGGCGGTGTTCAATATCTTCTCCTTCTCGCTGCTTATCCCGATATTGAAGATACTGTTCAATATCAGCGAGATGCAGTATGAATTCATCCCCTGGGACACCCCGGGGGGCGATTTTACCAACATTGCGGTCAACAACCTCTATTACTTCGTCACGGGGCTGATGCAGCAGTGGGGGGCAAGCAAGGTGCTGCTGGCGCTCTGCCTTGCGCTTTCCGTTATCACCGCCGTCAAGACCGCATGCTACTTCGGCGCTTCGGCCGTCATGGTGCCTATACGCACTGGCATAGTCAAGGACCTGCGGATGGACCTCTACCGCAAGATAGTCTCGCTGCCGCTGGGATATTTCAGCCAGGAGCGCAAAGGAGACATCATCGCCCGTATGAGCGGAGATGTGCAGGAAGTGGAGAACTCGGTTGCCAGCTCCCTGGACATGCTGATCAAGAATCCTATCCTGATCATATTCTATATCGGGGCGCTCATTGCCATATCCTGGCAACTGACTGTGTTCGTGATCGTTTTCGCTCCCGTGATGCTCTGGCTGATGGGCTTGATAGGCCGCAAGCTGAAGCGCCAGTCCACTGAGGCCCAGGCCCTCTGGAGCGACACTATGAGCCAGGTGGAGGAGACGCTCGGGGGACTGCGTGTCATAAAGGCCTTCCTTGCCGAGAAAAAGATGGAGAAGCGTTTCGACGGGGTCACAGGCGCGATGAAGCGCAAGAGCGGCCGGGTGGCTACGCGCCAGGTTCTGGCCCATCCGGTCAGCGAATTCCTCGGCACCGTGATGATAGCCATAGTGCTCTGGTTCGGGGGCACGCTCATCATCGGTGACCGTTCGGTCATCGACGCTCCGACCTTCATTTTCTACATGGTGATGCTCTACAGCGTCATCCAGCCTATCAAGGACTTCTCCAAGGCGGCCTACGGAATACCCAAGGGCCTTGCCAGCATGGAGCGAATAGACGCCATACTGAACGCTGAGAATCCTATCAAGGAATCTGCCAGCCCCGTGGCTCTCAAGGGCTTCGGCGACAAGATAGTTTTCCGCGGAGTCGGCTTCCGTTATGAAGACGGCAAGGAGGTGCTGCACGACATCGACCTGGAGATCCGAAAGGGGACTACGGTGGCTATCGTCGGCGCTTCCGGCTCAGGAAAGACGACGCTCGTCGAGCTGATTCCGAGGTTCTACGATGCTACTTGCGGCTCGATAACCATAGACGGCATAGATGTCAGGGACGTGTCGCTGAAAGACCTGCGGGCCCTGATAGGCAACGTGAACCAGGAGCCCATACTATTCAACGACACCATCTACAACAACATAGCCTTCGGCGTCGACGACGCTGCTCCTGAAAGCGTCGAGGCTGCGGCCGAAGTGGCCAACGCTTCCGAGTTCATACTTGAGAAGGAAGAGGGCTACCAGACCAACATCGGCGACCGCGGAGTCAAGCTCAGCGGCGGCCAGCGCCAGCGTCTCAGCATTGCCCGCGCCATACTTAAGAATCCGCCCATACTCATCCTGGACGAGGCAACAGCTTCCCTGGACACCGAATCCGAAAGGAGCGTGCAGGTGGCCCTTGACCGCCTGATGACCACGCGCACCACCATTGCTATCGCCCACAGGCTCAGTACCATAAAGGGCGCCGACGAGATTGTCGTGCTGGATTCCGGGCGCATAGTGGAGCGGGGCCGGCATGAAGAATTGCTCGCCCTGGGCGGTTATTATAAGAAATTGTACGATATGCAGTCATTATGAGACGTACCACTTTGTTCCGGCTTCTGACCGTGCTTTATCTGGCAGCTATCGCGGTGCTATGCTTCGCGAAGTTTTCCAGTTTGCCGTCGGTTCCCGGCTCCTTCCTGGGCATCCCTACAGACAAGATAGTCCACTTCCTGATGTTCCTGCCGTTCCCGGTGCTGGCGCTCCTTTCATTCAAGTTGAAGAAGCCGGCAATACTGAAGATCATATTGATTATAGTCATGTTGTTCTTTGTCGGCTGCATGATTGCCTGGGGCACCGAATATATGCAGGGACTGCTGCCGTACAGGGATATGGACCCCGTGGATTTCAAGGCCGACAGCCTCGGGCTGTTTGTCGGCTCCATACTTTCTTTCATCATTTTTGTGTTTGCCGTGAAGAAAGCCAATGCGTAAGTTACTGTTGTCGTTGAGTCTCCTGTTTGCCCTTGCGCCGCTGTACGCGCAGGGAGTGCCGCGCGCCGCCGATTTCTCGGTGGTCTGCGACACCCTGACCGCCCGCTGCAACCGCAGGTTCCGCGTCCGCTCGGCAGTCAGCCTGGAAAAGATTTACCTTAGGGGAGAGTCGCTGGACCTTTATTTCAGCAACGCCCTGGCTGACTATCCATGGCACAGCGACGACATACTCTGGTTCCTTGGTGAATTCAACAAGGAAGGGGAGAAGCAGCTCCAGGGGCATACTGTAGGCTCCTATATGACGGCAGGTTGCAGGCTGGAAGACCTGGAGACCCCGAAGATAGGCCGGGACGGCAAGCCGGTCGCTTTCCGCTATTACATCAAGCCCGCGGCGCGGATTCCGCTGGTGCGGCGCGAGGGGGCGAGGAAGATAACCCGCGGCCTGAGCGGACGCCACATAGTCATGTGGCAGAGCCACGGCCTGTACTACAACGAGCAGCAGGACCTCTGGAGGTGGCAGCGTGCAACCCTCCACCGCACGGTCGAGGATATGTACACGCAAAGCTATGTGCTTCAGTACCTTATCCCAATGCTGGAGAATGCGGGAGCCTGTGTGCTGACGCCCCGTGAGCGCGACATTCAGCGCAACGAGGTGGTCTGCGACAACGACTCCTGCTTCGTGCGCGAGCCTTCGATGACGGTGCGCACGCACGGCGACTATACGGAGACCGGCAACTGGGAAACCGCCGGCACGGGCTTCGCCGACCTCAAGCAGGAGTACGAAATCACCGATAATCCCTTCACCATGGGAACGGCCCGCAAGGCCGCCTGCAGCGTGACCCCCTCCTCCTTTGCCCGCTGGACTCCGACTATCCCGGAAAGAGGTTCCTACGCCGTCTACGTGAGCTATTACTACTTGCGCACCAACACCCGCTCGGCCCGCTATAAGGTCCACCACATGGGCGGCGACACCGAATTCCTGGTAGACCAGCGCAAGGGAGGCGGCACCTGGATTTATCTGGGCAACTTCGAGTTCGCTCCTGGTTCCGAAGGATACGTGGAACTGGACAATAAGGGAGGCGGCGGGGAGACCGTCACTGCCGACGCTGTGCGCTTCGGAGGCGGCATGGGCAAGATCCGCAGGGGCGGGCGCGTGTCCGGTATGCCTGCGTTCGTGGAGGGAGCGTCCTACTGGATGCCCTGGGCCGGCGCCGACAGCACCCTGCGCGCCTGGGAGACCGACTACACGAATGACTATGCCACCCGCGGCCCCTGGGCCAACATGATGAAGGACAAGAAGGGGATACCCATCGACTGCTCGCTGGCCTTCCATACCGATGCAGGAGTGACGCCCAACGACAGTATCGTCGGCACGCTGTCCATCTACACGCTGAAGTGTGAGAACTCCAAGAAGTTCTCCGACGGTGGCGAGCGCATGACTTCCCGCACCTATGCGGATTTCGTTCAGACTCAGATAGTTGAAGACATACGCGTGGGCTTCGAACCGGCCTGGCAGCGCCGCCAGCTGTGGGACCGCTCCTACAGCGAGTCGCGCACTCCGGATTTCCCTTCGATGCTGCTGGAATTGCTGTCGCACCAGAACTTCGCCGACATGAAGTACGGCCTGGATCCTTCGTTCCGCTTCAATGTGAGCCGCTCGGTCTACAAGGGCATACTGAAGTATCTGTCAAGCCGTTACGGTGTCAGTTACACGGTGCAGCCTCTGCCTGTGCACGCTTTCTCCGCGACGCTGGAGAGCGACACTGCGGCCGTGCTGCGCTGGAAGCCGACGTTCGACCTGCTGGAGCCGACGGCCAAGTCGAAGGGCTATACGGTATTCACCAGAATAGACGACGGAGCCTTTGATGAAGGGGTCAACGTGACCGATCCTGAAGCGTACATGCAGATTGAGCCGGGGCATCTGTATTCCTACAAGGTGGTTGCCTGGAACGATGGCGGCTGCAGTTTCCCTTCAGAGATTTTGGCAGTTGGAGTGCCGCTGGAGAAGAGGGGAGGCACTGTGCTGATAGTCAACAATTTCGACAGAGTGGCCGCGCCTGCGTGGATAGATACGCCCGAGTACGCCGGATTCGAATCCAGGCTCGACAGCGGCATGCCGTATGTCAGCGACATAACGTATATCGGTGAGAATTATGAATTCACCCGTCCGCTGAAGTGGGAGAGCGATGACGCCCCCGGTTTCGGCAGTTCCTACACCGACAGGGCGGGCCAGCAGGTCGCCGGCAACACCTTCGATTATCCGTCGGTCCACGGCGCCTCCGTGCTGCGGCTCGGTTTCCCGTTCTGTTCAATGTCCGCCGAGGCTTTCTGCGCCGATACTACACTTGCCGCCACCTACCGCACGCTGGATCTTATCTGCGGCGCGCAGCTGACCACCAAGTCCGGCCGTGGTGTCTATCCGGCGCGCTTCAGCGTGTACCCGAAGGATTTGCAGACGGCGCTGACCGTGTGGACGCGCAGGGGAGGGAACGTGATCGTGTCCGGCTCGCGCATCGCCACCGACGTGTGGGGGAACGTGTACGGCGTGAATAAAGACCAGTCAGCAGCCGAGAGCACGCAGGAGTTCGTGCGCAAGGTTCTGGGGTACCGTTTCGTGTCGTCGCACGGCACGAATGTGGGCATGCTTGCGGATATGCCGTTCTATCATGTGCTGAATTCCGAATGCTATGCCGTGCCTGATCCGGACGGTATAACTGCCGCTGATTCAGGCGGTTCAGTGTGGCTTCGCTACGGCAGTTCGGGTGTGCCTGCTGCCGTTCGTTATCATACGGACACCCATAAGGTCGTGTCATTCGGTGTGCCGCTGGAGTGCCTCAAGCATGATCCGGACCGCGACAGGCTGATACGTGACGCACTGGAGTTCTTCGGGCTTTACGGCACGGCTGACAGCCCCGGCAGCTATCAGTTCGGGTTCCTATATTTCACTCCTTCGGACTTGCGCGTTCCGGGATTCAGGGACGCAGTATAATCAGCGGAGATGCGGTCTGGCGCGGGAGAGGCGCCAGGGAGGCGGAGCCGGCGAAGGGCAGGCTCTCGCCGTAGGCCAGCTCCGGGGTATTGTTGTGCTCGCTTAGGTGGCACAGGAAGATGTGGGAGAGGCCTTCGTGGTTGAACGCCCTGATGGCTTCGGCGCATTCGGGGTTTGAAAGGTGCCCGTGGCCGTTGCTTATGCGTTTTTGGAGGTCGGGCGGATAGGGGCCCGTACGCAGCATTTCCGGGTCGTAGTTGCTTTCGATAACCACGGTGTCGGCCTGGCGCGCCCAGTTCAGGGCTTCGTCGGTAATGCGGCCTATGTCGGTCATTATGACGAACTTGTAGTCGTCCAGCAGGATTGCGTAGCCGACCGTCTCGCTGGCATCGTGGGGCACCACGAAATAGCGCGCCCTGATGCGGCCCGGTACCACGTCGTTCCAGCGGTTTTCCTGCAGTGGCATGCGGTAGTCGGTGACCTGACCTCTCGTCATGCTGTGGCGGGAGAGGGCGCGGTGGAGGTTCTCGGTGGCCCAGACGGGCTTGCAGATGTGCTTGCAGAATGAGCCGAGGGAGCGGATGTGGTCCAGGTGGTCGTGGGTTACGAGCACGGCGCTGAAGTCGTCGAAGCAGAGGCCGTCCGCCTGCAGCTCCTTTTTCAGCCTGCGGGGGCTCACTCCTGCGTCTATGATTATTCCTGCTTCGCAGCGCCTGCTGTCTTCCGGAAAGAGGCCCAGGAAGTAGCAGTTGCCGCAGCTTCCCGAGGAGAAGGACTTGAACTTAACGCTGCTCATCGTTCTTGCAATATTTCTCTATGACTCCGTAGGCGTCCTTGATGCCGAGGGAGCCGGCCATGGACAGGTCGATGCAGCCTTTCTCCTTGTCTTTCACGTAGATAAGCACGAGACCGCGGTTGAAATAGGCATCGCCCATGGAAGGGTAGAGTTTGATGGCCTGGGAGTAGCCGTCGATGGCTTCGACCATCTCGCCGCTCAGGCAGTAGAGGTTGCCGAGGTTGTAGTAGAGATAGGGTATGTCGGGCACGATTTCGGTCGCCGCCTGCATGTCCTCGATGGCTTCGGAGTAGTCGTAGGTGCGGGCAACACGGTCGGACACGCGGGCACGGGTGGAGCCTTTGTCGTCCATGGCGAGCGTCTGCACGTTGCCTTCGAGGGAGGCGATGAATTCGATCATTTCAGCCCGCAGGACGCCGCGGTTCATGAGGTAGAATGCTTTGTAGTAGCGGGAGTAGCGGTCGCGCTCTTCATCGCCTTCCGCGGCGGAGACGGCCTTGTCGAACCAGCTGAGGGCTCCGGTGAAATTCTTCTGCTGGACGTCGTAGATGCCCTTTATGAAGAAGGTTTCGGAAGGGGAGAGTTCCACCTTGCCGGCGCCGGTACTGTTGTCGCCTGCCAGCACGGATGAGAGCGACCGGACGAGCTTCAGGGTGACGAGGCTGTCGCTGTTGGAGACGACCACGGGCACGGGGACGGAGTCGGTGAAGCGGTCGAGCAGCGGGTTCTCGTAGCGATTGCTCAAGGCTATGTTGCGGGCTTCTCTTTGGGCTGCGAGCTTGAATTTGAACAGCGGCCGCAGGCGTATGTCGATGTCGCGGTGCTGGAGGAGTTCGTTGTCGAAGTCTTTCTTTGCGAAATCGGCATCCAGGGCCAGCAGGGCGTTATATTTCTTGGTCGTGTCGGCGAACGAGGCCTCGCCGCTGGCATTCTTGGCGCGGTACTCGCCGACCTTACGCTGGGCGGTCTTGTAGTCGGCGCGTGACTCCTTCATCATGCCCAGGCGGTTCTCAACGTAGGAGCGGTTCAGGTAGGCCTTGGCGAAGTCGGGATAGAGTTCGATCGCGCGGTCGTAGTCGGAGAGGGCGTCGCGGTAGCGTCCCATTTCCATGAATATGGCGGCTCGGTTGAAATAAGCGAGTACGTTGCGGGGATTGATGTTGATGACGTGGTCCATGTCTTCCAGGGCGTTCCTGAAGTCGCCTACCTGGGCGTAGAGCAGGGACCTGTTGTAGAGAGTGAGGGCATTGCCGGGCTCGTCCTTGAGCACGCGGTTCAGGTCGCGCATGGCGGCGTTGTAGTCGTGCATTTCATAGTGGAGCAGCGCCCTGTTGAAGTAGGCGAAGGTGTTGGTGCTGTCGAGTTCGATGGCTTTGGACAGGTCTTCGACGGCCTCGGGGAAGCGTTCCTGGGCTGCGTAGAGACGGCCGCGGCGGACGTAGCATTCGGGCTCGAAACGGTCGAGCTTGATGGCCTTGTTGTAGTCGTCCATGGCCTTCAGTGTGTCGCCTAAGAATAGGTAGGTGGCGCCGCGGTTCAGGTATGCCGACGGGTCCTTGCCTTCCTTGGCTATGTAGCGGTTGAAGTCGGAAACGGCCTCAGGGAAGCGCTGGGCGAGGAAATTTGTCACGCCGCGGCTGTAGTAGATGCCGATGAAACCGGGGCGTAGGCTGATTGCCTTGTCGAAGTCGTCGAAGGCTTTGTCGTAGTCGCCGGTGCGGCTTTCGGTGATGGCACGATAGTGGTAGCCGTTGGTGAACACGGGGTTGAGCCGGACGGAGCGGTTGAAGTCGGACTGGGCGCCGCGTATGTCGCCGAGGTTGTATTTGGCGATGCCCCTGAAGAAGAAGCACCAGTAGTCGGTCGAGTCGAGGCGGGCGAGGATGTTGAAGTGCTCGATTGCCAGGCTGTATTTTCCGTCCTGCAGGGCGAGGCGGCCGCGCATGCTGAAGACGTCCTTGTCGTATTGGGCGAGGGCGGATGGCAGGAATGCGAACAGTATCGCTATTGCAAGGAGAAACTTTTTCACTACATTTGCAAAGATAATCATTTATCGTGCCGAATTGAAGCTTGTGGATAAAATATTTGCCGTGCTTGTCTCGCTTGTGCTTTCCCTTCCGGTCAGTGCCGGAATCAGGGAGGATCTTGAGCATCTTGCGGATCCGCTGCTCGAAGGCAGGGGCCTTGCGTCCCGCGGCGGCACGGAGGCTTCGTTCTATCTGACGCGGCGCCTGCAGCAGTGCGGCTATGATGTGCGGTATCAGTGTTTTCCCACTTCCAGGGGCGTGGGTCGCAATGTTTATGCCGTCTGCAAGGGTGACTCGCGCTCCGATAAATACACGCTGGTGTGCGCGCATTATGACGGCATAGGTACGATTGACGGCACGGTATATCCGGGCGCGGACGCCAATGCTTCGGGAGTGGCGCTCCTGCTGTATCTGGCAGGGGAGCTCAGGGGAAGCGGGCGTAACTTTATCTTTGCGGCGCTGGATGCATATTCGGAGAAACTGGCGGGCGCGGAGGCTTTTGCGGGCTTGCCCTTGAAACTTGGCATGGTGGTGAATATCGACACTGTGGGCAGCACCCTGGCGCCGCCGAACAAGTACCGTCCGGACTTCCTTATTGCGCTGGGAGGCAAGCCCTACGAGAAGCAGCTGGAGGCGGCCAATGCCGGGCCGGGGCTGCGTCTCTACTATGACTACTATCGCAGCAAGGGCTTTACGGATTATTTTTATACTAAGATTTCCGACCAGGCTCCTTTCCTCCGCAAAGGCATTCCGGCGGTGATGTTCACTTCAGGCATCACGATGAAGACGAACAAGGCTGACGATACGGCCGAAACGCTTGACTATGAGGTGCTTGAGAGGCGGGCCACGCTTATATTGAATTGGTTAAACAGTTTATGAATATGAAGAAGTTATATCCTCTTTTCTTTCTGCTCTGCGTCCTTTTCGGCTGCAAGACGGACCCGACTGCCGACAGCAGCGCCTTCGTGAACATTCCCGACGTGATTCCGGACTGCATCCTGGAGATACGCTACTACAGTACGTTCAATTTCGTGGGCACGAGGGTTGACGGCTACAACCAGCCGACGGCTATCCTGACGCGCCAGGCGGCCGACAGCCTGAAGGTGGTCAGCGACGAGCTGCTTACAAAGGGGTATCGACTGAGGATATATGACGCCTACAGGCCGCAGTGTGCGGTGGATCATTTCGTCCGCTGGGCGGCAGACCTGCAGGACACGCTGCTGAAGCGGAATTTCTATCCGGACGTGGACAAGAGCGTGCTTTTCGAGCAGGAATACATAATGAAGAGGTCGGGGCACACGCGCGGCTCCACTGTGGATCTGACGCTGTTTGACGTCGAGACGGGCAAGGATGTCGACATGGGCGGCGTTTTCGACTGGTTCGGCATCGAGAGCCACCCGGACTACGGCGGCAATCCCGAGACCGGTGAGTTCACCGGCGCCGAGGGCATCACTGCCGAGCAGTTCGCGAACCGCATGCTTCTCCGCACCACCATGCTCAGCCATGGTTTCAAGCCCATCGACAGCGAGTGGTGGCATTTCACCCTCGCCGCCGAGCCCTTCCCCGACACCTACTTCACCTTCCCCGTCGAAGACCTGAAGAAATAATTCCTCCGCCCCATTCAAGTGGCCATGGATGGCCACTGTTTTGCAGTTGCAATCTCTTCTCCTATATACTTTATAATCAGAAGCTGAGCGTCATGCTGATGCCGGCGGTGGGCTGCAGGCCGGTGGAGCCGACGGACGGCACGAAGGCTATCTGCGGCGTAAAGTGGAGGTCCTGATAATACATATTCTTGACCTTGGCTATGTTGACGGCGTCGCAGATATTCCAGATGTTGAAGGCCAGGTGGGCCGTGGCCGTGATCAGTGCAGCACAGAAGGATGCTCCTAACAGGGCGTTCGACTTGACTGAAGACATACCGTTGTCCCTGTAATAAGTGGAGCCGTCTGCTGCGGCGTAGAACATCAATGACGCTTCCGTGGTTTCCAAAATGGAGAAGCAGACATTGGCCGTGAAGATACCAAGCCCCCGGCCCCATTCGTTGTCGATACACTGGCCCAGGCCCGGAATTAAGAATGACGCGATTCCGGATATGGCCGGAACGAAAGGATCGTCGAATTTTGCCTTGTATTGTCTCGGGTCGTAGACGGAATTGATGTCTCTATAGCGGACATTGCGTGAGTCGGCGTGGTAATTATGCCACTCAGAAAGCGGCTCGCTGTATTCTTCGACGATGCCGTTTTCGTAACTGATGGACCGGATTTCCGACAGAGGCAGCACGTAATCGGGACCGTTGGGATTGTCCATACGCCTGAAACGTACTGAGTTATCGCTGATTTCGATCACCTTGGCCTTTATGACGTCTCCGTTGATTTTGGTGATAATGTCGTCTGCCAGGACATTGAGTGCCGCGATGCAGAGCAGGATGGCTGTCGCTATGAGCTTTTTCATATCAGATGGGGTATATTTGTGCGTTGATGAATGTAATAAGGTCCTTTGGGTTGATGCAAAGCTGGAGACCGCGCACGCCGGCGCTGATGTAGATGGTATCGTGCAGCAGCGCGCTTTCGTGGATGTATGTGGGGAACGGCTTCTTCATGCCGATGGGAGAGCAGCCGCCGCGGATGTATCCGGTGAGCGGTAGCAGTTCCTTCAGGTGCAGCATTTCGCAGTTCTTGTTGCCGGAGATGCGGGCAGCCACCTTGAGGTCGACTTCGAATGAGCCTGGAATTACGCAGACGAGCGGGCCTGTCTTGTCGCCCCTCAGGACCAGGGTCTTGAAGACACGGTCGATATCCTCGCCCAGTTGCTCCGCCACATGTGAAGCCTCCAGATGCTCTTCATCGATGGCGTATTCGACGAGCGAGTAACTGATTCCTGCAGCATCCAGCAGCCTTGCCGCATTGGTCTTTTGTGCCATAGTCCTGCAAATATAATATAATTACGGCGCGATTCCTTCGATTCGCGCCGTAATTATTTATGCGGAAACTCTTACTCGGAGAGTTTCTTGTAGGTGTTGTAGCGGATCTTGGCGAACTCTTCGGTCTTGGCGAGGAGCTCTCCGGCGCTTTCGGGATAGAGCTTGCTCAGGGACGCGAAGCGGACCTCGCCCTTGAGGAAGTCCTGGAACTTGGTCCAGTCGGGCTCCTTGGAGTCGAGGCTGAACGGGTTCTTGCCGGCTTCTTCGAGAGTGGGGTTGTAGCGGTAGAGGTGCCAGTAGCCGCAGTCGACGGCGAGCTTCTCTTCCTTCTGGCTCAGGCCCATGCCGGCCTTGAGTCCGTGGTTGATACAAGGAGCGTAGGCGATGATGAGGGACGGTCCGTCGTAGGCCTCGGCTTCCTTGATGGCGTTCATGTACTGTACGGGGCTTGCACCCATTGCAACCTGGGCGACATAGACGTAGCCGTAGCTCATGGCCATCATTCCGAGATCCTTCTTGCGTATCTTCTTGCCGGAAGCGGCGAACTTGGCGATAGCGCCTGCAGGGGTAGCCTTGGAGGACTGGCCGCCGGTGTTGGAATAGACCTCGGTGTCGAGCACCAGGATGTTGACGTTCTCACCGCTGGCAAGGACGTGGTCCAGACCACCGTATCCGATGTCGTAGGAGGCTCCGTCGCCGCCGAAGATCCACTGGCTGCGGGCAGGGATGTACTGCTTGAGGGCCAGGATGCTCTTGCTGACGTCGCAGCCGCATGCTTCCATCATCGGGACGAGCTTGTCGGAGACCTCGCGGGTCACGGCGTAGTCGCCGCGGTTGTCGAGCCACTTCTGGTAGAGCTCCTTCATTTCAGGGGAGCACTTCTCGCACTCGAGACCCTTCTTCATGAGGTTTGCTATAGTCTCGCGGATGCGCTCGCTGCCGAGCCTCATGCCGAGGCCGAACTCGCAGAAGTCCTCGAACAGGGAGTTCTGCCATGCGGGGCCACGGCCCTTGTCGTTGGTGCAGTAAGGGGAAGCGGGGAAGGAGGCGCCGTAGATGGAGGAGCATCCGGTGGCGTTGGCAATCATCATGTGGTCGCCGAACAGCTGGGTGATGTTCTTGATGTACGGGGTCTCGCCGCATCCTGCGCAGGCGCCGCTGAACTCGAAGAGAGGCTGGGCGAACTGTGCGGCCTTCATGTTGGACTTGGGATCGAACGGCTGCTTGTAGCCTATCTTTGCATTGAGGTAGTCGTAGTTGGCCTGCTCGGAGGTGTTGTCCAGGTAGGACTCCATCTTGAGGGCCTTCTCCTTGGCGAGGCAGACGTCGACGCAGTTGCCGCAGCCGGTACAGTCGGCGACGGAGACGCTGAGGGCGTACTTGTACTGCTTGAGGTTGGCCTTGCCGTCAGAAATCTTGAGGCCTGCGGGCACGGCGGCTGCCTCTTCCTCGGTCAGGAGGAACGGACGGATAGCGGCGTGAGGGCAGACGAAGGCGCAGGTGTTGCACTGGATACACTTCTCGGCATCCCAGACGGGCACGTTGACTGCCACGCCACGCTTCTCGAAGGCAGCGGTGCCGGCGGGCATGGTGCCGTCCTGCCAGGGCACGAATGCGCTGACGGGGAGGGTGTCGCCGCACTGTGCGTTCACGACGTCGGCAATCTCCTTGACGAAGGCGGGAGCAAGACGCTTGGCGTTGGGATTCACGAACTTGGCGGTGATGTTGGCCCACTCTGCGGGAACCTTGACCTCGGTGTACTCGCCGCCGCGGTCGATGGCCGCGTAGTTCATGTTGACCACGTTCTCGCCCTTCTTGCCGTAGCTCTTCAGGGCGGCATCCTTCATGTACTTGACTGCATCCTCGGCGGGAATGATGCCGGTGATGCGGAAGAATGCGGACTGGAGAATGGTGTTGGTGCGGCCGCCCAGGCCGATCTCGGCGGCAATCTTGGTCGCGTTGATGATGTAGAGCTTTATGTGCTTCCTGCCGATGACGGCCTTGGCGTGGTCGGGGATGCGCTTGAGGGTCTCTTCCTCATCCCAGAGGGAGTTCAGCAGGAGGCTGCCGCCTTCCTTGATGCCCTTGAGCACGTCGTACTTCTCAAGATAGGAAGGGACGTGGCAGGCCACGAAGTCGGGAGTGCCGACGAGATACGGGGCCTTGATGGGGGACTTGCCGAAGCGAAGGTGCGAGCAGGTATATCCGCCGGACTTCTTGGAGTCGTAGTCGAAGTAGGCCTGGCTGTAGAGGTCGGTGTGGGTGCCGATGATCTTGATGGTGTTCTTGTTGGCGCCGACGGTGCCGTCAGAGCCGAGACCGTAGAACTTGCACTCGGTGGTGCCGGGCTTCACGATGGAGATTTCCTCCTTGACAGGGAGGCTCTTGAAGGTCACGTCGTCGACGATGCCGATAGTGAAGTCGGGCGTCGGTGCCTCGAGGTCGAGGTTGTCATAGACGGCCAGGATCTGGGCCGGGGTGGTGTCCTTGGAGGAGAGACCGTAGCGGCCGCCGATCACGAGGGGAGCGCCTTCCTTGCCCTGGAAGAGGGCCTTGACATCGAGGAAGAGGGGCTCGCCGAGGGCGCCGGGCTCCTTGGTGCGGTCCATGACGGCGATCTTCTTGACGGTCTTGGGGAGCACCTTGAGTAAGTATTTCTCGGAGAAGGGACGGTAGAGATGGACGGAGACGAGACCGACCTTGCGGCCCTGGGCAGCGAGGAAGTCGATGGTCTCGCGTATGGTCTCGGTCACGGAACCCATCGCGACGATGATGTTCTCGGCCTTGGCGTCGCCGTAGTATTCGAACGGCCTGTAGCTGCGGCCGGTCAGTTCGCTGATTTCACCCATGTAGCGGGCCACGATGTCGGGAACGGCCTCGTAGACGCGGTTTCGGGATTCGACGGCCTGGAAATAGACGTCGCCGTTCTGGGCGGTGCCGCGGGTCACGGGAGCGTCGGGGTTCAGGGCCCTGTCGCGGAAGCTCTGGAGTGCCTTCTCGCTGACCATCTTGCGCAGCGCGTCCTCATCGATGGCCTCTATCTTCTGGATTTCGTGGGAAGTGCGGAATCCGTCGAAGAAGTGGAGGAATGGAATGCTGGACTTGATCGTGGAAAGGTGAGCCACTGCGGCGAGGTCCTGGGCTTCCTGCACGGAGCCGGAGGCCAGCATCGCGAAGCCGGTCTGGCGGCATGCCATGACGTCCTGGTGGTCGCCGAAGATTGAGAGGGCGTGGGATGCCAGGGCGCGGGCGGAAACGTGGAAGACTGTCGGGAGCATTTCACCGGCAATCTTGTACATATTCGGAATCATGAGGAGCAGACCCTGGGATGCGGTGAACGTGCTTGTCAGGGCACCTGCCTGAAGGGATCCGTGGACGGCGCCCGCAGCGCCAGCTTCGCTCTGCATTTCCGTGACCTTGACGGTTTCGCCCCAGAGGTTCTTCTTGCCCTGGGCTGCCCACTCGTCAATGTTTTCCGCCATCGTGGACGAAGGCGTGATTGGATAGATGGCAGCGTGCTCGCTGAAAAGGTAGGCGATGTTGCTGGCCGCCTGGTTGCCGTCACAAGTGATGAATTTCTTTTGTGCCATAAAAGTGGTATATATTAAGGTTGTTATTGAATTCCCTGGATGGTGATGTCGTCGAGACCGGCCGAAATGCGGCGCACAAGGCCCTGCAGTACGGTGCCGGGGCCTATTTCGGTGAACTCTGACGCGCCGTCGGCAAGCATGGCCTTGACGCTCTGGGTCCAGCGGACGGGGGATGTCAGCTGGAGCAGAAGGTTCTCGCGGATGCGGGCCGGGTCGGTTTCGGGGCTGGCGGAGACGTTCTGGTAGATGGGGCACGACGGGGCGTGGATTTCGGTGGCGCTGATCGCACCGGCAAGTTCCTCGCGCGCGGGCTCCATGAGAGGGGAGTGGAAGGCGCCGCCTACGGGAAGCGGAAGGGCGCGTTTGGCTCCGGCCTCTTTCAGGGCGGCGCAGGCGGCTGAAACGGCTTCGGTTTCACCGGAAATAACGACCTGGCCGTCGGAGTTGTAGTTGGCAGGGACGACGATGCCGGGAATCTCGCCGCATATCCTCTCGATGGTTTCGGTGTCGAGGCCGATGACGGCAGCCATTCCGCCAGGCTGCATCTCGCAGCAGCGCTGCATGGCGCTTGCGCGGACCGCGACCAGGCGCAGGCCGTCCTCAAAAGACACAGCACCGGCGGCCACGAGGGCACTGAATTCGCCCAGCGAGTGACCGCCGACCATATCGGGAAGAGGGAGACCGCTGCATCCGGCCAGTACGACCGAATGCAGCAGGATGGCCGGTTGGGTCACCCTGGTCGTTCTCAGATCTTCGTCCGAGCCTTCAAACATTATGTCCGTTATTCGGAAGCCGAGGATATCATTGGCCCTTTCCATCATCTCCCTGGCCACGGGGTTGCTGTCGTACAGCTCTTTGCCCATGCCTGGAAACTGGGAGCCCTGCCCCGGAAAAACAAATGCTCTCTTCATTCTGCACAAAATTAAGTATTTTTTATTACTTTTGCAACGCCATTAATGCCCCTGTAGTTTAATGGATAGAATTTCGGATTCCGGTTCCGACGATAGGCGTTCGATTCGCCTCGGGGGTACAACTTCTTGAGTCTTCTCTGCACTGCACGCAGTATCTGCGCACTTTTTTTTCGAAAGATTTTTTTTAAAGGAAGATTTTGCGATTTTTTAAAGGGTCGTATTGGGATTTGTGCTATATTGGCGGCAAACTTCAATACTATGAAAAAGATACTTTTGACTCTTTTAGCGGCCACGCCCCTGATGGCCTCCTGCGACGCCCTGATGCAGACATTCGGAAGACAGGGGATACTCCAGGTCCGTTTTGCCGACGGCACTGTCCCGTCCACCAAATCGGCATTCCCGGACACCAACGATTTCATCCTGAGAATCGCCGATTCCAAGGGTAACTTCATCTATGACGGCCCATACGGCGCTTCGAAGGACAGTTTCCCGCTGGATGAAGGCACCTACACCGTCACGGCGCTCTCATCCGAGTTCAGCGAACCGCAGTTTGACGCGCCACAGTACGGAGACACGCAGGTGGCCACCGTAAAGCCTGGCAAAACCACCGTCGTCACGCTTGCGTGCGTGCAGCTGAATTCGGGTATACGCCTGCGCATAGCGTCCGAATTCATTACGGCATTCCCATCTACGTCCCTTCTTCTCAAGGCGTCCTCCGGGTCGCTGATGTATTCATATACAGAGAAGCGCATAGCCTATTTCGAGCCCGGAACCGTGAACCTGCTGATGTCTGAAGGCGGTCAGGACAAGATTCTCTTCACGCGCCGCCTGGAGCCCCAGCAGATACTGACCCTCGGCGTCAACGTAGGTTCGGATGCCGCAAACGGCGGCGTACAGGTCCAGGTTGACACTACACGTAACTGGGTCGACGATGAATTCACGATAGGCGGCGGGGGAGGCGGCGACGAGCTGGACAAGGCCCTGAGCGTGCCGGACGCAAAGAAGCACACGGGCGAGCAGGATGTCTGGGTGTATGGCTATATAGTCGGCGGAGACCTCTCGTCAAGCAAGTGCTCCTTCGTGAAGCCATTCTCGTCCCGAACCAATATCGTGCTTGCCGCGAAGTCAAGCTGCAGAGACAAGGAACAGTGCCTTTCCGTCCAGCTTGCCAAGGGGGACATACGCGACGACCTGAACCTGGTCGACCATCCTGAACTGCTGGGCCGCCAGGTCTTCCTGCTCGGCGACATCGTGGAGTCGTACTACGGCATCCCGGGAATACAGAACATCTGCGAGTATCGGCTAAGATAGGGAAACTCAGACACTTGATATAAAAAAATTCACGGGGCGCTTGCATCACTGCGAGCGCCCCGCTACTTAACCTAAACTTAAACTATGAAAAACTTCGCTGCTAAGATATACATATTTTTTTACCCTGCAAAATTTTTTTTAAATATTTTTTTTAATTATTGCTTTCCGGCTGAGTTCCAATGATTTCTGAAAAATTATTCTTACCTTTCGAAAATTTAGTAAGTGTATTATATGAGACGATTGATTATTGCCGCCATGGCGGTTTCCATGCTGGCCCTGTCCGGATGCAAGTACGAGACAGTGCCCAACGATCCCCTCGGGACCAAGATCTACACACTTGACAACGGAATGAAGATATTCATGTCCGTCAACAAGGAGCAACCCCGTATCCAGACCTACATCGCAGTCAGGGTAGGAAGCAAGAACGACCCTTCCGAGACCACCGGCCTTGCCCACTATTTCGAGCACCTTATGTTCAAGGGCTCTGAGCATTTCGGTACCATGGACTATGCTGCCGAGAAGCCCCTCCTGGACGAGATCGAGGCTCTGTTTGAAGTTTACCGCAAGACCACTGATCCGGCAGAGCGCGAAGCGATATACCACCGCATCGACTCCGTCAGTTATGAGGCATCCAAGATAGCGATCCCCAACGAGTACGACAAGCTGATGTCCATGATTGGCGCCGACGGCACCAATGCATTCACCGGAGCCGACCAGACAGTCTATGTGGAGGATATCCCTTCCAACCAGATAGACAACTGGGCGAAGATCCAGGCCGACCGTTTCCGCTACGGGGTGATCCGCGGATTCCACACTGAACTCGAGACCATCTACGAGGAGAAGAATATGTCCCTCACCCAGGACAGCCGCAAGGTCTGGGAAGCCATCGACCAGGCTCTATATCCCAACCATCCCTATGGCAAGCAGACCACCCTCGGCAGCCAGGAGCACCTGAAGAACCCTTCCATCACCAATGTGAAGAAATACCACGACACCTACTACGTGCCCAACAACATTGCAGTGTGCGTGTCCGGTGATTTCAATCCCGATGAGATGGTGGCCGCCCTGGAGAAGTATTTCGGCGACTGGAAGCCCAATCCCGAAATCCCGGCGCTGGAGTTCGAACCCGAACAGCCCATCACAAGCCCCGTCGTGAAGGAAGTATTCGGCAAAGAGGCTGAAAATATCGCCCTTGCATGGAGGCTTCCCGGTGCTGCGGATCTCAAAAACTCCGCAATAGGGGAGATAGCCAGTTCCATACTCTACAACGGCCAGGCCGGCCTTATCGACCTCGATGTGAACCAGCAGCAGAAGGCCCTCATGATGTATGCAGGAGCCAGCGTTCAGCCCGACTACGGCCAGTTCATCATGATGGCGCGTCCCAAGCAGGGCCAGACCCTCGATGAGCTCCGCGAACTCGCTCTCACAGAAGTTGCAAAGCTTGCGGCAGGGGAGTTCGACGAATCCCTTATCAAGGCCACTATCAACAACATAAAGCTCTCCAAGATGCGTCAGCTTGAGGACAACAGCAACCGCGCAATGGCCTACGTTGATGCTTTCATCAACGGCATCTCCTGGAAAGACGCAGCCAGGGAGATCGAACGCTATGAGTCAGTGACCAAGGACGATGTCGTGGCCTGGGCGAAAGAATTCATAGGCGAGGGCAACTATGCCGTAGTCTACAAGCGCCAGGGAGTCGACTCCAGCGAGCAGAAAATCGCCGCCCCGAAGATCACTCCCATCGTGACCAACCGCAACGCCCAGAGCGACTTCCTGAAGGAGATCAAGGAAACGGCCGTGAAGCCCATCGAGCCCGTATTCGTGGACTTCAGCAAGGATATGTCCCGTTTCCAGCTTGCCGAAGGTGTCGACGTACTCTACAAGAAGAACGACATCAACGACGTCTTCACGCTCGAATTCATCTACAATACCGGCACTGAAGACAATCCCGCCATCGGCCTTGCATCAGACTACCTGCAGTATCTCGGAACCGCAGACAAGAGCGCCGAGGAAATAGCCGCCCGTATGTACGAACTGGCCTGCAGTTTCTACTTCATGGCCGGTGCGAACCAGACCACGGTCGGCCTCACCGGACTCAGCGAGAACATGGCGGAAGCCCTGTCCATCGTGCGTGAGCTGATCGACGGCGCAGTCGGCAACGACTCCATCCTTGCCAACCTCAAGGCCGACGAGTTCAAGAGCCGCGCCAACGCCAAGACCAACCAGCGCAGCTGCTATTCCGCACTGAGCAACTATGCGACTTATGGCCCCGAGTTCATCAATAAGACCCGCCTGAGCAATGAGGCTGTTGCCGCCATTACTTCAGACGACCTGCTGAAACTTGTCCGTGACGTCGTTGCCAACGGATGCGAGGTGATTTACTACGGTCCTATGAGCGAGGCCCAGGTGAAGGCCGCAGTGCCTTTCGAAGGCAGCTACCAGCAGCTTCCTGAGCGCTATCCCGCTATGCAGCAGACTCCTGCCCCCAAGGTGCTGCTCGCACAGTATGACGCCAAGCAGCTCTACTACACCCAGTATTCCAACCGTGGGGAGAAATACGATCCCGCAAGCGAGCCCGTGCGTTCCCTCTACAACGAATACTTCGGCGGCGGAATGAACAGCATAGTGTTCCAGGAAATGCGTGAGGCCCGCGGCCTGGCCTACAGCGCCAACGCCCGCCTGCGCAACCCTTATTCCGCCGACGGCACCTTTGCATTCTCCGCTTTCATCGCTACCCAGAACGATAAGATGAGGCAGGCGATAGAGGCGTTCGACGACATCATCAACAACATGCCCGAATCCGAAGCGGCTTTCACAATTGCCAAGGACGCCATCGACAGCCGTATCCGCACCCAGCGCACCACCGGTGCAGGCGTGCTCAGGGCATATCGCTCCTGCCGCCGCATGGGTATCGAAGAGCCCACGGACAAAGCCGTGTTCGAGGCTCTTCCGAACCTCACCCTTGCTGATGTGAAGGCCACCCAGGAGCAGTGGGTCAAGGGACGCGTCTACACCTACGCCATCCTCGGCGATATCAAAGACCTTGATGTGAACTTCCTCAAGACCCTCGGTCCCGTCGAGACCGTATCGCTCGAAGATATCTTCGGATACTAGGATATAAAGTCAGTCTTTTCATTGGGGCGCCGGTGCCGCTGACAAGCGGGTTTCCGGCGCTCATTTTTTGTAAACAGTCCGTCAGAACGCCGTAGATTGTTGATTTCTTGTTAATAAGATGCTTTTTATACCGTATCTTCAAAGTTGATTATTAGCTATATTTGTGTTCAAATTATTCAACTTTAATTTAAAATGAAGTACCTGAGAATTGCTTTGGCGCTTACGGCCGTTTTTTTGTTCGGCTGCAAGCCCTATGACGATTCGGCATTGTGGGAAAAACTCGGGCTGCTCGAAGACAGGGTAGCCAAGGCGGAGGCGAAGCTTCCACAGCTGAATTCGGACATAGGAACTTTGAGTAAACTAGCCGAAGCCATGGAGTCACAGGTGACAATTACATCTGTGACGGCAGTGGACGGTGGATTCCTGATTACTTTTTCCGACAAAACCAGCTACAGGATTGTCTGCCAGGCCGACGGAGAATCTCCTTATATAGGCTCCAACGGCAACTGGTGGATAGGAAAGAAAGACACCGGGGTTAAAGCATCCGGGACCGACGGACTGACACCGTATGTCGGAAGCAACGGTAACTGGTGGATAGGAACAAAGGATACGGGAGTCAGTGCAATGGGAATTGACGGCAACTCCGGCTATGTGGGGCCCAACGGTAACTGGTGGCTAGGGAAAAAGGATTCCGGTGTGTATTCCGGTTCCACGCCTCCCGTAGTGGGCATCAAGGAGTTTGAAGGTCGCTTCTACTGGACATTGACGATCGACGCCTGCACCGTCTGGCTGACCGACAAGGACGGCAACAAACTGCCGGTGGCCGGCGAAAACGGCGTGACTCCGGTGCTGTCCTACAACAGCGACGGCAATCTGGTAATCAGCTACGATGGCGGCGCGACGACCGAACTGGTGCTGAACAGTTCCGGTCTTCCGATAAAGCAATGCGAGTGCCCTACGTTCTTCCTGAGCGTCAGCGTGAAAGGCAGCTGGCTGACAATTATCCTTGTGGACGGAACGGTAATCCGTATCAGGATAAAGAACAACTTCCCTGACGGAATGGTCGATGTCCTGGATCCTTTCGATCCGGGAGAGATAGACCCGCATATGCCTCTGTACGACGGTGATAACCCGCCGTTTGTGGAAGGTGCGTTCAGGGTGAAACCCTTCGTGACCGTGTACTGTGAAGACGAGGGCAGGGGAGGCTTTACTCCCGGCACCGTTGTTGCACCCATCGTGATCCGTTTCAGCAATCAGGACAGGGTCAACAATACCGTCGATTTCGACCGTTACGGCGGCAATACCTTCGAACACGGCACCGGTGCCTTCATTCGCGGCGAGGGTGACAATTTCACCGTGTTCTTCAACACTGAAGGCGGGGACGGTACCGTCCGGTTCAAGAAGGCCCTCGTCATTTCCGGCACTATGGTTCCGGAAGGCATCAAGGACCTCTACTATTCATTCATAATGGTGGAGAAGGAGAATGACACCCATCACAGGTATATGGATGCGGGAGTGTTCCGTGTTTTCTACGATTCTGACCATATAAGCGAATACTGCACCTGGGATCCGCCTTACCACGTTGGTCCTCCCAGCCTCATCGACCTGGATCTGCCGTCCGGCGTGTTGTGGGGATCCTGCAATGTCGGTGCTTCCCATCCTTGGGAATATGGCGATTATTTTGCCTGGGGTGAAACGTCGCCGAAGACTTCTTACGCATGGAACGGATATTTTTACTGGGCCGGTTCGGGCAACAGGGTGAAGAAGTACATTCTGGATGCGGATTTCGGCACGGTGGACAACCTGAGCACGCTCGACGAAAACGATGACGTGGCATCAACCGCCCTCGGCGAAAAGTTCCGTATGCCGACGTCCCAGGATTTCAGTGAACTGCAGAGGTATGGCAAATGGACATGGACGCAGATGGAAGGTGTCTGGGGATATGAGGTCAAGAGTACGATCAACGGTAAGACAATCTTCCTTCCTGCGGCGGGCCTCATGAACGGAACGAACCTGGCCAGTTCGGGACGTTTCGGCTATTACTGGTCCGCGTCGCTTAACGGCAAGATGTCCAATGAGGGTGTGAACCTTACGTTCGGTTCAACCGAATACTCGATCAGCGGTATGACACGCTATTTCGGATGCCCTGTGCGTCCGGTATTCGGCGACCGTTATGAGGGCATTATCGTCACCAGCATCATTCTCGACCCGACAGTGCTCGAACTTGCTGTGGGACAGACTGCTACTGTTGCCTGCAATGTCTATCCCGTCAACGCCACCAACCCTAAGGTGACCTGGACGTCCAGCAATCCGAAGGTTGCAAGCGTCACCTCTGACGGCGTGATCAAGGGCGTTTCTGTGGGCGAGGCCACAATTACCGCGACCACCGTCCAGGGCGGCCTCACCGCTTCCTGCGAAGTTTTCGTGGTCAAAGGCGGCGGCGGTGGCGGCGGCACTATGCCGGACGAGGTCGACCTTGGCCTTCCTTCCGGCACCATCTGGGGCTCCTGCAACCTGGGCGCCTCGCATCCTTGGGATACGGGCGACTATTATGCCTGGGGTGAGACAGCGCCTAAGTCCAGCTATAATTATGATAATTATAAGTATTACACGAAATCTGGTTCGTTCTGGAACCTTACCAGGTATTACGAGAATGACAACCTGAGAATCCTCGAGGCCACAGATGATGCAGCAACATATAAATTGAAGGGTAACTGGAGAATTCCTACGGCATCCGAATTCGAAGAACTGATTCAGTATTGCGACACCAAAGAAGGGAATCTGGAAGGTGTGAAAGGTTGTTACTTCTACAGCAGAAAGTATTCAGGCCGGTATATATTCCTTCCTGCGGCTGGAGAGAAATATGGTAATAACAGTATGTGGACTGACCTAGGATGTTACACTTCCTCCGTTGTCAACAACTTCGAATACGGACGTCAGTGCTTCTTGTATTTCGGCAACAATGAACTTGCCGTGGATTACCACAGCCACGATGCCGGATTCAGAATTGCCGGTCTTACTATCCGTCCGGTAAAGGCACAGCGTAAGTCATATATCAAGGTGACTGGCGTTGATTCCTTCAAGTCTGTGACCCTCAAGGTTGGCGAGAGTATGACTCTCTATAGCTCCGATGTGATTAAGCCGGCTACTGCCACATATAAAGGAGTCAATTGGGGATCAAGTGACTACAAGACTGTTGATTACTCTAATTACTCCGGGGCATACACCGTGATAACCGGCAAAGCCGTCGGCAAAGCCACCATCACCGCCACAACTATCGACGGAGGCTACAAGGCTACATGCAGTGTTACTGTCGTCAATGGCTCCGGCGGCGGAAGCGGTTCGCTGCCTGTGCCTGATGCTGTCGACCTTGGCCTTTCTGTCAAATGGGCTTCATTTAATCTCGGGGCGTCAAAGCCTGAAGAGTATGGAAATTACTATGCCTGGGGAGAGAGGGAGAGCAAGACAAAGTACGATTGGTCAACCTATCTGTATTGCAATGGCTCTGAATCAACCCTGACCAAGTATAATCCGACCATCGACAGTGCGACAAGCCTATCCTATAAGGATGATGATCCCGCATACAAGGAACTTGGCAGCTATTGGAGTCTTCCGACAAATGAAGACATCAACAATCTCCTGACCAAGTGCACGTGGCTGTACACGACGATGAACGGAGTTAAAGGTTATCGTGTTTCAGGCAACGGTAACAGTATATTCCTGCCGGCCGCAGGGTATATAAACGGCACATCTTCCGAGAATAAGGGAGATTACGGATATTACTGGACCAGGGACCTTTTCACCAACTATCCTTCCCGTGCATACTACCTGTATTTCAACGGAAGCAACCACGTGTCCGCAATGGCCAACAGATGTGCCGGGCAGAGTATCAGGCCGGTAAAGCATTCTTCGCCTGTCGTCCAATACACCAGATAAAAAATAATATGATATATGAATACCTTATTTAAATGTTTGAAGACTGCGGCTCTGGCCGCGACCATGCTGCTGATGACGGTGTGTTCGCCTTACGACGACACGGCAGTGTGGGACAAAATCAATTCCCTGGAGGGCCGGATCAAGGCAATCGAGGACAAACTCGGCACGCTCAACAGCGATATCGCCGCTCTCAACAAGCTTGTCAGCGCCTCCACTGGAGCCATAACCATCGAGAGCGTTGTAGAAGTTGAAAACGGCTTCCGCATCACGTTTTCCGACGGTACGGTCTACACCATAACCAGCGGCCTGGACGGCAAGGTGCCTGCTATCGGGAGCAACGGCAACTGGTGGATAGGAGATAAGGACACAGGCGTCAAAGCGAAAGGGTCTGACGGCCAGATCCCTTCCGTCGGCAGCAACGGCAACTGGTGGATTGGAGACAAGGACACAGGCGTCAAGGCGGTGGGCAAAGACGGCCAGACACCTTTCATCGGGAGCAACGGCAACTGGTGGATAGGTGACAGGGACACCGGCGTCAAGGCGTCCGGCGCTGCAAACGGCAACGTGCCCATCATAGGGATACGCGAAGAGAACGGCATCTATTACTGGTGCCAGACAGTCGGCGGCGTTACCTCCTGGCTGCTCGACGATGGCGGAAACAAGATTCCGGTTGCCGGCACAGATGGCGTGACCCCTATACTGAGAGTCGGTGATGACGGATTCTGGCTTGTCAGCTACAACAAGGGCAAGACCTTCGACTATCTGCTCGATTCCGAAGGCCACAGGGTCAAGGCCGAGTGTGACTGCACCTGCTTCTTCAAGAGCGTCAGGTACATAGACGGCGTGCTTATCCTCATACTCTACGATGATACGGAAATCCGCATTGTTGTGGACGGGAATGATCCCGCAGGCCCGAATAATCCTGACACTCCTGACACTCCTGACACTCCTGACACTCCTGACACTCCGGATAACCCGAATAACCCTGACAATCCGGACGGCCCAGGTTACGTGGATCCCCGTCTGCCTTCGGTGGTTCCTCCGGACATCCTTGACAAGGTTGATGACCATATGCCAATCTATGACGGAGTCAATCCTCCCAATGTCAACGGCGTCTATATTATGTCGACAGCTGTAGCTGTTTATTGCGAAGATGAGGGGCGGGGCGGATTTGCTCCCGGTACTGAAGTGGCACCGACTACGTTCCGCTTCCTCAATATGGATAAGAACACCAACACCGTTGATTTTGATATGTATGACAGTCACTCCAGGACACAGGGCCCCGGAGCGTTCATCAGCGGTGAGGGTAACAATTTCACTGCCTACTTTAATTCAGAAGGAATAGCACGGGAAGATGACGATGTGGCTACGTATAAAGTTGCGTATGTCGTTTCCGGTACTTTCACATCAAGCGGAATCAGGGATTGCTACCATTCCGTAATCATGGTGGAAAAGAATGACCCGGAAGAAATATTAATGAATGTAGGCGTGTTCCGTATTTTCACTGATGGCGACGGCCTCTGCTCACCGGCCTCCTGGAATCCTCCGGCACTGGCTTCCGGATTCAGAAAAGGCTACATGTGGAGGCGTTAAGCCTCTGTATATAATAAAGAAAGCCCGGGCTCTCGATGAGTCCGGGCTTTCTTTGTAAAAAGGAGGGATCAATACTCGAAGCCGAGACGGATGCCGAAGGCGTGGGCGGGGACAGCGCGGGCGCCGCCGTAGTACTGGAACATGTAGGTCAGGCCGGCGACGAAGTTGTTGCGAGGCTGGCCGATGCGGATGCCGAGGGTCGGGGAGGCATAAATGCCCTGACCGATAGTGTAGCCAGCATCAACATTCCAGTAGGGAACGCACATGCGTGATTCCTGGGAGATGATATTGCCCCTGAGGTCGATGATAATCGGAATGTCTATACCGCTTCTTTCCCCGGCAGAAATCCTTGCCGGAGGGAAACCCATGCTGGTGTTGGAGTTGATGGGAATCACAAGCCTGGGGGCGACACCGGCACCGATCTTAAAGAACTCGCCGAAACGATAGCCAAGGACGATGTCTGCCTGCACGAAGGTAGCACGGCTGCCGTCAGTCGCAAAAGCGGCGGCAGGAGCCAGCTGGGCGGCAAACCAGAAGCCCTTGTCGAGGCTCGGAAAGTCGATGTATTCGGCGCGCTGGGGCGTCTCGGGAAGCTGGTAATCAGTGTGGTTCTGTGCCAATGCAGGGATGAGCATCAGCGAAAGGCCGAGAATTGCAATTATTTTTTTCATAATAATCCGTCTTCTTTAAGTCTTGCACGAAGCTGGGGGACAAGGACGCGGACGGTCGTGCCGACCGTGACGTCGCGGTAGTTGCGGCGGGTGCGGGTGGAGCCGGCGCGCTTGTCTTCCATGCTGATGTATTTGCGGTATTCACCGCGGTCCATGAAGAAAATATCGAAATAGTCCTGATAACGCTGACGGGCGTTGACTTCAGTCATAATCGGACGCATGTTGTAGTCGTTGTTGCCGCGGGTGATACCCTTGAAAAGGACATCATACACGGCCTGTTTCTTGGCCTGCTCGAGAGCATCTGTCTTGTTGCGGCCGCTGCCCCAGACGCGAAGGGTGAGACTGCCGTCCATTTCCTTGCTGATGCATTCGGTCTCCTGGGCGAAAGCTCCTGCTGCGAGGAACATTGCCATCAATGTGAAAAGTATCTTTTTCATATTATCACCACCAGCCGAAGCTGTTCATGTTGTAATAGTTGACGGGGCGCTTGGCCATTGCCTTGCCGACTTCGGCCATTGCAGAAATCCTCTGGCTTTCCAGGCTCACGGATGCGTCGAACTGCTTCATGGCAAAATTCCATTCCCTGTTGTCAAGCTCCTTCACGCGGGTCTTGATGGTCTCGGAGAGAACCATGCCGCCCTGGACTGCGGAGGAGAGGGGATGGATTTGTGAGAGGTAGCCGGCGGCCTCGTTGGCGCCGCTCCAGCTCTGGTTGGCGTTCCAGGCGTGGGTGGCCATGTTGAGAAGGTATGCACCCTCGATGTCGATCTTCTGCTGGAAGATCTGCTCGGCTGCGCGCATCGCCTTGTCGAATGCGTCCTTGCACACGGTCGGGACGGTGAAGAGCAAGGCGATAGCCTCGTCGTACTTGTCCTGTCCGGCCAGGGCGTTGGCCTCGGAGATGAGGAAGTCGATCTGGGTGTTGTACCACTCAACAATGCGCTTCTTGCCGGTTTCGATGAACTGCTTCACGGCAGGAGTGTCGGCCCTGAGCATCTTGACGGCCTGCATGTAGGCCTTGGTCTCGTTGGTGCCGGCGCCCTTGACGGGATCAAGCACGCAGGAGGCGTAGAGCGTGCCGGTTGCGGCATCGCCGATGTAGAGGGTCGGAGTGAGCACGAGGGCCTGCATGGGCGGGGCCGTGGCAGTGGTCTCGTGAGAGAGTTTTACCATGTTGGCCGTAATGATGAAACGGGGGTCGAAGCTGTCGCCGGCGAGACCGTTCTTGGTGACGATCTGGGTCAGCTTGTTGAGCACCACGTTGGCGGCGGCCGCAGGGATGTAGCTGTTTTCCAGGATGACGGGTGTCAGGGCGATGCGGCCCTTGTCGTCCATCTTGCCTTCATCGTTCTGGGCGAAGGACAGGATGCAGACGGACGCAAGCAGAATGCTGGCTATAATCTTTTTCATATTCTCTCGCTATTTGTCGCCGATGGTGATCCAGACGTCTCCCAGACCTCTGGGGGAGGAACCGACGGTGAGTTTGTAAGGGGCTTTCTTGAGCATGCGGACAAGCGGCTTGACGAAGGCTTCGGCGTCGATGGCGACGTCGCGGCCGTTCATGTTCTGCGCGTAGAGAGGGATGCGCACCTGGTTGAACCTCATGCGGTTGGCGGACTTGGCGGCGGTGGTGAAGCGGCCTTCGACGCTGTTGTCTGCCATCCAGGCTTCGATGATTTCGGCAAGTTCGTAGGACTCTCCGTTGATTTCATACTCCTCCTCGAAATCAATGGGGCAGTTGTTGTAGCGGAGAAGGGTTACGGAAACCTCGCGGCCGTTGGCGAAGAGGTCATCGAAGTAGTGCTGCAGGCCGCTGAGGAAGTTGTCCTTGAAGCTGAGTACACACTCTTCCAGGAGGGAAGTCATGGGCACGTTGGCGACTGAGCTGACGCCGGTGTTGCCGGAGATAATCTTGGAGGAGTAGGCGTCGATGGCCTGGAGGTTGAAACTGACCTGCTTCTGGGGGCCGAGACGGTGGATCTCATAGTCGAGATCGAGGATGATGTCGGCCTTGGCGTTGCGGCGGAGCCTTTCGAGAGGGGTCTCGTCGACTTCGGCGCCGGAGTTCTTGCCGGTCATCATTGCGAGCTCGGCATCTTCGGTCTGAAGGCGCTTGAGCTCCTGTTCAAGAGACTGGATGGGGAAGTCGTTCTTGGCCATGAAGTCGGCCATTGCGGCCACAAGCGTGCGGATGTCAGCATTCTCCTTCATTGCCCTCGAGTAGTCGGGGGAGGTCACGGTCTCGCCCATAGCATTTACTTTCTGGACGTAGCCGTAGCGTTCGCAGAATGCGTCGGCAGGGACCACCATGATGGTGGGCTTTTTCGCCTGGGACCAGCCGATGATCTGGCAGGCGAGCAGCAGTGCTGCGATTAACAGTGTTTTTTTCATATCCTAGAATCCGGAGCTGAGTTTGCGTGCGATTCCGTCGGCCTCGAGCTTGCGCTTGAGGTTGTCGTACATCACCTGGACATAGATGCCGACCTTGTAGCCGCCCTTGACCTTGCGCCTGTCGGTGCCGGAAGGAACGCCGTCGGTCGTCATGCTGACGTATGCGAGATAGGGACCGCCGGAGGCGAAGAAGGTCTGGAAATAGTCCTCATGGGAGACCAGAGTGTCGGGATTGGGGCAGATCGGAGGCGTACTCATTGCGGTCGCGCTTCCGGGAAGACCCCTGAAGATGCAGGCGTGGACGGCATTTGCCTTGGCGTTCATCGTGGCGGCATCGACGTTCTTGCCGAATCCCCACACCTTGACGAACTTGGTGCCGTCAACACCTACTTTTTCGGTGGTGATTTCGTAATTGTCCCAGCTTTGGAAGGACTTTCTGCGGTCCTTGTTCTGGGCGCTGGCACTCACTGCGGAGAATGTCATCAGCAGTGTGAGCGCGATCAAAAGTGTTTTTCTCATATCGTTCAAAAAATTTAGAATGTCCATTTAAGGCCGAACTGCACGTCGAAGTGGCTGTGGTGGTTCATGGGCGAGGTGTATTGTTCATTATAGTAATCATAAAGGTCTCCCGTGAGCGTCAGCACGTCATAATACATCCGTGCGTATGCTTGCAAGGGGTATGCCACATTGACGACAGCTCTCAGACCTGGCTGAAGGACAAGACCGGAACTGCGTATAAAACGGCTGGTGTCTTCGGTAGTGCTTCCGCTGTAAGAACTTTTAGTGGCTATATAATCGTCACCTATCATGAAATAAGGAGCGATTTCAAGGAAACGTGTCAGATGCAGACCGTAGGCATAGCCAATCGTCATATAAACCGAACTGGCGCTGTTGTTTTTGCCGAAGTCCATGGTGCCTTCAACCAGGACATAGGACATCTGGCCGTTGGTCTTGGTGTTCAGCAGGAAGTCGGCATTGATGCGGATTGCGTTGAAGATGCCGCCGCCGTAGCCGAGCATCACGCCGAGGCCGATGTCGTTGCTCTGCTTGATGGTCCATCCTTCGTCGATGTTGGCGAGGCCGGAGATCTGGTAGAACTCTGACGGTTCGGTTTCACCGATGGACATGCCGGTATTGCTGGAAATCTCGGTGGCGCGCAGGTAGCCGCGGGGCACGGACTTGAGGTTGCCGTTGGAGTCTTCAGTGTAGGAGTACGCACGGTAGCGGGCGCCGTTGCTCAGGCCTTCCTTCGTGCCGATCTTGGCCCTGAGGGGCTTGCGCGCCATGATGGTCACTGCCACCTCCCAGTCGGAGATTTCATTTTCGAGGCCAGTGATGAGGCCGCTGAGGCAGTCACGGGCGGCGGCTTCAACGGAGGAGGCGGTGGCACTGTTGGTTGCAGTCGCAACGCGGTTCATGGGGATGTCAAGCTCCTGGAAAGCGCGTATCTTGGCATCACGGGTGTCCTGGTTGTCGTCGTCATATATCCAGCACTTCTCATAGAAGTCGTTGAGTCCGTTTTCCGCGAGTCCTATCTGGTAGGCGAAGGCGCGGGCGTTGACGGACCAGTAGACGTTGCCTTTCTTGTCGGTGGAGCGGTCCACCTTGTAGAAGTCCAGGGCAAGTATGTAGCTGCCGGCCACGAGCTTCTGGCCGAGGTCGCCGAGGGCATCCTCGCCGACGCGGGCGGCACGGGCGTTGATGACATCCTGATCCTTGGCGTCGTAGTTGCCCCTGTAGCGGACCGTCTTGTCGTTCATCATGCCCTTGGAGTCGCGGTTGAAGACGGATGCCAGTATCTCACGGGCGAACCCGACTTTCTTCACGGCCGCGTCCGCTTCAGTCTGGGTGACGGCTTCGGAGCGGAGCTTGCTGACTTTGATTGCCTTTGTCTGAATGGTGTTTATGTCGTACTTGGCGCCGGGGGAGAAGGAACGCACGGCGTTGGCGGTGGCGCTGTCGTAAGAATCACCACGTTCGATTACTACCAGCGACATGCTCTGGCGGTTGTAGTCGCTTGTGACGACATTCTGAATCTTGGCCTGGGCAAAGCAAGTCAGGCCCAGGAAGCATACGAATGCGGAAAAAGTGAGTCTCTTTAGCATAGGTTATTATAGTTGATATGTGTCCTTAACTGACAAATATAATAAAAAATGTAATATTTGCACATATGACAGAGCATATTGTAATAATGGCAGGAGGAGTCGGAAGCCGTCTTTTTCCAATCAGCACGCCTGAACGTGGAGCGACCTTGGCAGTTTCGAGGCGATTGAGAAGATTACGGGCTGTGACCCGCGAAAAAGTGATTAAAAAATTTTGGATATTTGGGAAAAGGTTATATCTTTGCAGTCCCAAACACAGAGGAGGACTCGTTAGCTCAGTTGGTAGAGCATCACACTTTTAATGTGGGGGTCTCGGGTTCGAGCCCCGAACGGGTCACGAAATTGAAATTTTGCTTCCTTAGCTCAGTTGGTAGAGCACCTGACTCTTAATCAGGGTGTCTAGGGTTCGAGCCCCTAAGGGAGCACTTCATACTGAGGGCTTAGCTCAGTTGGTTTAGAGCGCTTGCTTGACAGGCAAGAGGTCATCAGTTCAAATCTGATAGTTCTCACGAAAAATTGCGGACCGTTATTCGGCCCGCAATTTTTTGTGAGAACACTTCTGATCCCCCTGCACCCTCAGGGGAGAAGGGGAAGGTTCCCCTTCCGCTGCTGTCGCAGCTATCCCCTCTGTCGTCGCTTCGCTCCTCCGTTTTGTTTATTTGAAATTGGAAACGAATCTATTTATTTACAGAGCTTTAGCATTTCGGAGACGGCGGAGACGAGTTGGGGATCGTCGCCGCGGAGGAGTGCTTCGGGGCTGTTGTCGACGTCGATGTCAGGTTCAATCTGGCGGTTTTCAAGGTAGCGCTGCTCGGATTCAATCCAGCCGCCGACCTGAGGGATACCGAACACGAGGGCGGGATTGATCTGGTTTTCCCACCAGACAGCGGTCATGGTGCCGGGGACGGGCTTGCCGATGAGTTTGCCGATACTCAGGGCGCGATAGGCAAAGGGGAAGCCGGACGCATCGGAATAGCAGTCCTCGCACACAAGCACGCAGGACGGCTTCGTCCACTTGCTGTACGGCTCAGTGCTTATGTACTGGCCCCTCGGGCACCAGTTGACATATGCCTTGCCGCCGAGGAAGGTGACCAGATCGTCGTGGAGCCAGCCGCCGGTGTTGTGGCGGGTGTCCACGATAAGCGCGTCGCTTGCCCGGTATTTGCCGAGGGCCTTCGAATACACCTCGCGGAAAGAAGGGGAGTTCATTCCCTGGACGTGGACATAGCCGATGCGCCCGCCGGAAAGCCTTTCGACCATTTCTTCGCGCTGGCGGACCCAGCGGCGGTAGAGCAGCGTCGATTCCGAGCCTACCGGTTTCACTATCAGGTCTTTATCCTTCCCGGATATACGCATTGACACGACCACGCTCTTACCGGCCTTGCCGGCAAGCAGGGGGAACCAGTCCATTCCTGCGGTAATCTGACGTCCGTCGATGGCCGTGATCAGGTCGCCGGCCTTGATGGAGGAATCGGCAATGTTCAGGACGCCGCCCGGCAGCACCTCGGCTATTTTCAGGCCTTCGCCCTTGTAGTTCCAGTCATAGAGCACGCCGAGGTGTCCAAGGGTTTCGCCGCCGCCGGGGCGGTAGCGGGCTCCCGTGTGGGAACCGTTAAGCTCTCCGAGCATCTCGGACAGCATTTCCTGGAAGTCGTAATCGTTGTCGATATAGGGGAGGAAAGCCGCGTAGTTTGCATGCAGATAATCCCAGTCCGCGCCGTGGAGGCCGGGATCGTAGAACTTCTCCTTGACCTGCTTCCAGGCGTGTTCGAAGATGTATTCACGTTCCGCCTTGGGCTTGAATTCGTATTCGCCGGAAAACGCTATTCTCTTGGTCTTGCCGGAAGGAATCGACACCTGGGTGATGCCGCCGCGTGCAAAGACATACAGTTCCTTGCCGTCGGCCGAAGGGGTGATGCGGCCGTTGACTCCGCGCGCAATTACTTTAATGTCGCCTTTGCGAAGGTCCTTGGAGCACAGCCCGGAGCCGCTTTCCAGAGGAGCGATGTAGTAGAGCGTGCGGCCGTCCTTGGAAAGATAATGGTCGCCGAACGAATTGCTGGAACTGGTGAGCCTGGCTATCCTGTTCTCGCGTCCTTCGAGCAGGAGTTCGAGTTTCTTGGGTTCCTCTTTCTTGACGGAATCCTTTTTCTCCTGCTTTTCCAGTTGCTTCTCCGTCTTGCCGCTGAGCAGTTTCTCAACTTTCTCATCCTCTTCGCTGCGGCGGAACTCAGTCATCGTCTTATTGTCGAGGAACATTATGAAGATGTCGCTCTGTGAGCCCCAGCTGCCGTGGCTGCGGTAACCGTTCTTGTCGGATGCCCAGGTCACGGCCTTGCCGCCCAGGGCCCAGCGGAATGAATCATCGGAATAGCCGCTTTCGGTCAGGTTGGTGACTTTTCCGGAATTCAGGTCGATCAAAGCCACATCAGGATTGAGCCAGCCCCCGTTCGCCTGATAAGTGCTCAGCAGGTGCTCGCTGTCGGGATTCCATACGAAACTGAGGTCGCCGTCAGTGTAGGAATAGTTGGCGCCTTTCAGCAGAGAACGGACCTTGCCGCCTTTGGCAGGTTTGACCACCAGTTCGGTGCGGTCGCGCAGAAATGCCACCCATTTGCCGTCGGGGGACACAAGAGGCTGGAAACTGGTTTCGCCGGGTTCGGAGAATAGCTCTTCCTTCGGGTTCACGGCATAGGTGAACAACTTGTCGCTCTTGCTTCCGAGCACGCTGCGGTAGACGCCCCAGCAACCGTCACGTTCAGCTGAATAGTAGAGTTCACGTCCGTCCTTCGAGAAGCAGACGTCCCGTTCCTGACTGGGCGTGTTCGTGATGCGGCGGGTGGTAGGGTACTCCGTGGAAGTCACGAACACGTCGCCCCTGATGACTACCGCAATCTCTTTCCCGTCAGGGGATAAGGCCATAGCAGAAGCATTGCTAAGATTGAGTTTGGTCATCTCCCGTTCGTTTTCGTCGCACCAGACGGTGATGTCGAGTTTGCGGGGCTCACTGCCTTCGCGGATGGTGTAGAGGTCACCGTTCTGCGAGTATGCGACGGTGCCGTCGGTAGCCACGGAAATGTAGCGCACGGGGTCTTTCTGATAGGAAGTCAGTGCCTTACATTCACCGGGGGCGCTGAGGCTGCTGCGGAAGACGTTAAGTGTGGAGCTGTCGCGCTCGCTGAGGAAATAGAAACTGTCGCCGTCGGGGCCGAACACAGGCTGGCGGTCTTCACCGTCGAAGGTGGTCAGCTGCTTGTACTGCCCGTTCCTGAGGATCCAGATGTCACGGGTTATGGCGGAACGGTGGTGCTTGCGGAAGGTGTCTTCGTGGCCCTTGTAGTTTTCATACAGGATGGCGCCGTCGGGACCGACGCTGATTTCAGGCATCATCACGGATGTCAGCAGCTCGGGCATCTTGCCGTCAGTGCCGGCGGCATAGACCTGCGTGCCGCCCGGGAATCCGCCCCATGAAACGTCGGGCTGGAGGCTGGCCACGAACACGATGCGGCCGTCCGGAAGCACTGCCTTAGGCGTCTCGGCACCGGGATAGTCGGTGATACGTACCGGCGTGCCACCTTCCGCCGAGGTCAGGAAGATGTCCTTTCCGCCTTCACGGTAGGAGCTGAAAAACAGCTGCTTGCTGTCTGCAGTCCACACCGGGTCGGAGTCGTAGGCGGGGTTCGACGTCACCTGGAGGGCACGGCCGCCTTCCGATGAGACGACATACAGGTCGCCCTTGTATGAGAAAGCTATCTTGCTTCCGTCCGGGGAGATGGCATTCTTGCGAATCCATCTGGGAGTCTCCTGCGCAAAAGCCGATGCGGCCCATGCGAGCAGGAGCAGGATGGTGATTGTACGTTTCATTCTATTTGATTCTATTGCAGTTTTGCGATGTCGTCCTGCATTTCCGCGAAGCGCATGAGCATGCTGACCGAGCTGAAACTGCAGTTGATCCAGAAGGTGCGCTTGCGGTCCTTACCGGTTTCGCGCCACTCCCAGGTAGTGGGAAGTTTGCCGTTGACGGCGTTCTGCTGTATGGTTATGTTGTCTATCATTGCCTTTGCCTTGGCGAGGCAGAGCAGGTCGCCGCTGTCTTCGTAGATGTCGAGCCAGGCATTGGCCACGTTGCAGGCGCTGTTGTCGACAGGCATCTCATAATGGTACTGTTCGTGGACGCATGGGGCGTTTTTCCTGGGGAAGCCGTCGGCAAGCAGGTCGTGGTAGGCCCAGTGGACGAACTGGTCTTCGCTCAGGCGCACCAGGTCGCGGGCGTTTGCGCGGTCGCGGTCGGTGATGACGGACTTGTGCATCAGGTAGGATGCGTAAGGCGCTGCAGTGCAGTTGGTAAGGTTCTGGTAGGGCTCAAGTCCCTTGACGTTCACGTCTTCGAACTGGCCTGTCATGTCGAAGCGCTCCACGGCGATTTCATCCATCCAGCGCTCGCCCTTCTCGCGGGCAGGGGAGAACTCAGTCATGCCATAGCCCTCCAGACGGAGGAAATAGCGCAGCAGGGGATGCAGCATTGCGCAGACTTCGTTGACCGGCTCGCCGGTGACGAAATCGACCTTGATGGGGAGCGAGCCGTCCTCGCGCTGAAGTTTTATGTATGTGTGGCCAATTCCGACGGCACGGTCGAAGTATTCTTTTTCGCCGGTGACGTCATAGAGATCGAGGAAGGCCTGACCGGCCGCCGCGGCTTCGAGGGTCATTGTCTTGCCCTTGTTCCATTCCCGGTTGGAAGCCTGCTTGTCGAGATAGTAGGTGGGCGGGAAGAATGCCAGCGGGTCACCTTCCGGCCGGCTCATGGCGATGAGGAACGCAGCCGCGCTGCGGGCTACCTGGAGGGCGTTTTCGCGGCGCTCGGGCAGTTCCCGGGCAATGAAGCATTCATTTCGTATCGTCGCGCCGATGATCTTGCAGGGATAGGTGTTATGCGAGTAGGCCATGTCGGGCGCGTCGCTGCCTATCCAGTTCTGGACTTCGGGCATCAGGTGCACGTAGAGGGCGCCTTTGATAGCGGCTTCACGGTAATCCCTGACTGGCTCTGTGTAAGGGCCGCTGAAGGGAAAGTCGCGCAGGAATTCGCGTGTGTAGGCGGTGTCTATGCATGCTCCGGAATCGTCAAGGGCAAGGACGGCGAGACTGACTTTCGACGGCGGGATGCTGTTCCACACAGGGGCCAGGCTCGCTCCGGGCTCTTTCGCGTCGAAGCTCCATTCTCCGTCCGGGCCTTTGACCGTGAAGCGGTAGGAAGCCGCTCCTTCAACCGCAGGCACGTCGAACGCCGGGGCGTACATGAACTTCTTTGCAAACTTGTTCCAGCAGGGGTTACGGCCTTCGGAAGCGGGACGGACGGGCTGGAGGTATTCTTCGGCAGCCTGACTGTTGAGCCGCTCATAGGTGCCGGGACGGGCGCAGGCGGCAAATAATGCCAGCGCTGCAATGAACAGAACTTTTCTCATATATCGCAAATGTAGTTTATTTTATCTATTTTTGCAATGGATTACGGTGGCCCTTCGGGGTCTTAAAAGGGAAGCCGGTGAGAGACCGGGACTGTGCCCGCAGCTGTGTTATCCTTAACGGTCCGGAATATGCCATTGCCTGTCGGTGAGAAGGCCCGGGCCGGGAGAAGTCAGAAGACCTGCCGGAATCAAGTTTAACAAAGGGGCTCGGGGGCAAGTTCCTGTAAAGCGAATAAAAGTGTTGTTTTCTTTGTTGATTTCGGCAGGCTTGCTGGCAGCGGCCGTGCCGGACACCCTTCAGGCCGTTACGGTCGTGGCTGACAGGGGAGTGGTGGTGTCGCGTTCCGATACCGTTTTCGTGAAACCTTATAACGACGCAGCCTCGGTGCTTCAGATGGTCCCGGGCCTGTACGTCGGCGACTACGGCGGCGTGGCCGGCCTTAAGTCCGTCAGCCTCAGGGGTTTCGGGAGTGCGCACACGGTCATTTACGTGGACGGGGTGCGGGTAGGCAATGTCCAGTCAGGGCAGAGCGACCTTGGCTCGATCGATTTCGGCAGCGTCGGCGAGGCGGTTGTGGATTATGCCCAGAACAGCGTCTCTTTCAATACTGTGCGTCCGGTTTTCAGGGACAGGAATATTGCGGGCCGCTTCAAAGTCGGCGGCGGTTCGTTCGGTACGTGGCTGCCGTACGGGCGCCTGGATTTCAAGCTGGCCCCGGATCTGGCATTGTCTGCGCATGCATCCGGTATCATCAGCGACGGCGCTTATCCTTTGGTGGACGGATCCAAAAGGACGAATAATGACATAAAGCAGCTTCAGGCTGGTGTTGATTTGTTCGGCCGTGGATGGCAGGCAAAGATTGGTTTCAACGGCGCCGACCGCGGCACACCGGGTTCGCTGAGCTGGCCTTCAACTGACAGGCAGTCCGACAGGAATGCCTTTGCCCAGGCTCGTCTGCAGCATTCTTTCTCCAAGCTGTACACCCTGGATATCAGTGCAAAGGGGGCATATGACAAGCTGCTGTACAAGAGCGAATGGGGGGATTCGGATTATGCGCAGAGCGAGGTGCAGCTGAATTCTTCGCACCGCTTTGCGATTAAGCCCTGGTGGACCGTGTCCCTTGCCGCGGATGCTGTCTTGGACGGTTTGAAATCCAATATGTATAATGGTTCACGCATAGCTGCCGTGGGCGCGCTTGCGAGCGCCTTCCGCACCGAACGCCTGAAGGCTGACATTGCGGTCGAGTATTCGGGCACATTCGACGATGCGGGTGCAGCCTGGAACAGTTTCTCGCCTTCGGCGGACCTGCGATTCTCTATTCTCGATGGATTCGATATTGTGGCTTTTGGCCGCAGGGCATACAGGGTTCCGACTTTCAATGAGCTTTATTATCCGGGCTACGGCAATCCGGACCTCAAGCCGGAGGATGCCTGGCTTGCTGATCTCGGCCTGGACTGGCGGACCTCAGCAGGTGCCTGGACTCTGAAGGCTCGTGCCGACGGCTTTTATAACTATCTGACAGACAAGATTGTATCTGCTCCTTCGGAGGCGGATCCTATGGTCTGGCTGCCGTATAATGTCGGCAAGGTGGAGGCTTTCGGGGCTGATGTCCTTGCCTCCGCTGACTATGCGGCAGGGGACTGGAAGGCCGGCGCCAGCGTGCGATACAGCTGGCAGAAGGCTACGGACAAGACTCCGGACAGCTACACGTTCGGGCAGCAGGTTCCGTATGTAGCGAAGCACACCGTTGTCCTTACGGCCGTCATCGGCTGGAAAGGATGGAGGCTTGAGCCGGTGTTCAACCTTCGTGGCGGACGCTGTGACGGCACGGGCGAACTCCCTGACTGGCAGACTCTTGACGTCACCGCCGGAAAGGACTTCAACCTTCCCGGAAACATGGTGCTCAGCCTCAATGTCATCGGCCGCAACCTCCTGGATTGCCGCTACGACATTGTCCGCGACTACCCCATGCCCGGCCGTTCCTTCCTCGCCGGTCTTTCTTTTGTTTTCTGATTTTTTCCGGCTCTAAGTGATACCGATTAGAACTGGAAGTAAATGAACGGCTGGGTGTCGGCCGTGATGAACTGGTAGAGGATGAAGATGATAGCTGCGGCGGCCACTGCCATCAACGGCAAGGGAAGGGAGGCAAAAGAGAGACGGTAGCGGCGTTTGAAGCGGGCCGGCAGAAGGTGAATCACCATTCCTGCCACCACCAATGCAAAGACCTTCCAATACCCCGCACAAATATCCGGAATCAGCGACAGATCCCACTGCGAACCAATCTGCGCCACCATGTTCCGCGCCGTCTCCCAGGCAACCTGATTAGCGGTCGCCGGATCCAGGTTCGAGCCGCTGCGGAAGAAAAGGCGGGTGAAGGTAATGAACGTAAACGTCTGAGCCACAGCCCACACCGTGCCCAGCCATGCCGTTGTACGATCCCTGCGGCTCTTGAAAGACGACTGCCGCACGCTGTCCATTCCGGATGAAGGAGCGCCCGCAGCGTCAGGCCGTATCAGGTGATAAATGAACCGCACCAGCGTGCCCAGGCAGATGACGGCAGTCCACACGGAAAGGATGCGCCACACCGGCTCCGGATGGAAACGGCAAAGCGCCGCCAGTCCTATTGCCAGCGCGCCCGTAAGGAACAGCCGCACGCCCCATTTCATATCCTTCCAAAGGATATACACGATCATGCCTATGCCGTTCAGGCCGCCCCAGATAATGAAGTTCCAGCTGGCGCCGTGCCACATACCGCCGAAAAGCATAGTGATGAAGCGGTTGATATTGGAGAACAGCTTCTTGCGGCTGCTTTCCCGGAAATGCGCCAGCAGCAGCATGGAAGCCCCCGCGACCACCAGCAGCACCGAAACCACCCAGCTGCCCGACAGGATCAAGGCAATCAGAGCGAACAGGATAATCCAGAAATAAGTGCCGAAAGAAGCCCTGCGGTTGCCTCCCAGCGGGATATACAGATACGACTTCAGCCAGCGGCTCAGCGACATGTGCCAGCGCCTCCAGAAGTCCTGAGGATTCGGAGCCTTATATGGCGAATTGAAGTTCACCGGCAGGTAGAAGCCCATCAGCATCGCCACGCCGATGGCAATATCCGTATAACCGGAGAAGTCGGCATACACCTGGAGCGAGTATGCGAACAGCGCGGCGAAGTTCTCGAACCCAGTGAACAGCAGGGGGTTGTCGAACACACGGTCGATAAAGTTGACGGCAATGTAGTCGCTCAGGATTATCTTCTTCCCGAGGCCGTTCAATATCCAGAAAACGGCGATGCCGAACTGCCGGCGGCTAAGCGAAAACTTCTTGTAGAGCTGCGGGATGAACTCCGAAGCGCGCACGATAGGGCCGGCTACCAGCTGCGGGAAAAAGCTCACGTAGAAGCCAAAATCCAGGATGTTCCGCACGGGCTGCACGTCCTTCCTGTACACGTCCACGCTGTAGCTTATGATCTGGAAGATGAAGAAGGAAATGCCCACCGGCAGCACAATCTTGTCCACGTCGAAGCGCTCCGCCCCGGCAATCATGTTCCCAATCTCGGCGAACACGTCCACAACTTTCAGCTCCAGGCCTGTCAGCGAGTTGATGACGTCGGTGAAGAAATATGCATATTTGAAATAGCACAGCAGTCCCAGGTCTATGCAAATGCTCAGCACAAGCCAGGCCTTGCGCCTGAAACTGCCGTCCCGCGCCTTAGCCATCCGCCTGGCGATAAAGAAATCCGAGCAGATGACGAACAGCAGGATCAGGATTGACAACCCGCTGGTCTTATAGTAGAAAAACAGGCTGGCGAAGAAGAGGAACGCATTGCGCATCAGGCGCTTGCTCTTGACAAGCGAGAAGATCGCATAGACCACGCCGAAGAAAGCCCAGAAATAGAACTGGGTGAAAATCAAGGGCGATGACGGGTCGAATGCGAACAACTTCTCCATGGCGCTATTCTCCACATTCTTTAATCAGGGCCTCATACAGCAAGTCCCCGAGCAGTTCATATCCCTCGCGGCTGAAGTGAAGCCTGTCCGGCTTCATAAGATCCTCCGCAAGCCATTGGTCGGCACTCCCGAAGCCTCCCATGAGGGAAAAGAGATCCCACACGGCAGCGTCGTACTCCTCCGCAAGCTCGTACATAGCCTGCTGCACGGCAGGGCCGTTGTCGTTATGGACCATACGCCGGCGCGCATAACGCCAGGAATCATTGTTGGTCACGAACACGAAAGCGCAGTCCGGCCGCTGGCTCAGCACAAGGTCCAGCAGGCGGCGGTAGTTGCGCTTGAAGCGTTCCGGATTGAAATCCTTAGGCGGGCAGGCAGAATCATTGATTCCAAGGCCCCAGATAACGAGGTCCGGCTTCACCAGCGACAGCTCACGTTCGAACTCCGGGCAGCGCTCGGTCCAGGTGGTGGTGCGTGCACCGTTGACACCCGTGGAGACGTAATGCAGTCCGCCGTCGTCTCCGCTCTCAGGAAGCAGTCCGGTCACGGTGAAGAAAGAGTCACCGGAAAGCCGCAGCTCCACCCGCACAGTATCCACAGGTCGCGGAAAATCCACCACGAAACCCCGCAAAAGCGTGTCGGGAAGGCATTTCAGCGTGTCGGCGCCGGCAGCCACATAAGGCACCACGTCTTCAGTTGAACCGCTGCCGAGGATGCGCAGGCGCGTGAAAGGATACGGCGTGCCGAGCCCGAAAGCGGCCGTCGTATCGGCCGTGAATGCCGCAATCCCCATTATGCCGTAGTCGGGCCTGACTGGCAGCTTGCGGTTGGGATTCGAACTGCGGCTGCCTTCCCATTCACCTTCGCGGCTGGCGCGGAACGAATGGTCCCAGTTGGTCTTTGCCAACGGATACGGAAAAATGTAGCCGCGCCCGCCGGCAGGGTAGTGCCCGAGCGAATCGAAGTTGTGGCGGACTCGGGATGTGAACCAGCCTGCCTGAACATGGGATCCGCCTACGTGCCATATGGTTACGCTGCTGTCGGGGCACTCCCGGAGCTGCTTGAGTTTCACGGCAAAGCAGTCGAAACGCTCGCGCGAGCCAGGGAAACGGAGGGAGGTGCTGTCAGCCTTCACGCAGGACGGCAGGTCCTGCGAAGCGGCGCCAAGGCACATCAGCGCGAAGATGATGATGGCAGCGGCACGCTTCATTGCTGTTCGGAGATGCCGTAGCGGCGCAGCCTGTAGTAGTCATAATAGAGCATCAGCGACTCGAAGAACATCTTGCCCATAGCCTCGGCACCCCTGGGGGTGAAGTGGACATAGTCCGTGCCGGCAAGCTGCGGACGGGCCTTGACCCATTTGACCATAGAGTCCTTGCCGCCCATCGCCTGGTAGAGGTCCCAGTAGGCAGCGCCTGAATTGAGCGCCGCAGCCCTGAGGGAATCCACCATCATGGGCAGATGGGGATAGGTCTGCATCTTTCCGTTCACGCTTGTGGACATGTCCGACGGCCCTATGAACAGGATGGCGGCGTCAGGCATTACGGAATGGATGTGCCTTATCTGCTTTTCGATGCTGGTCTTGTATTCCGAAATCGACTTGCTGCCCTTGCGGTAGGGCATGGCGTTGCCGCCGAACTGGAGTATGACGAGACGCACGTTGTCGTGCTCCGCATAATCCTTGAGCTGGGCGGTGCTGATGCGGGTGAATATGGTGCCCGAGCAGCCGCGCATGGGGATGTTGTCCACGCTGACGCCGAGGGTGTCGTCAAGCTGCATGCCGTAGATGTCAGCGCTGCCCCAGGTGGAAAAACGCACGCTGGTGCTGCTGTCGGGCAGGTCAATGACTATACGCCCGACACCGGAAGGATCCGTGACCGGACTCAGTTTCACCTGCTTGCTGCCGCATTTGACGTTGAGGGAGCCACCGACGTTGCCGGCCAGTAGTGTCAGCCTTCGGAATCGCCGGCTGGGCGACTGGTTGCTCTTGACGGCGGACACGGTCGTGTAGACGCTGGTGTCGATGCGGGCGCACTGGCCCATGACTCCGTAGCGGCCGTCGCTGCGTTTGCCGCCCTCTCCGAACACTATGCTGCGGCGCAGGCTGGCAGTCGAAGACTGGGACACGCAGAGCGTGTAATAGGGGCGGCCGAAGGGCAGCAGGCCGGGGCCGCCGCCACCGAACTTCTCCTGCAGGCCGGCGCGTATCGTGGACGTGATACGGTCCTCTTCAAGCTGTGAATCGCCGTAGTGGAGTATGCGCATGTGCTTCTCCCCGGCCTTTTCCAGCGCGCTGAACAGAGGGTCGAAAAGGGTCACGTCGTCGTTCGGGAAATAGAGTCGTGAGGGGCTCTCCTTCATATAAGTGTCGAACCTGTCCTGCTCGGACTGCCTTATGGCTTCAAGCCTCTGCTTAAGCAGCTCCTCCGGGCTTGGCCCTTCGGGTTCAGGCTCGCCGGGCACGAATGAGTCCGCCATTTCCGCCAGGGTGGGGAAGCGCAGGGACATGCTGCCGGCATGCAGGCCTTCTTCGGGGAAGACCAGGCAGATGCCAGCCAGCAGCAGATAGACGGCAAGTATGAAGAGCAGAACCTTATGACTTGACATATCAAGGCGCAAATTTAAAACAAATATTTATTATATTTGTGAACTCAAACACTTATTGAATATGAAGACCAAGATTTTGACCTGGATAATCGTGATCCTGCTTCTTGCCGGAGCCGGCTTCGTGTTTTTCAAGTTCTATTTCGTTCTGGGCGAAGGCGTCAAGGCCGGAGAGCTCAATCAGATAGTCTATAAGGGATGGGTGTGGAAGACCTATGAAGGCCGTCTGATCCAGACCGGATTCCGCGGAGCGAAGAAAGGCACGGGCATCCAGTCCAACGAGTTCAATTTCTCGGTCGTGGACAAGGCGGTTGCAGATTCCCTCATGCGCTGCAGCGGGAAGATGGTGGAACTGCGCTACAAGGAGTATAACGGGATACTGCCCTGGAGAGGCATGCAGCGCTATATCGTGTATGAAATACTCTCGGTCGAGAGCCATTCGACCGTCAATTCCGAGATTCCTTTCGTGGTCTCGGGGGAAGAGATATCGCTCTAATTCTTAACGATATCCATTTCATCGAGCAGCCATCCTGCGCCGCCTATACGTTCAATTATGAACAGCAGGTAGCGTATGTCGATGGATATGTTGCGGCAGTAGTCGGGGTCGAAGACCAGGTCGCTCATCGTGCCCTCCCAGACCCTGTCGAAATTGATTCCCACAAGTTCACCGTCGGCGTTCAGCACCGGGCTTCCGGAGTTGCCGCCAGAGGTGTGGTTGGTGGCGAGGAAGCAGACAGGCTGGGCCTCATGTCCGCCTTCAGCATAGATGTCGCGCAGTTTCTGGGGTATGTTGTAGTCGAAGATGTCGGGATTGTCTTTCTCGATGATACCTTTGAGGGTTGATACCGGGTTGTAATAGACTGCATCGCAGGGGCTGTATCCCTTGACCTGACCGTAAGCCACGCGCAGCGTCAGGTTGGCATCGGGGTAGAATGCCTTGCCGGGCTCGAACTCCATCTGTGCCTTCATATACTCGCGCATCGCGGCTTTCAGCTCGCGGTCGGCGGATGCGATAACCGGGCGCAGGTCGGTCTCGTACCAGCGCTGGAACGCGTTGTAGAGCTCGCAGGCCGGATCGGACTCGAGGGCCTTCAGGTCGGCTTTTGTCAGCGCGGAAACCTTGTCCCTGTCGGTGAAGATACTGCGGGCGAAGACATCGTCGCGCCATGCCGCCACGCTTCCGTAGGACGCCATTTTCTCCTTGAAATAAGCGGGCTTGAACTCATCTGGCATATTCTTGTTGAAGGCTTCCACGAGGGCAGCGAAGCACTCTTCGTCAATGGGACGGTAATAGTCTTTGAAGAAGGAGGCAACGACGGGCTCGATCTTACGGCCGCCTTTCAGGTGGTTCTGTATGTTGGAAGCGAAATGCAGGATTTCTATGCTGCGTATCGTCTCGTTGAAGTATTCGTAGGCAAGGTAGCTTGGCTGTCTGCGGTCATAGATTGCCTTGATGCGGGAAGTCAGGCCTTCGTATCGAGTGCCTTTTGCCCAGGCCTCGAAACGGTGTTCAAAGTTCTGTTTGGCTTCCACCGTGCGGAGACGGGCTATGCCTTTGGACTCTCCCTGCCATTTCTTCCAGGCGTTGGAAGTGGATGCATTCTTGGACGAATACTGAATGCGGACCGCCTGGCTTTGGGACATGTATTTCTTCTGTATGTCGAGACGCAGGGTGCGCAGGGCTATTTTCTGCGGGTCGGAGACTTCGCCTATGTAGCGGACTTCTTCGGAGTGGACGTATTCGCGGGTAGTGCCCGGGCATCCGTAAACGAAGGTGAAGTCGCCTTCCTGCAGGCCCCTGGTGGATATGCGGAAATGCCTGCGGGGCTTGTAGGGGACGTTGTCGGGGGAGTAGTCGGCAGGATTGCCGTCCTTGTCGGCATAGATGCGGAACACAGAAAAGTCACCGGTGTGCCTGGGCCACATCCAGTTGTCGGTGTCGCCGCCGAACTTGCCTATCGACGAAGGGGGTGCGCCGACGAGCCGGACGTCGCGGTAGATACGGTAGACGAAGAGGTAGTACTGGTTGGCATAGTAGAGAGCCTCGATGCTGGATTTTATGCCTTTGGCAGGATTATCTATGCTCTTGATTATCAGCTTGGAATTGGCGGCGACCACGGAGTCCCGCTGCAACTCGCTCATGCCTTCCCTGAAGCCGCTCAGCACCTGGGCGGTCACTTCTTCCATACGGTCCAGGAAACTGACGCTTAGCCCCGGATTGGGGAGCTCTTCAGCAGGTGAGGAGGCCCAGAAGCCGTCCCGGAGATAATCGTGGCCGGTGGAGGAGTGGCGCTGTATGAAGCTGTAGCCGCAGTGGTGGTTGGTCAGCAGCAGGCCGCGGTCGGAGACGATCTCTCCAGTGCAGCCGCCCCCGAACAGCACGACGGCGTCTTTCAGGGATGCCTGGTTGATGCTGTAGATGTCTTCGGCGGAAAGCCGGCAGCCTTTCTGCCCCATGTCGTCTATACGTTTTGCTATTAGGGCCGGAAGCCACATTCCTTCGTCCGCTTTGGCGCAGGGTGCCAGCAGCGAAATGAGAATCAGTGAGATAAATATCCTTTTCATTCTTCAAAGATGCGAAAAATAATTGTATTTTTGCGGTACAAGCAGATTATTCTTATGAAGTTACGCAGTTATCTGGCGGGTATTGCCGCCATTGCTTCCTTTGCCGGATGTGCGAGTCCGGCCGTCTGGACCGAGTCCGAACGAAAGCTGATAGACACTCCGGATTCAGTGATGCGTGTGCTGACAATCGCGGATGAGGCCGATTCTCTTCTGCTGCGGCAGCCCAGCGCTGACATATCAGCGGCGGAACTTGCCGATCCTTTGTATGCGGAGCTAGCCCGGAAGATGGTCGCGACCGTGACCAGCCCCGAGCAGGACGGAGTGGGCATCGCCGGCCCGCAGGTGGGAATCCTGAGGCGCATCGTTGCCGTGCAGCGCTTCGACAAGCCGGGCGAGCCGTTCGAAGTCTACCCCAACATACGCATAACGGAAAAGCGCGGGGAGACTGAATACGGTCGGGAAGGTTGCCTGTCAGTGCCCGGCAGACGCGGGGACGTGTTGCGTTACAAGGATATCGATATCACCTACACGGCACCGTCGGGACGCGACACCACTGAAAGGGTGGAGGGTTTCACGGCCGTCATTTTCCAGCACGAGACCGACCACCTGGACGGCATTCTGTATATCGACAAGTTGTAGCGGCTAGCCAAGCATCCTGCGCACCAGCCCCATGAACTTATAGGGCATGTAGCGGAACTTCAGGTCAACGCATGTAGGTGTCACGAACACAGAGCGTTCGTGGCTGAAAGCAAGGAAGCTGCGCTCGCTGTGGTAGCTGCCCATTCCGGAATTTCCGACGCCTCCGAAAGGAATCTTGCTGTTGGAGACGTGCATTATCACGTCGTTGATGCAGGCTCCGCCCGAAGTCGTGCGTGACAGTATATCCCACCCGTCCGCTTTCCGGCCGAAATAATAGAATGCCAGCGGCTTCTCACGGCCGGTGACGAAATTCTCGACCTCGCTCCTTTCCCGGAACGTGAGGATGGGGAATATGGGCCCGAAGATTTCTTCCTGCATCACGGGCGCATCGGGGCTGACTCCGTCCAGCAGCGTGGGCTCGAACCAACGTGTGGCGGGATCCGAGTGCCCGCCGGCTATCACGGTGCCGTCTTTCAGATAGCCGTTCAGACGCTGGAATGCGCGGTCGTGGACCACGTGGACATAATGTGTGGCGTTCTGCGTGCCATCGGGATACAGGCCTGCAAGCTCCTTTTTGAATGCCTCCACGAACGCGTCCTTGATGTCTTCGTGCAGGAACAGGTAGTCGGGAGCTATGCATGTCTGTCCGCTGTTAAGACACTTTCCCCAGACTATCCTGCGGGCGGCTATCTCTATGTTGGCGTCCTTGTCCACTATGCAGGGGCTCTTGCCGCCAAGTTCAAGCACAAGCGGCGTCAGGTATTTTGACTGCGCCTCCATGACCAGCTTCCCGAGAGCAGGACTTCCTGTAAAGAACACAAGGTCGTAGCGCTGCTCGAGCAGGATGGAGTTGACTTCACGGTTGCCCTGGACCACGGCTACATAGTTCTCGTCGAAGGTTTCAGCAATCATTGCCTCGAGGGTGGCTGAGACGTTGGGGACATACGGAGACGGCTTCAGGATTGCCGTACAGCCGGCGGAAATCGCACCCACGAGGGGACTGAGCAGCAGTTGCACCGGGTAGTTCCAGGGAGAGACAATCAGGGTGCAGCCAAGGGGCTCACGGATGATGTAGCTGGACGAGGGAACGCCGGTGACGGGGGTCGGACGCTTCCTGCGCGCCGCCCATCTGCCGAGGTGCTTCAGTGCATCGGAGATTTCGCCGTACACGAGGCCGATTTCAGTCAGGTATGCCTCTTCGCCGGACTTGTGGAGGTCGGCCCACAGTGCGTCGAGAAGGGGTTTTTCCCATTTGCGGATGGCCGACTGCAGGGCCTTCAGCTGCCGTTTGCGGTATTTCAGGTCACGGGTCTCGCAGGTGGCAAAAAAGGCCCGCTGGCCTTTTACGATGGCCTCTATCCGTTCCCTGGACGTGTTGGTGATTGTAGCCATATTCATTTATGTGTTAATTCATTGGGTAAGAGATAGTCCGTGCTGTCGCCCCTGAGCCACCAGCTGCCGTCTTCCAGCATCTTGCGGTACTTCTGCCCGAAGATGGCTCCGTAGTGGTTGATCATGTCTTCCTGCTTGTCGGAGCCCTCGATGAAGAAGGAACCTATGCTCTCCGCGTCGGCGACAATGAGACCCTTTAGTTCAGGGCGCAGCATGCCGTAAAGTGCAATGCCGAACAGGTGGTACCAGGCTCCATAATTGTCTCCGGCTTCCGAGGAGTCGTGGCGGATGTAGGCAAGCTTTTGCTGAAGCGGGTCCTTATAGCGGCCTTTCCTGTGCGGGTCGGATGTGAGTATGTTCTCGCATGCCAGAAAAGTCAGGTAGATATTGCCGCGGTTCAGGACATAGCTCTCTTCGAAGAGTTCGTGCGGCTGGACACTGCGGTCCGGCTTGCTCATAATAAAGTTTGTCAGGGCGGTTTCAGTGCCGGTCACGCAGTATTTTGACGTCCAGCCGCAGGCCAGGCACAAGAAGAGTTTGCTGCGTCCCAGAAGGGGGGCAGGGAAGTCCTGCTGATAACCTGAGATATGACGCCCAAGCCTGTGCCAGTAGGCGCGGGGCAGATATTCCTTTGCCTCAGGAGACCATTGGTGCTCTTCGCCAAGGGTTGGGAAGATATCCGGGAAATGGCCTCGCATAATCTCCGCGCACTTGTTCAGCAGACGTTCGATGTCTATGGGAACGGAGCGGCCGATTACGAACGGCTCGTTGTTGAGCACGGCATCTTCCCGGCGTTTGTTGTCGACTGATTGCGGAAGGGGCTTGCCGCCGAATATGATGATTCCAAGCTTGATGGGAATCGTGTCGAGCCTGCGGATCAAGTGGGCGTCACCTGCCGGGTCGACCAGCTGCAGGCTGTCCTGCTGGTACAGTTCAGCCACATAGGACTTCTCGATCTGCCTGATGAACTCTTTATTCTGCCCGAAAGCAAAGGGAGATGCTGCCGACAGTAAAGCCAGCAACACGGACTTGATTATTACTCGCCTCGGAAGCACACACAAATGTAGGAAATAGTCTGCATATAGGCAAAAAAAGGGCGACCGGCCGTCGGTCATTACTGAAGAACTGCTGACCTGATGCGTATCTACCGAAGGATCAATCAAGAGCAAATCGCTGAACGCAATGAAATAATTCACATTCTTTCCTGCGAGCGCAAAAATTCGTAAATTTGGAGTTGGAATTGATAGACATTTGGCTTAATCTTTGTAATGTAAGCGGTTGTTATGAAAAAGATTATTTGCCTTATTTGTGCGGTCGTCCTGGCGGCAAGTGCTTTTGCGCAGAGCAGCCTTTTCCGCCACCGGCTTGAGATTGCAAGCGTCAATACCGAGGAGAACGGAGTTAACCTGCAGGTGTTCAAGATGGGTGACACGGGTCGTTATTACCTGTCTGTCGGCACTCTCGGCATAGGTGACGATTATATTCAGGTCCAGATTGATCCTATTTCCGAACTGTTTATCCCTCTTGGTGATAATCTTGGGGAGGCCTACGAGGCGCTCCAAGGCATCCAGGCATGCTATAAAATGGACGATGGAGAATCATCCCAGATTGATGGATGCCTTTCCGTCGCTTATCCCAATGACCAGTTGGAGCCGGTCAGGTTGACGTATATGAAACTTCCGCTCAGCAATATTCTGGAGTTCAGCATCAGCCGCGGGGAATGGATTCGCGCAACTCACGTTCCCAGGATGGAGTTCAGATCCCTGGTAAACGGCGTGAAGTTCTATAAAAAGCTGCACCAGAAGGAGTAAGTCCGCTCCTAGCGTCCGAAGGACATTATGGCATCCACCGCTTCCTGAGGAGTATCTGCTATAGAAAGTATGAGATTCTTGTAGCGTCCCTTTTCCAGAAGGTTCTGCAGAAACGGATAAACAGGTACGTCTTCGGTGAAGAATTTCTTGCCGAGGAAGACCATGGGTGAGGCATAGCCGAAGGTCTCGTAATGGTTCTGGGCGGCATCCTGGAATATCTCCTGGAGCGTGCCGGCGGCGCCGGGGGAGTAGATGATTCCGCCTTTGGCTATTGTCAGGAGTATGTCTTCGCGGACGCTGTTCTGGAAGTATTTAGCTATTTCGGAGGCGAATGGGGTGGCCGGCTCGTGACCGTAGAACCATGTGGGGATGCCGAGGCTGTGATACTCTTCTTTTCGAGGATATTTTTTTTGCACTGCAAAGGCGGTGCTAAGCCAACCGCTGTCCCGGAATGTAGGAGCGACGGCAAGCATGGACAGGGCGTCATCCAGCTCTGCTGTGGAGCGTCCCGCCATCCAGGCTCCGAAGTGGGTGGCTTCCATGGCCCCGGGACCTCCGCCCGAGCACATCAGTCGGCCTTTTTCGGTCAGGGCCTTGCTGATGAGGGCAACTTCGCGGAACGAGGGGTCGCTGCGCTTGATGGCGTGGCCTCCCATAACGGCGACTATGCTTTTCTCGTCATAGCGGGCCAGGAAGTCGCCCATCGCGTCGCCGATGGCATGGTCGTGAAGTGAGCGTCCGAGCGTGTCGATGATGTCCCTGGCTTCCTTGCCGCGGAGTATGTAATCTTTGTAGACGTTGGTGTCGTAGCAGGTTTCGAACGATTCTTCCCTGTCTGGGTCGAAGCCGGCATAGAGGCTCTCTCCGTTGTACAGCTCGCTCCTGAATGCGTTGTAGGCAAGTTTCAGCTGGGGGAACACCGTGCATCCCGGACCCAGGGTGGACAGCACCTCCTGCGGAAGCCGGCAGCCCAGGAAGCAGCAGTCCCGGAACATCTGCCCGGATGCCGCATACTTCGGCACTTTCGTGAAGTCAATATCCTGGAAAACACAATGATAAACATGCCCGAGCTTGTCCGGGGCGGGGAGATTGCTGATGCTCTCGATCTCTTTGTAGGGCTGAATGGTCATAGTTCCTGATTTTCCACGAATATAACGGTATTCAGGGAGAAATACAAGCGGTAGTATCATTCGGTTTTTTTATGTAAGTTTGCAGTATGAATAAACGTCATTTAGTTTTTGCCTTGGCATTGTTGGTTGCGGTCTTCTGCGCATGCAAGCAACTGCCGGAATACTGCATCGTTAAGGGCTCAGTCACAGGTCTTAAGGACGGAACCAGGCTGGAGTTGCAGGACGAGTACGATCATTTTAAGGTTATTGCGACTACAAGGGTCAAGGACGGTGCATATGAGTTCCGCCCCCGCATTCCTGCGCCCACCCATGTATATCTGTATAGCACCTGGGATCAACAGCAGCTGAAGGACTTTCTCCTCGAGCCGGGGACCATTGTCGCCGATATTGATGCAACCGATGATGAGGATTGGACCACCTTTGCAACAGGAACGCCGTCCAACGACTTGTACCGCAAGATCGACCAGTTGGAAAGAAGCGGGAACATGGACGCCGCCGATGCGCTCCGGGACAGTATCGTCAATGCAGGGGAAACCGGCATCCTTGCGCTTTATCTGTCAGACGGCCACGGCGTCACTGCCGCAAAGGGCCAGGGCGTACTTGACCGCCTGTCCGAGGATATTGCGGCAAAGCCATATGTTGCCGAAATGCGGGAGACTATGACCCGCCGTGCGAGAACGGAACCGGCGCCGGAGGGCAGCGAAAGCCCGAACTGTTTCATAGATATGGAGTTTCCGGATGTTGACGGCAACATGATCAGCCTGAGTTCGGTGGTTAACAACCCCGCCAACCGCTACGTTCTCCTGGACTTTTGGGCAACATGGTGTTCCTCCTGCCGGGAATCCATTCCCAAACTGAAAGCTCTGTATGAACAGTATCACGACAGGGGCCTGGAGATATTCTCGGTTTCCGAAGACGAGAGCGAGAATAACTGGAAGAAGTTTCTCCCTGAAAGCGGCATGACCTGGGTGAATGTGCGTGACGTTAACGCCGGCCGTAGAAACAGCAAAAGCATGTGGAACGAATACGCCCTTTTTGGTATCCCGGGCATGATGATTATCGACGGCGAGAACGGCGCCATTATTTTCAGGGACAGGACGAAAGATATAGCAGCCGCCGTTCACGCTTTGTTTAAGGAATAAATGATGTTCTCTCCGCACGCATTCTATGTATTCCTGGCGGTGATGGCCGCCGTAGCGGTTGTGGTGCTCATCGCGCTTTTCCGGGTGAACGCAGGATACGGCAAGTTCTATACTTCCAAGTGGGGACCATCGGTCGACAACCATCTGGGCTGGGTCCTTATGGAAGCGCCGGTCTTTGTGGCGATGATGCTGCTCTGGTGGTTTTCCGACCGGCGCAGTGACGTTGTCCGGCTGGTTTTCCTGATTCTGTTCCAGAGCCACTATTTCCACCGCTCGTTCATTTTCCCGCTGCAGTTGCGGGGGCACAGCCGGATGCCGCTTTCCATCGTACTGATGGGTGTGGTGTTCAATACGCTTAATGCCTTTATGCAGGGAGGCTGGATTTTTTACGTCTCTCCTGCAGACCGGTATCCATTGTGCTGGCTGACCAGCGTGCCGTTCATTTGCGGGACATTGGTCTTCATCGCCGGCATGTTCATCAACATCCAGTCCGACAGGATCATACGGCACCTTCGGAACCCCGGCGATACGGCACACTATCTACCACACGGAGGTATGTTCAACTACGTGACCAGCGCCAATTATTTCGGGGAGTTCCTGGAGTGGGTGGGCTTCGCCATCCTCACCTGGTCCTGGGCCGGTGCGGTATTCGCCCTCTGGACCTTTGCCAACCTGGCCCCTCGTGCCGCACGCATCCATGATCTTTACCGGGAGGAATTCCCCGGACAGCTCGATCCGCATACCAAGCGTATGATTCCTTTCATTTATTGACATGATTGATTCTCCTCTTTTCACGCCATTCAACATAGGCCCCGTGACCCTGCGGAACAGGATCATCCGTTCGGCCGCTTTTGAGAATATGGCCTATGGCAACAGCCCGTCGCAGGATCTTTACGACTACCACGTAGCCGTGGCCCGCGGCGGGGTGGGGATGACCACATTGGCATATGCGTCGGTGAACCGTAGTGGCCTGTCCTTCGACGGTCAGTTGTGGATGCGGGAGGAGATTGTTCCCGGCCTTAAGCGGATTACAGACGCCGTTCATGCCGCCGGAGCGAAATGCTCCATCCAGATTGGGCACTGCGGCAACATGACGCACCGTTCCACCTGCGGATGTATGCCCGTTGGCGCATCGGGTGGCTTCAACCTGTATTCGCCAACATTTGTGCGTGGCCTCAAGGTCTCCGAAATCGATGAGCTGGTGGAAGATTTCGGCCATGCCGTGGAACTGGCGAGAGCAGCGGGGTTCGACTGCGTGGAAGTCCATGCCGGGCACGGATATCTTATCAGCCAGTTCCTGTCGCCATATACAAACCACCGGCATGATGAATACGGTGGTTCGTTGCAAAACCGTATGCGGCTGATGCAGCGTGTGATCCGGCGCGCCATGGAAGCGGCTGGCGATGACATGGGCGTGCTCGTGAAGATGAACATGCATGACGGATTCCGCGGCGGCATGCAGGAGGAGGAGTGTCTGGAGGTGGCCCGCGAACTGGAGAGGCTGGGGGTGCATGCCATCGTGCTTTCCGCCGGATTCGTGAGCAAGGCGCCGATGGAAGTCATGCGGGGCGCAATGCCGCTGCGTACGATGGCCCACTATATGGACCTGCGCAAGTTCTGGTGGCTCAAGGCCTTGGTCAGGGTATTCGGCCGGCAGATGATTCCGACTGTCCCGTATCGGGAGGCTTATTTCCTGGAGGATGCCAAGAAGTTCCGCGCCGCGGTGAAACTGCCGCTGATCTACGTGGGCGGCATGGTGTCCCGCCAGAAGATGGAAGAGGTGCTTGCCGCCGGCTTCGAGGGCCTGCAGATGGCAAGGGCGCTGATTCGGGATACCGGTTTCGTTAACAAGCTAAGGAGCGGCGAAACTGACCGGAGCCCGTGCGGCCATTCGAATTACTGCATCGGGCGTATGTATACCATGGAAATGAAATGCAACCGGTGCGTGGCCGGCCTTCCGGAACGCCTTCGCCGGGAGGTGGAAGAAGCAGAGAACAGATGGAAATGAGAGGAAGGATTATAGTTACCGGAGCCACTGGCAGCATGGGGTCTGCAGCGGCTGAGGCCCTGGCCCGCCAAGGGATACCAGTGCTTATGGCCTGCCGTAATATGGAAAAAGCTGCGGCCGTGCAGGCTGGTATTCTCAGCCGTGTACCAGGTGCCGATTTGGAAATCCGGCCGCTGGACCTGGCCTCGATGGCCTCCGTCCGTGCTTTTTCAGATGGCGTGGAAGCTGGCTCGGCCTCAGCACTTTTCAACAACGCCGGCGTCATTTCCAAAGGCTTCCGCCTGACGGAGGACGGATTCGAGAACACATTCGCTGTCAATTACTTCGGACCGTGGCTGCTGACGCAGCTCCTTCTGCCTAAGTTGCCGCCTGACGCGCATATCGTCAACATGGTGTCGCTTACCTGCCGCTTCGTTAAGCTGGACGAGCCAACCCTGCAGCCGACCGAAAAAGAATTCAGCCAGCTCGGCACTTATGCCCGGGCCAAGCGCGCGCTGCTGTCGTTCTCCCTGGAACTGGCGCGGCTGTATCCCGACCTGCATGTCAACCTGGCCGATCCGGGTATTGTCGCGTCCAACATGATCGACCTTGGCCACTGGTACGACCCTCTGGCTGACGTGCTGTTCAAGCCGCTGTGCAAATCACCTCAGGCCGGCGTCCGTCCGGCCCTGCGCGCCATTGCAGAAGGGGAGCGGAACCGCTACTATGTGGGGAAAAAGTGCCGGGATATTCCGGCCCGGTACATCGAGCCATCGTTAGACGAAAGAATCTGGGCTGAGACACGACGCCTGACGGAAAGCACTATAAACGAAGAAAACCCCTGAAAATCAGGGTCTTTCTGCGGTGCGGAAGGCACCTACTTCTGGAAGGACTACGAAAAGAGACTAGCCCAAGGACTACCCAAAAGGGCGAGGATACTACCCAAAAAACTACCCAAAAGAAGTTTTCCACTACCCAAAAGCCCATCGGTGAGACTGCCCAAAAGATTCTGGACTTGCTCACCGAGGATCCATACTTGACCCGTCAGGCTCTGGCTCCGATCCTTGATTTGACTCCTGATGGTGTGAAATACCATCTGAACAAACTCCAAAAAGACGGATGTCTCGAGCGTAAAGAAGGACGGAAAACCGGCCGTTGGATAGTCCTGATCAAGAAATAAACCCATCCACATTAGAGAACTGCCGCCGTCTCATCGCGAGACGACGGCAGTTCTCTTGTTTTCCGAATGCTTCAGAAAACTACTTGACCCTCACAAAGTGCCGGTAGTCGGACGCCCAGGTGCCGGGGTTGGGAGCCGTTCCGATTTTTTGCCAGGCCATCTCATTGGACGTCAGCTTGACAATCTTGTACGTGACGTTCGTGAAGTCCGACATATACGGATTGAAGGTGATGGTGTTCTTCTCCTCAATGTATTCGGCATCCAGCAAATATCCGCCGCTGTGGTCTTCAGTTTTACCGGACAGCGCATCATAGGTGTGAAGCTGATATTTGCCGTTACCGTCGAAGGTGAACTCCAAGGAACCATCCATCGCAAAAACCGTCGGGTCATATTGCTCGGCCCAGGTCCCTTCCAAGCTGTTCAGATTGATCTTCTCACATGCACTCAGAGCTGCCACCAGCAGGGCTAAGTAAATCAAAGTTCTCAGTATCTTCATGATTGTCTTTTTCTTACTAAACACACAAATATACAAAATACTGCTTCAAAAGTCAATTTTTTCCTCCCTCCGCCAGGCGGAACCCTCTCAGGCCCCGCCCGGCATCGGGATAGGAAGTATTTATGTTTAAGCCCTGACGGGCTTTTCCTCCTTCGCGCCTCGGCAATTCAAGCAAGGCTTGATTGCGCTCGGCTTGGCGTCGGTTAACCGCTTATGAAAGCCTACTCCTTCTTCAGTTCAATCGCCGGATTCGTCTTTGCTGCCTTCAATGTCTGCCATAGCACAGTACCAAAGGCGATGGCCAGTGAAATGATGACCGCCACCACAAAGACCCAGCCGTAGTTCTCAACACGGTACGCAAACCGCTCCAGATACACCCTTGCGGCCCAGACGGCCAGCGGGATACCGATGGCGCAGGCAATGCCGGT
>JAILIM010000044.1 GCA_024695285.1 Bacteroidales bacterium
GTTCCCGAACGTGCAATCATGACACTCAGCACCGAAGGTATTTGAATGGCAAACGGCGACCTCATACCCATCATCGTACCCATTGTCGTAATGCCGGCCGTAGAAAACAATGTTATTCAGCACCTGCCGGCCACGATAATACGTGTCGTCTTCCATATATTCCTCTCGTGCAGGCTTGATGACGTTGCCGTGAACGCGGTCTTTTGTGTCAGTCCCGCACCCATCTTCAATGCATGCCTGAATCGTTTCTTCTGACAGCTCCTTATTGATCGTGCTCATGTCGTAGTACTCCGGGCTATCAAGGGATGATGACTTGTCAACACCAGTAAAAGTGTAAAACCAAGCCTCTTCCCCTTCCGTTTCCGCATACTGCGGGACATCATTCCCGTATGCGTCCGTAGTCCCATAATACAGCGGGTTTTCATCGGGGTCAAAGAGAAGGACGGACTGGATGTCGTCATTCCCCTTGAAGCTCTGTGAGAATCCAGTAATTGCGAGTCGCTTGAACTGGATGCCCTTAAAGTCATACGGCAGATCATTGCCTTGCTCATCAACGAGACGGTACACAACCCCCTTGCCCTCCTCTGCATCTGCCCAGAGGAACCGCTTGGTGTCATTGTCGAGGCAATAGGATAGACGCCAGGCGGCGAGGTCGCTGTGTTGGAAGTGGGCATCGCCCTGGTGCTGGATAGCAAGAGCATCCTCGGAAAGGGTGTCAACACCGGTAGCGAATACGATGATGTCAAAAGGGTGGCTGGCGCTGCGGGTGCCCTGCTGAGTCGTGGTGGCCACGTAGTCAGTGATACGATAGTAGGTACCAGGCGAAAGCCCGGCTTCGTCTCTAAGGGCTTTCAGTTCGCCCCAGGTCTTCTCGATGTAGGAGCCGGTGCCCAGGCGGTTATATACGTCCCTGAACGCGGCACGGATAAGTTCAGCCACCTGTGGGTAACCGAGGCCATTCCAAGAATCGAGGATGGTTGTTTCATTTGTAGGTTCCATATTATTGCAAAATTAAATGTTATTCTCTCCAGATTAGTGTATCCTTCCAGATGAACGCGTCTGACCAGTGGGCCGCTTCCTGCAAGCGGTCCAGCATGGTTTCCACACGTTCCTTGAAAGATGTGAGTTCTTCCCTAAGGGCAGTCATGCCCCCGTTTACATCCTCCACGCGGGCAATGCTCGCGGGAATCAAGCGGTCATCTATCCATTCCCCGACAAAGGAGGTAACCCCCGTTGCGTCAGCGCGGGCCCCGGATGGGCCACAGGGGCCAGCCATATCACTATGGGGTACCAGCCCTCCGGCAATGGCGTCGAACGCCTGCTGACCATCCTTCCCTTTATTGATGATAAGGATGAGTTCAATGAGGCCCGGTCGTGTTTGTGTGCGTCCGCGGAAATAGAAGTCAATAGAATTGCCGACCACTGTGCACTCCTTGATATGGAATACCGATAAACCGACCTTCACTTCCAAGGTAAGATCTTTTCCTTCCAGGTTGAAAGGGGTCTTGGCCTCATCCTTGAGGTAAAAGTACCAGATAAAGTGCCGGTCGTTCTGATAACGTTCGTTGAACATATTATGCAAATAGTTTAATGATGAGTTTCAAAAGTGCGAGCAGTTCTCGCCTCCAGCCAACCAGGGCAATCAATATAAGCCACCAGAATGACTTGATCCGGAAGCGCTGCCACCAGGTCAGTTCCGCCGGTACCGGGACTTCCACCGTCCTGAGCAGCTCACCGTCATGGCCGCTCATCGACGTAATGGTGCGTGCTTTATCGTAGATGGGGACTACCACCGGCAGCTTTTCGGGCTTATTCCTGATGGTGTGATGAAGGAAGCCGCCATCGTCCACCCATACATCGCTTTCCGCAACGCTGGTCTCCAGATGCGACGAATAGTCCCTGGGGACCACAGCCATGGAGCTCTCGACAGGGAGGGATACCAGGACCACGCTGTCGCGGATATTGACCACGGTGGAATCTACATACCGCACTACCGTTGAGTCCCGGTAACGGACGGCTTCCGGCAGCTGCCGGCATGGTGCACAAGATGCCGACAGCAGCCATAGCGACATGAAAGGCAGCAGGTATTTTACTCCACCGATAGCCATACACTGTCTCCGTTTTTTCGTGCCAGTTCAAAGTAGTCTTCCATCAAGCGGGCAAAAGTCTTTTGGGAGTTGAGCACCTTGCCCACGGCCTTGTTTTCCCCCACAAGAGGGCAGGCCGAAGTATCTGCTGCGGTCGTACCCGGGTGGAAAAGAACGCCATCGAACCCAGGGATGCCAAGGATCCTTGGGACGCGGCCACCATAAGGCTTTGCCCAGCTGCGGTCCTTGAACTTGGGACTGACGGTATTGAAGTCGAGGCGGTATAATCCCGTAGGGATAGCCGTCTTCCCGGGAACTTTTTTCCGCAGAATTTCGGCAAGGGACATCTTCTGCGTCAGCCCCCTGTCGATCGGCTCCAGCGTGTCGCACACATAACAGCCATCTATGTAAAGTTTACCGATGGTATATGTGGCCTTCCTGGCTATTCTCTTGAGGCGGACGCTTCTCATGTTACTCGGCCTCCCCGCCTTCTATTTCTTCGACAGACTCTTCTATCGCACCGGCGATTTCGGCCACCTCTGCTGCTGTTTTGCCGTACACCGTATAGCGGAGTTCGTTGCCCCAGAAACCGATCTCATCCGCCCCAACAGCCATATCTCCCTTTCTGCGGGCGCTGGCATTGAGCTCGATGATATTCCCGGAAGCGGCGTCCTTGCGGAACTTGCCTTCAATGACAAAGTTTTCGGTTGTGGTCCGGAAGTCTGACCCGGTCACCTTATTACTGTATTCGATTTCCATTTTAATGATGTTTAAATGATGTTTGAAATGCTATTCTATAACGATACCGTCCAGGTTGGCGATATCTTCCATTGTGAGGTCCGCATCAGTCACGGCCTTCAGGAAGTCCTCGATCTTGACTTTCTTCAGCCCCTCGACCTCACATTCCTCGCGGGACATCTCAGCCAGAACCTTATTGATGTCTTTTTCGGCTTTGAGGAAGTCATCATGCCCAGTCACAGGCTTCCCCTCAGAACGAAGCTTCTTAACCTCATCCTCCTCTCCAGCGTGATCATCCTGGAACTGTTTAACTATTTCCCTCTGGTCTTCCTCGTATTCGCGGGATGCCTTGCGAAGGGCCCTGTAGTCTGCGATCAAGGTGAACTTGACCTTGTCGTTTTTGATTTTTGTGATTTTGATGCCGGAAAGGACATTCACGGCGTTGATGAGTGTAATTTTCTGCATGGCTATTTTTCGTTTTTAAAAAGATATTTCACGAGGATAAACGTAGAGAAGGCGAGGGATGCGAGCCCGAGGGCGCCGCAGACGGTGAAAAAGTTCTCGTCGGTGGCGGTGCCGTGGGAGATAGCCCCTGAGCAGGAGATGATGCCCAGGAAGGCGACGATGACTACGAGTAGGACTTTTGCTCCATAGCGGAGACGGTCCTTGTTGGTGAGGGTGTTTAGATTTTGCATAGCACTAAGGATAAATATTGTAGTTGCTGTTGTATGTCTGCCCGAACCGGCGGATGGGGAAATAGCCAGGATCCACGGTCGTATATTCCGGAGACCCGCCGCTGGACGGCTTCTTGAAGGTATAGTAGTAGGTCTTGTCTGCGTAGACCTCGAAGCGGACATAGAGTTTATAGTTTGTTCCGGAGGCGTTGTCGTATACGCTTCCTCCCTGCACCGTCAGCGAGGGGGAGAAGTTCAGCCGGCCGTCAGAGCCCACGGTATACTGGCTGGTGGCCTCGACGTATTCGCCGGTCTCCTTGTTGAAGAGTATGAGCCTGGTGAGCACCGGCATTCCCGGGTCCGCGTTGTATATGCTTCCGCTGAGCGACAGCAGTATCCGGTTCACGGCCCAGCTGGTCACGAAGCCGTCCACAAGGATGTCGGCCACTCCCTGGCTGTCGGAGCGGGAGTACTGCTTGAAGGCAGATATGCCCGTCAGGCTGAAGATGACAGGTTCCTGCGTGCTCATCGTGCTGATATCGTATTTGCAGGTCGGCAGCGGGAAGAGTTGATTGTTTACGACTCCCGAGTCGGTTACCGGAAGGAACCAGGTGCCTTGGAGGTAATTCGGGAAGATAGCCCGGTAGTTGCCGATGAAGAGGTAAACCACAAGCGTCCCTGCAGATCCTCTTGCCGGCACGGCCACGTTGATTCCGATGTCCTCAAAGGAGATGAATCCTCCGTCCGGGACCATAACTATTTTAGACTGCGAGCTGCCTCCTGATGATGCTCTGATGACGGCTATCGGCCAGGCGTTGCTGCCGAACAGGTTCGCCTTCGCGGGGCTGTCGCTCCATCCTGCCGCGGCCTGCCAGAGCTTTGGCCTGATGAAGACGCCGTCGGAGCCCTGGTGGTTGAACAGCATGGTAGTGGCCGTCGGGAAGGAGAACTTGAACGTCACCTCGAACTTCTGCCCGCTGTACGATGTATTATTTATGCCATGGTGGAAAGTGACTTGCCAGTAGCATCCTGAATAGACGGCGTTCTGGTCGGCGATATCTACGGCCAGATGAAAGTCCATCGTCCGCCCCGGGGCTGATGAGTGGCCAGTTCCGTCCGGGATGGTAATGTTTTGTTCCTCGAGCAGGACGTTCCCCTGGCTGTTGCGCAGGTATACGTCCACTTCGGCGCCGTCGAAATCGAAGTCCACGTACGGGTTCCAGGCCGTGGTACCATGGTTATAGCTCGATATCTCGGCTCTGAACACGAAGTGCGCGCCGTTGCGGAGTACAAACCTGGGCGTATAGAAGGTGTAGGAATTGGCGGCGCTGTTGGCCGGTACGGATATGTATTTCTTCCATCCTGTGAGCCCCAGGCTTGAGACGCTGAGCCGGTCGAGCTCGAGCGGCTGCCCCAGCTCGGGGGCATTGCGCCTGTAGTGGTCGAAATCGCGTATGCGTCCCCACTCATCTGCTCCTCCGTCTCCCCGGCCCTTGCCTCGCGGCTTCAGGTGCTTCCACAGCGGGGTGCCTGCGCTTACGCGGCTGTCAATGGTCTGAAGGAAGATGCCGAGCTGGGAGCCGGCCGGCTTCGTGAGGATATCCCATCCGTACTTTGCGGCGGCCCGTGCGGCTTCCGTGGACGCGGGCACGGAAGACCGATACGGCTTCCGGACGGAATTCGGATTGATGCGCCCGGCGTCGTTTCCCTGGTCGTCCACGTCCATGCAGAGCCTGCCGACGTGGCTCTCGGTGGTTCCGAGGGCTGCGCGGACTTCGTCGCGGAAGCTGAGCCCGGACGGAGTTATGGAGTCGACATATATGTCTTCGTATCCTGATGTATGGGCCATAATTACAGTCGATGAATGTACCAGTAGTTGGAAGCTGCGCTTGTCTGCTCAAACCAGTAGCGCCCTGCATAGACGGAGTACTGGCCGTTGTAGTTGCGGTAGCCGGTTACCTGCAGGGTGTATGCGCCGATGGCCAGCTTGCGGTATTTGCCGTTGACGATATTGGAAATATTAGAGTATAGCGACGCAATGTTCAAAGAGCTTGACGTCGTGCCCGAGTCGCCGCTAAGGTAGCTTTCGATGCTCTCAGAGATAGTGAGGGTCGGCTCCGTCAGGATTCCCGTGATGTTGACCGTTGTGGCGTTCAGCGTCGTAGCGGTGACGGAGCTCGAGTAGAGCGATGTGAGGTAATTGGACGAATCGCCGATGTAGCGGGCGTAAACGTAGTTGAACTTCAGGCTGGCCGTACCCAGGCTGAAGGTCCCACTGGATACTGGCGTGAGCGTGCCTGCGACAGATACGGGGAACGAGGCGGATCCGGAGGCGTAGGCGCCGACGGCTATGTCTCCCGTCACTATCAGGTTGCCGTTTACGGTAAGCGCCTGGTTGGCGCTGCTGTATTCGACATAGAATCCGGGGGCGTTTGCCGCGTCCGGGTACCAGCGCTTGGCATACAGATACTGCCAGGGGTTGGCTGAATTGCCAAGGTCCTGATAAGCCCCTGCGGGCAATAATTTCCCTGCTTTGAAGGTCAGGCTGTCGTCCGGCGTTTCCTGGATATAACAATAGTCTGTAGTTGAGCTCCTGTCGCCGAAGATGAGCTTGTTGCCCGAGTTGCTTCCGTTCGACAGCCATAGATCTCCATACACACGGGCGCTGCCGTTCAGCGTAACGTTCGCGGAGTTGTATGATGACGTACCGGACAGGGTGATGCGGGCGGTGCCGCCGCCGTATATCACGCCGGCCGTCTTAAGGTACAGGGCGCCGAAGGCGTTCCCGCTTTCGCCGACGGTATAGTCTTCGCTCCCGGAGAACAGGTTGGCGTAGAACTTCACCTTCCTGCCTCCGCCGGCACCGTTGGCTTCCACCTGCATCAGGACGTCCCAGGTCGGATCACCCAGGGTGCTGTTATTCACGCAGAAGCTGTGGCGCAGTGCTGAATAGTAGTGGACGCTGCGGGTGATGGTGCTGCCGTTGCGGTTGATGAGCAGCGGCGACTTGCCCCCGCCGCTCTCTTCGTAAGCGCGCAGCACGCAGTCCCCGCCTGCGTAGAATGACAGCTGCTTGGTGGTCACGTCCATGAACAGCACGGGAGTTGTGTTGCCCCATTCGCTGACGTATGCGCCGGCGCCGTCATTTAGCGATAAGGTGCTCCAGCCATATCCGGCCATTCCCAGGTTCTTCCCGGCTGCGTATGGATAGAGGTTGCCGTTGACGGAAGTAGCCTTCCACAAGGTTATGATACTGTAGATAGAGATGGCGTTCGTCGTAGACGTACCCTGGTATATCTCGTTGACTCCGAAGCCGCCGGTAAAACTCTTGCGCCCGCTGATATTGTTCTGCTCGGTGGCCAGGGTGACGTAGTCGGAGAGTTTCCTTGTGGTTCCGTCGGAGAGGTGGTCGAGAGTTGTGGGTATGTTCACGGTCTTCCCGGCTGCGTTCGGAGTATACGTTATGCCGGAGAAGGCCCCTGCCTGAAGGGTCAGGGAGTAGATGCTCTGGTGGCTGGTCAGGAAGGTCAGGCCTTTGGTGACGGAGAGCGTGTGGCCTGATGCCGTGATGGATGTCACGGCGTTTCCGCCGCCGGACGATGTTACCATGGATACTCCGTCGGTAATGCCGAAGCCGGAAAGGGTCGTCGGCTTGCCGGTGAGATCGGCGAAGGCGTGGCTGTGACCATACATCGCCACCCGGTGAGTATTCTCGTCGTATCCGGATACGTTAAGGTACTGGTATCCGTTGGCGGCTGCGCCCCAGGCGACCGATGAACCTCCGGATCCGCCGGAGCCCGAGCCCGGGCCGCCGACGGACACGTCGAGGTCCGAGGTGAAGACTGCATTCGTGTGCAACTGATTGTTCGCGTCCAGCTCGAGGTAGTAGGTGTCGCCGAACCATATCTTCTTACTGGATCCGGAGAGCTTCAGCGGTTTATAGGAAATGTTCGTATCGCCGAAGGAGAAGGCCGCGACAGAGCTGCCGCTGCCCCAGGCGCTCACATTAATGGTGCCATCCGTGATGAGGTTCAGTTTTGTCCAGGGGTTCGCAGCGGATCCCAGGGAGTATGAATTTGCATTGGGCGTCAGGTTGCCCTGAGTGTACACGGGGCCGAGCAGGCCTATGCTACCGGAGGAGTTGAATATCATCCTGGCGGTGCCGCCGGCAAGTATGGTTCCTCCGTTTTTCAGGTACAGTGCGCCCCAGTTTGCGCCGTTTTCTCCAAGGGTATAACTGTCGCCTGCAGGGGAGATATTTCTCCAGACGGGGTCGTCGGACCCGCGGGACATATATGATGCCGCAGCACCGTACGAGTCATAGTGCTGAAGGCCGACCTGGCAGATGCGGAAGCCGTATTGCGTGAAATCAGTGAAGGTGATGACGATCTTTGTTATCTTGTAGCCTTCCACTGTACTCACAAGCCCGGCGACCCAGTATGATGAATTACAGGTGCCGGTGACGGTTTTGTACTTGGATTCACTTTCCGTTTCCGCGATATCTCGGTGGTAGCATTCTACCGTTATGCTGCCGGCGTGCCAGGATGTGGAGCCGAAATCGACGTATAGCCTCTGGCCATAGTTAAATGGCCGGTCCGTCGGAAGGGTGATGGTGAGCACGATTTCGGCATCCTGCGAATCCGGAGTGATGACGGCATAGTCGGGCTTGCCGTCGAATATCCTGTCGATGTTCGGAGAATTCGAGAAGCCGCCGGTAAGCGTCGCATTGCCGCCTCGCTGTTTAAGGAAGGCGATGTCGTTTGAAAGGAATGGCAGTATGATGCTACCGGCTTCCGTCTGGACTGCCAGGTAATTGATGGTATGCGCGGAGCTGTCGGCGTCGAAGTATACCGGTATGCCGCTTTCGCCTCGGGCCGCGAGCTGCACTCCTCCTATATCGGCAGATGTCGCTCTCTTCAGCGAGAAGGTGGTTCCGTTCAGCTGCAAGCCGATGCCAGCTGAATAAGATATCGAGGGGGCGTATACATCCGTAGGCGTCCCGCCGATGGTCACCGTAGCAATCTTCGTCCCGGAGTGCTGATGCTGTGTCCAGGATACCAGCGACCCGCCTTCATCGGCGGCGTTCACCCACTTGGTGCCGTTGTACTTGAGGACCTGGCCGTTCGCCGGATTGGTTATCTGGACGTCCTCGAGTTGTGAAAGGATGGTCGCCCCGCCGGCGGATCCGTCGGAAGCTCCAGGGCCACCGACGGCCACGTCAACATCCGAATAAAAAGGGAGTTTGGTATGCAAGTACCGGACATCATCTATGACCACTACTTCGAGGTCCGCATCTTCTGACGGTTCGTCCGTGTCTGCGAACGTCAGGTTCTGTACGGACATCGGCAAGCCCAGGGATCCGCGCAACGGATGGTAGAGCAAGGAGGCCTCCACCTTGGACAGATAGTCGGAAAGGTCTAGGCCGGTCAAGGACAAACTGCCGGCAACCCCCTGCAGACGCTTGCTGCGGGGGCGCGCCTCGTGCATTACAATCGCACCGGTATATGTCTTATCCATGCTCATGCTTCGTCGTATCTGTCTTCGTCAAACTCTGTCACGGTTGTCCTTGCTTCGTCCTCTATTGCGTCCAGTTCCTCGGCAACCATCATAAAGTATTTGCCCGGCATAGCTGCATCCGTATATTTGACCATACTCCCGGATCCACTCCCGGCCGTTCCGGAAAGCTGCATTTTCCGCTCAGCGTACTGGCTGAACAACGTTCCTATAAGCAGCTGCTCCGGGCAGGCAGTCCTGCCGGCCCTGGTGAGTGCCCCGACCCGGTCCCCTGATGAGGTGTACAGCAGGCAGCGGGCCGTCGGAGGGGCTGAGTCCGAAGTGCCGCAGATCTCATCGAGTTCGAGATCCTCCTTCGCATTCGGGTTCAGCAGCCCATGGTACTCCACATCCTCGCTTTTGACCTCAGAATATGTTGAATCTCGTTTCACCAACGCCACCTCAGGGACAGTGAACAATATCCACCTCAGCAAGTCGTGGGCATTCTTCCATTCATAAGAATCACCCAGAGGGGTGGAATCTTTCTCGCAGCGGCGCATACCCGCACACACCGTGATACAGAGTTTGCCGGCCACCGGAGGTAGCGGCATATACTGTCCGAAATCAGCGCTTTTAAGGACGGACCCGCGCTTGTATGCCATCGGAATGGCCTGCCGGTTGCCAAGCCAGCCTGCCTGGAAGACGTTGCTGTCATCCCATTTGTCGGTGTCCTGGTCAAAGGCAAGCTCGCAGTCATCATATTCCGCTGCGCCGCTCACCCATTCCCCTTCATACAAGGCCCTTGCGATGCCGATGAAGCTATAATCGGTGGTGCGGGCGGTCCTGTTGCTGTAGTGGTAGAGCACCGTCCCGGCTTCGTTTACGAGTTCCACTTTTACAGGGACATAGACACGGCGTGTCTGGTAAAGCTTCTTTGACGCCGCCTTCTCATTGTCCTCAATATCGGTGAAGGGGTTATACCTGACATCGAAAAGAACCTTCATTTGCAAGCGCAGGCTGTAGTTCCCAGAGCACTTGTTAAGGTATGCGCTGTACACCCTCAGCATCTGCGCCCCGGGAGGCAGGCCGTCGGCCTGGCCGCCGGGCAGGTACCCGTGACGTTTTACCAGAGTCGAATCGTGCTCCCAATCCGGGGCAAGATGGTGCCTTTCGTGGCAACCCACATAGAACATGACAGCCACACCCTCGCACTCTTGACCTCCCTGTATGGGAAGGATCTTGAAAAACAACAGCCCGTCCTGGAGCAATTCGACCTGCTCGGACTCCCTGTTCTCAAACAAGGTAAAGGAAAGGCTGTCAAGATTCTGGTTGTCCAACCCGTTCAGGTTGTTCCTGAACGAGTGGTACCCTTTGTCCGGGACGCTGTTGGGGAAATTATCATATTCAACGCAGGACTCATCCACTTCCCCAGAGTATTCGAATTCCTCGGAGAACTCCTCATCGTCGTAAACGGACAGAGTTATCTTTACGTTGTTGTAGATGATATCGGCCCCCAGGTTCTGATCACCGGACGCCCACGTCACCTGCTCCTGCCCGCCGACGGAATGGAGCCCGTTCAGATCATACAGCCAGATCTTTCCGGCTCTTTGGACCATACGCAGGCTCAAAGGCCTGAGTATCCCGGCCACCACATCCCGGAGAGTCATAGGCTCGCCGTCCTCATCGTAGAAGTTGTCGCTGCGGACATAGATATTGGAAAGCGAAATGGTCGCACCATCCATCTGTGTGCTTATCAGGGAAGTGTCAACGGCACCGGCAAAGCCGGCCCTTGACAATGCGTTGGACAGAATCGCCGACAAGGACTTCATCCCTGACTGGTTATACTTCAACCGGTCCATAATACCGAAATCGGCAAAGGTGAGGGTGACATCATAGTCCTCGTTTTCGCTATAGGGTTCCTCGTAGGTCTCCGGATCCAGGAACCCTTCCCAGAACAGAGTGCCTTCGCGGAACACCTTCAACCGCACCCCGTCAGGGCGATCGGTATACAGGTCTATGAACGTCCTGTCCCCGGGGGACACGAGCTTGAGCGTTGCTGCCGAGCCGCATATCGTGTCCGCCTTCGACGTCTCCAGCCACTCTATAAGGAGGGCCGCATCCCGGGGGTTGCGGGACGTCATAACGGATGTCGGCGGCTCGTCCTGTTCGCGCCAGAGCTCGAAGGACCAGGCCACGTTCTTCCTTGAGTAGAAAGAGCTGCTGTATATCTTGTATCTTGGCATTATCTGTTCCTCTTTCTATAGCGGGAATAATTCTCAAAGCTGCCGTACAGGTCACGGCCCCTCAGGACGAATTCCACCTTCCCGTCACCCATCCCGAGAGCCGGGGCTATGAGGCGGGTGAGGTCACTGAGCTTTCCCACGACCTCCGGGTCATTGGCCGCATTGGCATATTCACCGAAAAGGCCCAGGGTGGGACCGTAGGCGATGGCGCCATCCGCGAACTTGGGGATTGACGCTACCGCCGCACCCACGGCAGCAAGGTTCGTTGCCAGGGCAACCAGATTCAAGGGAAAGGGAACAGCCTGGGACTGGGCGATAGCCCCTGAAAACGCCTGGGCTACATTACCCCCGATTACCTGCGCAATCGATGGCAGGGCCTGGGCGATGGCCGACATGACGTTCGACCCCCACTGCAGCCATCCAGCAGCACCTTCATCGACGACTCCGGATATGCTCCCGGCGACGGAAGAAAGACCGGACAGCGTACCGGCCGCTTTTTGGCCGGATGTCTGCGCAGAATCGAGGTTCAGAGCATACTTCCGCCAGGCATTGATGGAGTTCTGAATGGCAGCTCTGTCCTCATCACTCTCGGCGACTATGGACATCTGCTGCAGCTCCTGGATCTTTTGCTTGGCTATTTCCGCCCCGATTACTTTCGCCCGCAGCTTTACCTCCAGCTCGGTATCTATTCCGAGGCCGTTTTGCACCATTGATGCAAGTGCTTCGTCGCCAGCCACGCTGAGCGATGCTTCAATAGCGGCCTTTTTGGCCTTGTAGGCATCGATGCTCGCCTGGATGCCAGCGCGTTCATCTTCTCCCGCCTTCTGCAACTTTCTTTGAAGGGCAGACAAAACTTTGTCGAAGTCCTCCAAAGACTTGGGATCGTGGGGGGTATCAAGCGCATCGAGGGTGTCTTCAATTGCCTCCTTCTTTCGGCGGTAATCATCGATACGCTTTTGGATGATTGCTCGTTCCTCTTCACCTGCGAAGCGCAGGACATCTTCACAGGCTGAAATAGCCTGCTCGTAATCAAATATGCTTTCCAGTACCGCGGGGGTAGTGGCGAGCGCCAAGCGGGCCTTTTGCTCGCCCTCCTCTCTCTTGAGGGCGTCAATGGTCGCTTGGATCCCTGACCTTTCAGATGCAGAAGCCTTGGCTAACTGTGCTTCGAGTATGGATACAGCCTTCGAGTATTCTTCGAAAGTGCTGGGGTTAGACGGCATTTGAATGGCTTTCAAAGAGTCTTCAATAGCCGTTTTTTTCTTTTCGTAGCCGTTGATTGTCTGCTGGATATCGGCGCGTTCTTCGGCCCCGGCCACCTTGAGAAGCTTGTTATAATAAGAAATAGCCGTATCAAGTTCCTGGAGTGTTTTCGGGTCTGCCGGAACTTCGAGCGCTTCAAGTTCCAGATTGACGGCCTCGAGTTTTTTCTTCCAGGCATTGATGTCCTTCTGAAGCTCGGCACGCTCATACGCACTTGCCGTTTTCTGGGCTTTGGTCAGGGCTTGGATCTTCTTCTCTATTGCGTCTATACTCCCGGCCTTGCCGCCCAGGTCCCCATCCTTCCCCAACCTGATTCCGCGTGTTTTGAGTATATCGTCGGCCACTTTGTTCTGCTGGCTCACGATGGTAAAGTACCTGTCGCCCTCCGCCTTTTCTTTGTTGGAGGCTTCCTGGTAAGCTGCCGCCCTGGCTTCGCCGTATGACTTGATGTTGGAGGCGTATGCGTCATTGATGATCTGGTTCCGCTGGCCGACTACGCCTCCTCGGCCCATAGCCCCTTTGGCGCCAAGAAGAGCGTCCTGGTAAACGCCTTCCGCATAGAGCCGGGCATTTTTCTTGTCACCGTCAGTAACCTTCTTTGCATCCTCCGCCTGCAGCATCTTCTCAATGGCGCTCTGGTATTTCTTCGAAGCAAGTTCCATTGCTGCGGCGGCCATTGCCCGATGCTTAAGGGACTCCACGAAGGCATCCTCGTTCTTTATCAGGACATTCTCCGCATCCTTGACTGAGCTGACCTGTACCCCAAGTTTTTTGAATTCCTTGGCATTGTCCTTGATAAACTTGGCCTGCTTGGCAGCGTTCCCGTTCAGAGATTTCCACTCCTGTTGAAGGCTCCTGTATGATACGAGCTGTGCGGCTATGCTGCCGGCCACGGTGCTTTGGACGGACTTGCGGGCATCAATCTCCGCCTGCTTGGCCGCCTCTGTAGCTTTCTTGAGCTCCCGCTTCTTGTCAATATATTTGCTGATGGCGATGATTGCCCCGGAAACAATGAATGCCGCCCCCATAGTAATGGCTGCTGTGAAGGCCTTTGCCGCAACCGTGGAAGCCCCGATAGCTGTGGTAAGCTTGGTCTGGGCCGCGGTCCATAGCTCTGTGATTTTTGTTGTGGTGAGCAGTCTGGCAGCAACGTTCTTGACTCCAGTCGATACTGCCTGGACGGCACCGGAAGCAACCGCCTTGATGGCGCTGCCGATTTTGTTCGCCCCAGCAGCTGCCTCGGCCGCCTGCGACTCAAGACCGGAACTTACTTTGCCGATGGACTCTGTGATGATACCTTGGGCAGAGAGGACGCCGGACACGATTTTCTTGGAGACGTCGGTTACACTGTCGCGTCCCAGGAAATCAATCTCGTATGACGTCTTATTCTTCATCGTCCTTCCAGAGTTCAACTAATTCTCTCATCTTTGCCCTGGTCTCTTCTTTCTCTTCCTTGCTTAATTCAGGGTGGATGCCCCGTTCATCCCATTTCAGGGGGAAAAGCTTCTGGGGTTTGGTGCCTTGGGCCAAATAGGGCTTCACTGCGTAATAGCACTGTAGCCTGCAACGGGTCCATTTATCTTTGAGGTCCTGGTCACGGTATTCGTTCCACTGGCGGCATACTGCCTCAAACTCCGCCGTGGTCATTACCCTGAACTCACCAAGCCCCAGCCCAATTTTCCCGACGGCAAGCCCGAGGAGGTCTGTCGCCGGTACCGGGGCTACGCTTTTTTTGGGTCTTCGGGGGTTTTGCCCTTGTTGATGGCCTTGATCAGCCTGTTGAATTCGACGGGATCAAAGCAGTCCACGAATTCCTGGAACGTCATAGAGAACTCCTTCCTGTATCTTCGACACGCGGAGCGCACGGTATGGTACATATACTTGAGGTTCTCTTCGAGGCCGGAGGGCTCCAGCTTCCCTGTCTCCTCCTGGAAATCGAGGAGACCGCCCATTGTCTCGATGTAAGGATAGTCTTCCCCTGCTAGTGTCAATGTCTTGAGGGGAGCTTCAGTTTTTGTCTTTCCCATTGTACTCATTGTTAAAACCACAGGGGGCCGGAGCCCCCGGTGGCGGTTGTTTCACTTATACTGTCTTGGTGCGGACAGGGCCCGAGTTCTCAACCGTGAGGCTGAGGGTGGAGTCATCGTCCGCAGGATCATTGCGGGTGAGGGAGGTAATGACGAAGAGGCCTACGCGATACTTTGAGTTGACCTCGTCAGCGTGGGCGTACTTCACCTTGACGGGTTCCGCAGCGTCCATTGCTTCGACCAACTCATCGTATCCCATACCAGACTCAGGGTCACAGACGAATGCGTCCGCATTGATGGTCACGGAACGCTTGGATACTGACTTCTCGTCCCAGAGGCCGGACTTCTCACCGGCCACAGGGGTCAGATCCGTGTCTTGCTGCTCACCGGAGCTGTACTCAGGGAGCACTTTTATGGCGCGGGATTTGGTCTCCGCGCTGTCCTGGACCTCGCACGACGAACAATGGCCGATGGCCTTGCCGGCGAGGAAGACAATCATATTACTTCCGTGTATGTATCCCATGGTAAGTATTGTAATTAGGGGTTGTACGGGTCATAATAGGTAATGGAGGGCGGATTGATTCTCTCAGGAAGGCCTCGCGTTCCTTACATTCGATCGGGGGGTAACTCGGGATCTTCGACCACGGATCCGGTGCCTTTGGGGGCATACTCTGTATCTCCGCCGGCTGCGACCACTGGTTGTTCTCCATCGACAGGAAGGTGAGGGTGGGCAGTACCGGGGATTCCTCGACGACCGGCACTAATGGAGCTTCGGGGGGGCTTAACTGTACCTCCATCTGCGAGAGTCCCACTGCGAAGGCTCCCGCCTTGCTTTGCTGTTCTGCCACCGCGAACAGGAGTGCGGCGACCAGAAGAATTGATTTGATTCCTTTCATTGTTCTTATTTTTTAATTGTTCTGTGAGCTCATCAACCTTGGCATTCAGCATGTCCATCTTTATTTCCATCTCGCGCATCTGGGCTAGAAGGTCGGCCTTGTCGCCTTTCAGGCGTACATTCTCATCAAGGACCTCGGTATATTTCTTAGTAAGGTCATCGATGGACTTCTGCATCTTGGCGAGCATGTCCAGACGCCGCCCCTTGCGCGAGACGAACCAACCGACGACAGCCCCGAGGCTGCCTGAAGGCAGCACCCACTGGAGGATTGTTATGACGGATTCGATGTTCATGCTCTTTTGCTATTTCCGCGGCCCAAGGGAGAGGTGTGCCCCCTCCCGGGCGTTGGATGGTACAATGGACTACAAAGGTTTAGGAATGACTATTCACCGCCGCCGGCATTGTCACCGCCGCCGGCATTGTCACCGCCGCCGGCATTGTCATCGTCGCCGGCGTTGTCATCGTCGTCGGCATCTTCGACGAAGGAAGGGTTCTCCCTCTTGTCAAGGGCTATGAACTCCTCACCGAAGGCTATGTTGGTGTCGGCCTTCATGAGCATCTTGAAGAAGTAGAGCTCGGACATGGCGGACACCTTGTCGATCTGGATGACGTGCTCGTCATCCTGGAGGTTGACGGCCGCGAAAAGGTTGGAGGTCATCTCGTCGGGGGATGCCAGGGTCGCAACGATGAGGTCGTCGGGCCAGGCAGCAAGGGTCTCAATCTTGATATCCTTGTATGCCTGACGGTTCGTCTTGGTCTCGTCAGCGTTCTTGCCCTCTCTCTTGGTGAGCTCGTCGTCGTACTCGTCAAAGTCATTCACGCTCATGATGATCCTCAGGTGAGGGTTGTTGCGCATGGCGACAGGGATGGCTTTGCGGACGGCCTTGAGACGGTCGGTCTGCTTGGTCGCATCGCTGGAGACAACGATGACATCATCGTCCTTTGCGGCCTGGGTCAGGATTCCGTCGAACAGCTGGTCGTCAGAATCTCCGTACTCTCCGTTCACATAGTGGGTGCCAAGTTCGAACTGGACCTGCTTGGACAGGGCGTCCAGAAGGGCGTTCTGGGCCTCGGGAGGAAGCTGGGCGAAAACGAGGTCGCCCTTAGGCTGATACTTGCGCCAGATGTTCTCGAAAGTGCGGGGGTTGAATACAGTGAAGACCATGAAGTCTTTCGGGTCCAGCGACTGCTCGCTGTAGTTGAAGTTGCCCTTGGAGTCTTCCACTACGGGGTTCTCCTTGCGCTTCTGGAGCATCTTACCGGTCCTCAGACGCGGGATGCTGATCTTTTTCTCGACCCCGGGGATGACGCAGATGAGTCCCTTGGACACGATCTCGTTGCCGGTCGCCGCAACGGTGAGTATCCGTTCAAGGACCTCGCCGTTGTAATTGGTGTTTTTTACTACGATTGCCATGATACTTGATAATTAACGGTTGTAATTCTTGCGAATTTCCTTCATCCTGGCATCCCAGGCGGAGGTGGAAGTAATTCCGGCGGCACCCTCAGTCACTACGGATAAGGCACGGCGGCCAGGCTTCATGGATGCGAGCAGGCTCTTTGCATCCTCGGCCTTGTCGGTACCGAGCATAGCTTCGAAGCCGGCACGCTGGGTCTCGTCGATACGTCCGTCCTTGACTGCGGCATCAACAAGTGCCTTGTTGGCGGCTGCGATTGCAGCCTGCTCCTTGGCCTCATACTCGGAGACCTTCTGCTTGAGGGTGGTGTTCTCAGCCACGACAGTGTCGTGGGCGTTGGCCTTCTTGACGATTTCATTCAACCTGGCCATAATGGCAGCTTCGTCAGCGCAATCGCTAAACGGCTGCAGTTTCTTGATTTTGTCAAACATTGTACGTTGTTTTTTATAATTGGGATTGAATTTCCCTGCATACTGTGCTGTGAATTGTTCGCACTGCTGGTCCAGCGTCAGCGATTCGTCGAAGGAAACCGGCAGGTCGTCGTACACCTCATCGGCAAAGCCCAGGCGCACGGCATCGGCCGCAGTGATCCAATGGTCCACACCGTCCATATAGGTTGAGCGTATCTCGTCCACCGACAGCTTTGTCCGGCGGGAGTAGATGTCACAAAGGATGTCCTCAATCTGCTGGAGCTGCTCAAGGTACTGCTTGATCTCCGCAGCATTGCCCCACACGCCGCCACTTGGCTTGTGTATGAGGATCCTTGCATACCGGCTCATCTTCACCGTCCGCCCGCAGGCGGCGATGAAGGAGGCGGTGGATGCCGCCAGGCAGTCAATGTATATGGTGATGTCCGCCTTGGATTCCTTCAGGGCGTTGAAGATGGCGATGCCGGTGTCCACCTGCCCGCCGACGGAATTGATCCGGAGGTCGATACGGTCGTATGCGGCCTCCGCCTCCCGGATCTGGGCGAGGATGTCTGCGGCGTGGATGCCGCTCTCGAAATCGTCGCCGATGACCCCGTACAGGAGGATCGTGCAACTGCGGGGGTCCTGGTTCGCTATGATGTTGAAAACATTTTTCATCGTTGTCGTGCGCTTGTTTTCCGCAAAAATGGGCACTGATTTCCGCCTTTGAAAATTTGGGTTTTATCATACTGTCCCCCAGCGTTATCACGCAGTTTTAAAAGGACATCATAAAACCAGAATTTTTTCCTGTGCCCTTTATAGGTCATTTTTGCAGAAAACGAATACCGCAATGGCACAAGGCAAATCGGACCAGACCAGGCAGTGGGCCCGGTCAATGTACCTCCACGAGAACCGCACCCAGCAGGAAATAGCGGACGCCGTAGGCGTAACCAGGCAGACAGTCATTCGCTGGGCGAAACTCGACAAATGGGATGAGATGAAGGTCTCCCTTACGATGACCAGAGAGACCCAAATAAAGAACATATACCACCAGCTCTCGGAGATTAACCAGACCATCCTGGGCCGGGAAGACGGCAAGCGTTTCGCCACTTCCAAGGAGGCTGACACGATTGCCAAACTCACAGACGCCATTAAAAAGCTGGAAACTGAAATCGGAATTCACGATGTTGTGAGCGTGGCCGAGAGGTTTATCGGATGGCTCCGCCCGATAGACGTGGACCAGACAAAGGTCTTCGTTGACCTCTTCGACAAATTCATCAAATCCCTCTTGTAGTTATGAAGCAGATTGATAGGGACGCACTCAAACGCTGGGAGGATATTAAACAGGCTGAATTCAACAGCACCCCCATCGACGAATCCAAGTCGCCGGCAGAAATAGAAAAGCACCGCCGGTATCTGGAGGAACGCCCCATTGAGTGGATGCAGTTCTTTTTCCCACGCTACGCCAAGTACCCGTTCGCGGCATTCCACAAGAAAGCCATCAAGCGGATCCTTTCACACGATGAATGGTATGAAGTCCTATCCTGGTCCCGTGAATTGGCGAAGAGCACCGTTGTGATGATGATAATTATGTTCCTGGTGCTTACCGGGCGACGCCGTATGATCTTGCTCAGTTCTGCCACCGAGGAGGCTGCAAAGAGGCTCCTCGCCCCGTACAGGGCAAGTTTCGAGGCAAACCGCCGAATCCGGCAATACTACGGTGAGCAGGTGCCCAGGGCCGGCGACTGGGAAGAGAACTGTTTCAAGACTACCGGCGGGGCGATGTTCCTTGCTATCGGCGCAGGCAACGCCCCCCGAGGCCTCCGCAATGAGGAAGTCCGCCCGGACGTCCTGTATCAGGATGACTTCGACACCGATGAGGCTTGCCGCAACCCTGAAGTCCTGGAGAAGCGCTGGAGGTGGTGGAACAAAGCCGTGTACCCCACGCGTTCCATTTCCGTCCCCACGCTTATCATCTGGTGCGGCAACATCATCGCAGAAGATTGCTGTATAGTCCGCGCCGGCAACATCGCAAGCAACAAGGACGTCAAAGGCAATTGGGATATCGTCAATATAAGGGATGGCAAAGGTCGCAGCACCTGGCCCGAGAAGAACACGGAGGAGATGATTGACGAAGTCCTGTCCAAAACCGACACCGTCACCGTCCAGGGTGAGTATTTCAACAATCCCGTCACCGAAGGGAAGCTCTTCCCGGATGTCAAATGGGGGAAGGTCCCGAACTTGAATCGCTTCCCGTTCCTGGTCATATATGCCGACCCCACATACAGTGAGGCCAAGGGGACAGCCAAAAACAAGAAAGGCTCCCTCAAGGCTATGTTCCTTATGGGCAAGCTTGACCGTACCCTGTATGTCATCAAAGGATTTCTCGGCAAGATGACTACGGCTGAATTCGTCGAGCACTATTTCTCGCTGTTCCAGCTTGCCCGGGCCAAGACCGGCAAGGCAATATACATCTTCCAGGAAAACAACTCCCTGCAGGATCCTATGTTCCAGCAGGTGTTCCGTCCAGCCATCGGAAAGGCCCGTAAACGTCTGGGCATCGAGCTGTCTGTCACCCCGGACCTCCGGAGCAAAGGAGATAAGGCCACCCGTATAGAAGCACATCTGGAGCCGCTGAACCGGGAAGGGTTCCTGGTACTGAACGAAGCTGAGAAAGAGGACCCGCATATGAAACTCCTTGCTGACGAGTTCAAGTTCTTCTCAATGGCCCTTCCGTTCCACGCCGACGGTATGGACTGCCTCGAAGGCGGGAACTTCATAATCGACGAAAAAATGATGTCTCTCCACCCAGTCTCGACGATGTCGGCTAAGGCTATGGCGAGACAGTCTAAAAACAGAGCATAGCAATGAAAACCAACTTTATCACCGTTGATGACTACTCCGCTTCCATCCGCCTCGAATTCGTAGAGAAGGCAGCACGGGGCGATGAAAACATACTGGAGATAGTGGAAAACCAGGCCGTTGCGGAAATGAAGTCTTACCTCTCCGGGAGGTATGACGTGGACGCGATCTTCTCTGCCTCCGGCGATGACAGGCACGACCTGGTACTGATGTTCGCCAAGGATATATCCATCTACCACCTCTGTTCCATCCGGGAAGGGCTGATGACCCAGACGCGCATCGACCGCTATGAAAGGGCTGTCAAGTGGCTTACGGACGTACGGGACGGCAAACTAGTGGTCGAGGGCCTGCCTCGCCTTGAGGAGGCTGAACAGGTGGCCAGGTCGGAATACCTGATGAAGAGCGACCCCAAGCGAGTAAACAAATTCTGATATGAGCAAGAATAAAAAGAAAATCACTGCCGGAGGCCTTGTAGGTATGACCCCCGGGCAGACTATCATCCTCCGGCAGCCGGTGCGCGGAGGCCTTGATATCGGCGTCTATATGAATGCCATCAGGAAGGCGGAAGTGGTGGACTACCCGCAGCGTGCACGGCTGCTGGACCTGTACGCTGACATCGCGCTGGATAGTCATCTGTTTTCCGTCCTGAGGAAACAAAAGGCGGCCGTCCTTTCCTCCCCCATCCAGTTTATGCGCGACGGCAAGGTGGATGAGGCGATGGAGGAACATATCAAATCCCCTTGGTTTCTCCGTTTCCTCGGCGACCTGGTTGACCACGACTGGTTCGGGGTGGGCGGTTCTCTCTTCCAGTTCTACAGGGATGAGAAGGGCTGGATCAACTATGACCTCGTTCCCCGCAAGAACGTTGACGCAATTAACAGGGTGATCCTTCGGAACCAGACTGACCTCACCGGCGAGAGCTGGGACGAGTTCGGGAATCTCCTCTATATCGGCAAGCCCCGCCAAATCGGCAATCTGGCTATCCCGGCCTTCTGGGTCATCCTCAAGCGCAATAACGTTGGGGACTGGGCTGATTTCGCCGAGATCTTCGGCCGCCCCGTCCGCGAAGGCACATATGACGCCTGGGATGAGTCCGCCCGGCAAAAGCTGCTCAACGACATTGCAGCCCTCTCCGGGGCCGGCGTTTTCGTCCATCCCTCCGGTACGGAACTGAAGCTTATCCAGGCGGACAATGTCTCCGGAGGTGGCGACCTGTACGAGAAACTGGGCCAGTTCTGTAACAACGAAATATCCAAGTCCGTCACGGGCAACACCCTCACTACAGAAGCCGGGGACAAAGGCACCCAGGCGCTGGGCACCGTCCAGAAGGAGGGCGAAGAGGATATTAACTTCTTTGTCAAGCAGCAGATCCTGAACATCCTGAACTATGAGATGACAGAGGTTTTCGCTGCCCTTGGCGTTAATACCGCAGGTGGTGAATTCTTCTTCGTCCCTCCGAAGAGTCGGAATACCACCGAGAAGGCGAACGTTCTCAAGACCCTCAAGAACGACCTCGGCCTGCCCATCTCCGACGACTACCTCTACGAGGAATTTGGTATCCCCAAGCCGGACAATTATGAAGAGCTGAAGGCGGAACTGCGCAGCAAGGGGGCTTCCCGGCCTGAACCTCCAAAAGATGAGGACGGCCCGGATGGCGACGATGACCCGGACGGCGGCGGTGAAGGGCCTGACGGTGACGAACCCGGTGGCGACGACCCGGGGGATGGGAAGGGGAAGAATAAAGTCATCGACCGGGTGAAGCGTTTTTTTGCCAGGGCCCCGAAGGGCAGCGGGGCGGATTTAGACTGGTAGTCGATGCCCTCTACGGTGGTGCAACGGATGCCGGTCACAAGGTATCGATGCCCTTCACCTTCGACTCCAAGATAATTGATGCGGCTCTGCGCCGGATCCAGTCCCGACAAATAAAACCCAGGCGGGAGATTGACCCTGGCCTGTTCGCCGAGGTGGACCGCATTATGGAAGCAGCTGTCGATACCGGGTACACGGCTCCAGAAGGCAGCTATGATTTCCGCGAGCAGATCCGCTCCAATACTGAGGTGTTCGCGGCCTTCAAGGCCCATCGGATGGGCCGGGATATGGCGGCCCAGCTGCTGGATGAGAACGGCCAGCTCAAGTCTTTCCGGCAGTTCAAGAAAGACACGGAGAGCATAGTGAGCCATCACGTGGATAACTGGCTCCGCACTGAATACGACACGGCGGTAAAGCGCGCCCACAAGGCCGCTGAGATGCAGCAGTTCAGGGATGAAGCCGATGTGTTTCCCAATATCGAATGGCTGCCTTCTACGGCCGTCACGCCCCGGGAAGAACACAAACCCTTTTATCACCATATCTGGCCCATTGACGACCCTTTCTGGGACCATCATAAACCCGGCGATGAATGGGGCTGTCAGTGCGACTGGAGGGCCACGGATGAGCCTGTAACGGACAATACGGGACTGGACGGTGACGGAGGTCCGTCAGTCTCCAAAGGTCTTGGCGGCGATCCCTCCAAGACCGGGCAGGTATTCTCCCAGGACCACCCGTATTTCCCCTCCGACTGCAAACACTGCAGCTTCTATAAACCTGGCATCAAGGACCGGTTGAAAAGCATTTTTACAGCCCGTGTCAAGGACTGTTACAGTTGCCCTTACGTCCAGGGGTGTATTAAAGACGCCAAAGAGAAAGGATATCTCCCCGATGGAGCCTATGGGAATAGATTACTCATTAGTCCAAATGCGGATCAATCCGAGATTACGGATAATACCAGAGCAGCAAAAGCTTTACTTGATTCTTTCCCCAATATGCAAATCAGAATCTCCGAGCACATAATAAAGAAGGGTCATAAAAATCCGGAGTATATCATTAATGGTCTAGTTGCTGACAGGAAAGGGATAGAAAATGAGCGTGGTATAAAATGGGGGTTCCAATCTGCAATAGGGCAAGGATGCTCAAGTATAGTTATTGACCTAGACGCAAGTGCCCCAAGACATTTGTTCCGCCCATCTGAAATCGCAAAACGCATTTCCTGGCGTCATATGGATTTTGAATCAGGAACAATAGAAGAATGCTATGTCGTGTATAATGGGCATGCTGTGTGTATTGATAGTAGCTTTACTACAAGGGAGTCCATAGCTGAGGAAATAAAAAAATTGAAGCTGTGATTTCTCAAAGCTCCAATTGGACGCCACCGGCTTGAAGTTATCGCGCCTCTTCGGGCTCATCCATTGCAAATATAGTAATTATATTTTGAAAAACAACTATTTAAACAGAATTAAAACACCTTTCAAACGATGACTGAATTCGAGCAGGATGTACAGCGTATGGTCAAAGATGTTGAGCACCTCATCTCCCGGAAGCTTCCTGTGGCTGCCGGCAAGATAGCCAAGCAGCACTTCCAGGACAACTTCCGGCAAGGCGGCTTCGTCAATGGCGGGCTGCACCCATGGACCCCGGCAAAGCGCCTGAGCTCCGGAGGCCGGGGGGCCGACGCCCACTACCCGACCCTCCTGTCTTCCAGGAAGCATTTGTTCAGCTCTATTGGGTACACCCCGGCTAGCGCGAAGGTCACCATATTCAACGACGTCATCTATGCACCGGTCCATAATGAAGGCGGAATCATCACCGTCCCCGTAACGGCCAAAATGCGGCGCTTTGCATGGGCGAAGTATTACTCGCTCGGCGGCGGTTCCAAAGGCTCCCAGGAAGGCCAAACAAGGCCAAAGAACGCGAATCCCGAGGAGGCCGGGAAGTGGAAGGGCCTCGCGCTGACAAGAAAACAGTCCCTGACCATTAACATACCTCGCCGGCAGTTTATGGGGGAAAGCGCGGAGCTTACCGAGAAGGTTGCCGAATACCTGGAAAAGGAACTTCTTAAAATCGTAAACAAATAAAGCAATGGAAGATCTTTACCTCAAAATCGCAGCGCGGCTGCACGAACTCATTCCTGAACTCGACCACATCGATGAAGATACCGGGCAGCTTTACCCAGTGCAGGAAGATGACAGGTATGAGTACCCCATCCTGTTCCCCTGCCTGCTTATTGATGCCGCCACCGTGGACTGGAAGGAAGAGCAACTGAGTGACACCCAGAGGGGCACGGCCACCGTTGTTTTGAAGCTCGCTTTCAGGGTGGATGAAGATACCCACATTTCTTCCGCCCTGGAGAATTCCTTCAGCCAGCTCCATTCCAGGAAGGAAATTGAATCAAGGGTGGTCAAGGCCTTGCACAGGTGGAAATTCGGCAAGGATTACTCCCCGATGCTCAGGACACAAAGCCGTTCCTATACGCAGCCCGGAAGAGTCAAAGTGTCGGAAATATATTTCAGGGTGAATGTAACGGAGAGCCTACAGGTCGGGGAAGAGTGACAGCTGCTCAGCAGTAAGCTTGGGGGCTTTAATCTTGATATGGGTTGAGATCTTCGGATCCGGATGCTCATTGATGTAATTCCGAAGAATGTAGAGGATTCTGTCTTCAGAGAGAAAGAATTCCTGCTGCGACAGAATTTTCAGGGCATCATCGAACCGGAGCCGCTGTTTCTCCGTCCAATAATACCAGCGCTGGGCGATTTTTTCGTTTCGGGCCGCTATGAGTTGTTTGTTTCTCCCCCGGGGCATAATGATGGCCAATACGCAAAGATAAGGCTTTTACAACCATCTAATCGCTTTTCTAAATACGATTTATATGCAACAGGGGCGCAGCCGATCGGCCGCGCCCCTGCTTTTATCATTTTCGTGGGATTACGAAAAAGGTCAGTAGTCGTACCTCTTCATTTCCGGTGTCAGCAAAGGCATCCAATACAGAGGCACCCAAAACAGCAACCCAAACATATCGAAATAGCCGTCCCCGCAATATCGGGCCACAAAAGGGCTCTCCGGCCCTTCCTCAGCCTTAGCCCATAGGAGGACGAACCCTGGCTCTTTGGGCGGGTCTGATACAGGATGCCAGGGATTCTCCGGGTTATTGTCTGCCCACTTGATACCATCCTTGAAGGATTTCAGGGCTGCGGATGATATGTTCCGGTTCTTTGCCTCATTGGCCCGGTAATAAGCGCCGGCCGCTGCGTCAATCTGTTCCTTGCTTCTCATTGTAATTGTGCTTTAACCAATAAAGGTCTGACGGTTCTATTTCATCTAGGGTGGGTTCGTATACCTCCGGATTGGAGTGGATGCAGTGTCTGGTCTCCGGATCCTGCTGAATGGCGTAGATGTCGCAGTGGCTGCAAAGGGTGTGCTCCTCATCAACCCACCAGCAAGTTCCCCAATAGGGGTTGAAACAAGGGTCGGTATCGGTGCATCCGCAAATCTCGCACACTCCCCTATGCCATATCGGCATCCCGAGGCGTTTCTTCATCCGAATCTTGAGCCGTTTGGCACGGACGTAGTGCTTGTATGCGAAGTCCCTGGGTTCTCCCTCCCCGAGGAGCAGGACACGCCGTCTCCAGACATCTTCCTGCAGCTGGAGGGACTCCAGCCTGGGCCACAGCATCCACCGATGCCGGAGCATTCTACGGATTCGTTTCACTTTCTTCTTGGCCATATTCCTCAATCTGTTCAAGTTTCACGTTATGAAAATCGCTCGGGCTCATGATGAATGCGGCGATTTTCATGGCAATATAGGCCAATGCCTGGAGAGGGGACCCATCGGCATTATAACCTGGTATCGTAGTCTCAAAGGTGATGCGCACCTTCTGCTTCCTTTCACATTTGGCCTTGTAAGCCTGCTATTCTTTTTTGTCCATTATAGTTCCTCCAGTTCTTTTTGTTTCCTCTTTCATTTTTCATCTTCACATGTTAGTTCATCCAATAGTTCATCCACCCTTTCCTCTGCACTTTTCAGTACCTGCCGGCCAAGCGGAGTTGTGGCCTGTTTTTCTCTCTGGAGCCTCCGCAGGTGGGCAACAGCCGAAATAAAATCTATGATAACTTCCTCTTCCATACTATTTCACATGTTTAGAAAAGGTCTCCATGGATCTTTTTCTGTACATTCGAAACCAATCTCTAAATAGGGGCGGTTACCAGTCAAAGAAAAGACGGTCAGGGTAAGTTCTTCCTCGTTGAGATGTGATGGGATATCTTTCCCTGTATTCTCCGTATTCCGGACGACAAACCTGATGTTGTCCTTGATATTACTTTGTACGGTTCGGAGGAGGTTAAGCCTCTCGTTTCCTTCAACTATAATGTCACCATAGTATCCTTTAATATCGGAGCAAACATAAAGCGCCCAGGATGGTAGCCTGCTGTGATTAATACATTCTTTTATGACAATTTTGTAGTTCATTCGTTTCATGGCTACTCTCCTAAGGATGCAACATATTCCTTCAGCTCTTCCCGGTACTCCTCCCGTTCTTCACGCTCCACTGCCATCAGTTCGCCGTACAGCACATCATCAAAGATGTCTGCGATGGCCTGCTCCAGAAGGTCCATCAGTTTCTCCGGCTTGACGGCATCCAGCTCTACCTGGCCAAGCCCTTCCCAGTGGACGGACCTGGAGTCCGTGACCTTGGTAGGCGCCGGCGGGAGGCCCCATGCAATTACCTGATCCTCATTCAAGCATACCCTCTTGACGATAAGGGATTCCACCCCAAGGTTTTCCAAATTCTCCTGCAGGGCCCGTGGGATATCCTCCCCGGAAGGATCATAGTCCCCGAAATAGATGATAATCGGCTGCTTCTCCAGCATCTCTGCATGCTTGAATCTGAGGGACGCTTCGTGAAGAAATGTCAACGAGGGATAGCCTTTGCAAGCCGCTAAGGCTACGTCGTGGGCTTTACACGTCTTATAGAAGACCCCCTCGAGGGCTTTCTTTTCGATGAAAACCTCTGGGTAATAAGGCTGGTTCTCCCAGCGGTTCCTGTAGTATGCGTTCATCCAGGCTTTGACCTGTTCTTTGCCAGTATCAATCTCGTCCTCCAGATAAACGGGGTCCCCTTTGGTTAAACAAGCCATACTACGCTCCCGGTCGGAAAAAGCATCGAAAGCAATGCGACCATCCCACCTTGCAACGCCAGTAGCAGCCACGACCCGCTTGTAATGCTGGATGTCGTTGGTCATCCCACGGCTTACCAGCTGATAATGGAGGGCACGGATTGTAAGTACCCCTGGCTCATATCTGCTGAGGACATCAAGAGCCTGTTCAATGATCCACTCCCTGGTAAAAATGTCTTTTGTCATATCAATAAATGTAAAAAGGGCGCGGCCCGGTATCCGTAGTGCACCAGATATAAGGGGGGATGATTCCGGCATCCGTCTCCGCGCCCTGAAAGGTTATTTCAGCAGTTCATAATCACTCATTACGTGATACTTCCTGTCCAGCACGTCCCGGACTACAGTGGCGAGCTCCGGGCGCCTTGTAAAGAGTTCCGCGAAGCATTCATACATCCTGTGGGCGGATCCGTTGAGCGCCAGGAATATCCCATCCTTCTTAGGCTCCCCGCAGACCAGGATGGCTGTATGCACCTTGCGCTCCGCGACCTTCTCGGACTCGTTGCAGGCCAGTGTGTGAAGTAGCTCCTGAGCGCGGTAGTTGATGTTCTTTTCCATGGCCTCACGGGCCCTTTCATTCAGATACTCGTCCATCCCTCAGTCCTCCCTGGTCATTGCCGCCAGAGACAGCGGAATGGCGTGTACCTTCCCGTCCTGGTCCTTGTAAGAGACGGAGATGAAATCACAGGTCTCAATCGGGGTATAAGCGTTCCGGATGATCTCCACGCCTTCGGTGAATACAGGATCGTTCCACTGGGCGGCATACTTCTCCAGCTGGAGCAATGCGTTTGCCTTGAGGTTGCCCTTGCGGTCCTTGGAGAGCAGCTGCATCACGGCCGTGTAGAGCTTAGCGGAATTGTCATCCTTGGCAAGACCTGCCAGGAACTCCTTTACCTTGGAGATACCTACCTCTACCGTGTCATCCCAGCCGTCATTGGTGCGTCGGCCGAGCGTAACGGTGATGCCGTCGGCCGTGAAGGAGTTGCTGTGCCTGTCAACCTTGGTGTTATACAGGGTCTCCTTCAGCTGGATGATGGATTCCACATCGGCGAACACTTCGTCCTTGTGCTGGCGCATCTGCCCGCTCAGGGCAAGCAGCCTGTCCTTGGTGCGGTGGCAGAATCCGGCCACTAGATCCTTGTAGGCGTTCACGTCGTCTTCGCGTTTCTGTTTCTCGGCACGTTCCTGAGCCTCAAGCTGGGCCTTCAATTCGGCCCTTTCCGCTGCTGTCATCTTGGTAACATCCATACTGCGTTATTTTAAAAGGTTTCCCATCACACCGCGTTTGATTCTGTCTTCGACCCGCTCCCTGCAGGCATCCAGGAACATCTGCAGGCCGGCCATCATTTTTTCGTTCTGGTCAGACGGGAAGCGGGCGTTCAGTTTCTGGGTGCGGTCAAGGAGGGCCAGCACCAGCTGCTCGGACTGCAGTCCAGGGATGACGATACCACCATCCGTTTTCTGGACGAAGCGGATCACCTGGGCATCATCGATATACTCGGCCTTGCCGTTGTGGAACCCAAGGCTCTCACGCATAATATAGCAGTGGGCGCCTCCATAGACTTCGTCATATACCACCTGGATGGTCTTCTCTTCTGACGGGAAAACTGTTGCATCAAGCGTGACTTTGTTCATCGGAAGCACATCCCCGAAATAGTCTTTCTCACATGCCGCATAAAGTAACTTCTCAAAATCTTCCCCCTTCACAGGTTTGATGCCGCTGATGTGCAGTAATAACTCATCCATCGCGTCAATGGTCACCTTGATCCGTGCTTTAAGTGCCGGTTTTGATCTCGAGAGCGATTTTAAGTCCTGAATTTCTTCGAAGACCCGGTTGATGCAGCGGGTCCTTTCTGCGACGACCAATTTAAGGATGTCGCCCTTGGTAAACATTTTTTCCATTGTACATAAATATTTGTGGTAATACTTGGGAGGAGGCTGGGGACTCGAACCCCTGCGCGCCCTGGAAAGATTTGCTTGCAACCTCAATTATTAATTGGACGGGCGCTGAATATATGTCCTGACGCCTCCCCATACTACGCGAAACAGATATCTACATAGGCTCACCTCCTTTTAACAATCATCTTTTTTATGGTAACGTATTCGCCGATCATATCAACGGCCTCCCTGTAGCTATGGCATTCTTTTAGGTTCCTTAAGAACTCATCTCTGGTCTCCTTGCTTGCCCCAGTTTTTATCAGGGCCTTCAAAGCCATTAAGACGATAAAAAAGATGTTGCCTTGGGGGCCGTCCATATCGACGATAATTTCCGGTTTCTTCTTTTTCATATCAACTCGGCATTTGGTTAGGCCT
>JAILIM010000077.1 GCA_024695285.1 Bacteroidales bacterium
CCGGAACCCCTGGACGCATATCATTTCCCACCCCGGAGACGGAACGGCGGAGCTGGAGTTCGAACCGCTCGTTGTGGCCGCCAGGGAGAACCATACCCTCTTGGAGATTAACAATGCCTCTCTCAAGCCCGCTCGACACAAAGAATTTGCCCGGGCAAACAACCTTGAGATTCTTCGTCTTTCAATGAAATACGACACCCCTGTCATCCTTGGTAGCGATGCTCATATCACTTTTGACGTTGCCAATTATGAGCAAATCATCCCTCTTCTTAACGAAGTGGATTTCCCGGATGAACTCATTCTCAATTACGACCCGAAAGCCTTCTTCAAATACCTCGGAATTCCCGAATAAGAGGCCGGAATTTAAGAAGGATTTGCTAAATTTGCTTAGTGAAAAATCTTCTTGAATATGACTTTTTCGGAAGGGGAGTGGAAGCGTTCTCGACACGCAAGGGCGCGAATCTTCCTTATCCCATCATCACCGGCCATCAAGTGCACGACTGCCGCATCGCGGTGGTTGACAGACCGGATATGACCCGTGACGAGCTACAGGGATACGACGGGCTCGTGACAAACATCCCCGGTGTAGCCATTGGCGTCCGGACGGCTGACTGTATTCCGGTACTCTTATATGACCCTGTACGCCACGCAGTTGCTGCCGTGCACGCGGGATGGAAGGGGACTGTCAAGAGAATCGTTCAGAAGGCCGTCTATCAGATGGAACATAACTTCGGGACGAAGGCAGAGGATATCAGGGCCGTCATCGGTCCCGGAATCGGCCCGGACAGCTTCCAGGTTGGAGTGGAAGTCGTGGAACTTTTCAAAAGCCAGTCATTCCCCCTGGATGATATATGGTCATTCAGAGGAACATCACAGGAAGGGATGACCGGTGGACACCACATTGACCTTTTCAAGGCGAACCGCTGGCTGCTCGAGCAAACGGGCGTCCCGGGGGAGAGCATTCATACTGCCGGGATTGACACCTACACGGACCCCACACTTTTCTCCGCGAGAAGGGAAGGGGTCGAGACCGGCAGGATCATCTCGTCCATCAAGCTGCTAGGATTTCCCCATCGGCCAGGACGTTGACCTGCGACGGGGTGATGTTGGTGGGCAGCATACCGGTATTGCCTCCACGGCTCCAGTACAGTTCTTCCTCGGTGTAGATATTCTGTTCCATAATGCAGCTTCGGGATTGGTTTTTACAAACGAAAAAAATAGCCCCCGTCACTTCTACGGACACTGACGGGGCCTTCTCAGGAATGCGGAGTGACACTGCTAGTCCGCAAAGCTATGTGGTGTCGGCTACTTTTTACCGGACTGGTTGACTTCGGCCAGGAGGGATTCAAAGTAGATCTCGTCGGCGTATTCCAGTATACTGGGGTCAGGGACTTTTTCCTCTTTGGGAGTTTCATCCAACTCTTTACGGTAGCGTTCGGCGCTGAAGTAAGGAGCCAAGGTGTATGTGAGATGGTAGCCGGGGATAACCTCCTTGATATCCTTTTTGAGGACGTATCCGGGGTCGCAGTTGAGGTCATTGGATCGCTTGCTCCAGTTCACGGCCAGATCTTTGGTCCAAGCGCTGCGGTCTTCCCATATGTCGGCCAGCAGGAGGATGTATGCGTCAAAGTCGAAAAGCTTTATGCCTTTGAACTGACCGTCGCCCACGTAGATTTCCTTCCGGATTGTGTACAGGCGCCATATATCGTCATCAAGGCTCTTGAACTGAGTGGGCCGGGAGAAGCGCTTGGCTTCGATGAAGATGATGCGCTTGCGGTCGTAATCGATAATGAAGCCGTCGATATGAGCCAGCTGCGGCTTGAGGTGGCCTCCCAAGAACGGGACCGGGAGTTCCATCCATGTTATGATGTTCTTGCCGGTGGCTTTGTATGCTTCCATAAAAGTGCGCACCTGGTTTGTCTCGTGGATGGTTTTGCGGTCGGCCGTCCAGGGCTGGAATCCTTGGGCGTTGAGGGCTTTATCGTAGGCCTGGCAATAGGCGTCAAAGACTTGTGCTATGAATTCTTCCATCAGCGTTTGGGTTTAAGGACATCTTCCGGGTTGCGGTAGATAATCGGTTTGCGGAACTGGGCGCCGCAGCCGGTGCATTGGTATTCGGGCATATCGGCAAAGATAATGCAGCCGCCGAGGACGATTTCGCCACGGTCGGCCTTCTCGAAGGCCTCACTGCTGGGCTCTCCGTAGAGGATGGGAACGACTTTGCCGCCGCAGCAGGGGCACTTGCGGGGCTTGCGGTCAACCAGGTAGATGTTGTTGGTGTCTTTTTCCATGGTATTGTGGTTTACAAAGTTACAAAAAAAGGAAGAGAGCAGGCAGACCTGCATTAAAATGGTAACCTTGCCACGTAGGACCGACATCATACTGCAAGGAGACCTGCCTGTTATACGTGTCGGCGCAACTCTTCCGTGCTGGGTGGTCATACTGGGACCGATAAAAGCCGAATCCCACCGTTTGCCCAGCTTGTGCCGGGTGGTCGTACGGAGTCATCGGCGTTCTCTGGAATCGTTTCGCAAGCGATTCTTCCCCTTTGGCGCAAAGCGGCTCGATGGGTCAGAGACGGGTACGGCTCCCCGCCAGCCTGGCGATTCGGCACTAATGTGTCCCTACAACGGGAAATGCACATGCCGAATTTTTGCCGGACGACTCCTCCGATGGTCTTTCGAGCAGCGGACACCTGAGCCCGGTCCGGCGAGGGCTTTACACCATAGGGGGACGCACCTTTCCTACTTATGCCCGGCGCGAATATGGCCCCTTTTTCGGTGAGAATCAAATCCGTACAAGGCTTGTATGGGGCGGTTTTGCGAAAAAAGCGTATCTTTGTACTGCAGCAAGCATTTTATGACTCAACATTCTCCTTATATGGCTCCTGATGAGGTCCATTATGTGCCGGTGGGCGTGATGCCGTGGCCGGTGCGTAACAATGACGTGTGGCTGGTTACGGGCGTTCTGGTAAAGGCCTGCCTGGATCTGACGAATGATCTGATTCCTTTGTTTGCGATGAAGGGATACCAGCTGCGGAGTTTCCCTCTCCTGCTGGGCCAGCTGACCGCAAAGGAACTGAGGTACAACTTCCCTGGTCAGAAGCTGAGCATCGGCGACCTTAACGAGATTGAGTTCCGGAAAACCGTGGCCACTGCGCTGGGACTGGAAATGAACCCGGCGGCCGGGTATTTCATCAGGAAGCATCCGGCGGAGGAAGGATTCCTGGTGATGGAGATTCTGGCGTCATCGCACCAGTAGTTCCTGTTTTCGGCGAGCAAATACCTTCGTCAGATTCCGGAGAAAGTGGAAATTACC
>JAILIM010000061.1 GCA_024695285.1 Bacteroidales bacterium
TAGATTCTTCGCTGCGCTCAGAATGACATTCGGGGCTCAGGAGGAACGTTAGCAAATGGGGTTCGAAGGCAGAAGGAAACGAGGAAGGACGGGATTAGCCACGGCTGCGCCGTGCCTTTTCCCTTTCTGTCCGGGAGCAATCATGTTGCCGGTACGGGGGCTGAAGCCCCCTCTGCTTTTGCCTGAAGAGGCCCGGAGCAAGCGTGAACGTTTGCTCCGGGCCTCTTCAAACAAAAGCGCCGCACTTTCGTGCGGCACCGGCAAATGATTGCATAGCGCGGAGAGAAAGGGATTCGAACCCCCGAAGCAGGTTGTGCCCGCTTAGCGCATTTCGAGTGCGCCGACATAGACCACTCGGCCATCTCTCCGGGTGCAAAGTTCGTAAAAAATATTTAAATTTGTACACTATGCGGATTGGAGATTTGGAATTTGGTGATAAACCGCTGTTTCTTGCACCTATGGAGGATGTTACGGACGTTTCGTTCCGTGTCCTATGCAAGGAGCAGGGGGCCGCGATGGTCTACACGGAGTTCGTCCCGTCGGACGGCCTGATCCGGGACGCCGACAGGGCCATCGCCAAGATGCGCACCCTTCCCGAGGAAGCCCCCGTCGGCATACAGATCTACGGCCACATACCCGAATCCATGGTCGAAGCCGCCAGGATGGCGGACCGCGCCGCCGAAATTGCCGGCGGCCACGGCGCAGACCTCATCGACATCAACTTCGGCTGCCCCGTGTCCAAGATCGCAGGGCGGGGCGCCGGCAGCGGGATGATGCGCGAGCCCGACAAGATGGTGGCAATCACCAAGGCCGTCGTGGAGGCAGTGCGGAAGCCCGTGACCGTGAAGACCCGCCTCGGCTGGGACGAGAACACGAAGATAATCGTGGAGCTCGCCGAGCGCCTGCAGGATGTTGGCATCCAGGCAATTACCATCCACGGCCGCACCCGCCAGCAGATGTACAAGGGCGAAGCCGACTGGACCCTCATAGGCGAAGTGAAGAACAATCCCCGGATGCACATCCCCGTGATCGGCAACGGCGACATCACCTCCGGCCCCAGGGCCCGGGAGGCCTTCGACCGCTACGGCGTGGATGCCATCATGATCGGCCGCGCCTCTTTCGGGCACCCCTGGATATTCCGCGAAATCCGCCACTACCTCGACACGGGTGAGCCCCTGCCGCCGCTGTCCGTGGAGGAAAGGGTCCGGCTCGCCAAACGCCATTTCGAGCTGTCCCTAAGCTACAAAGGCGAGCGCCGCGGCATCTTCGAGATGCGCCGGCACCTCAGCTGCTACTTCAAAGGCCTGCCCGAATTCAAGTCCACCAGGATGAAGCTCGTCACCTCCACCGACCCCGACGAGATCCGCGCCACCCTCGACTACATAGCCACCCAGTGGGCAGGAGTCCCGCTCGAGACCACCAACGTGTATGATATATAGAATAGTTCTGTCGATCCGCAACGCCCGCTACAAAAGCGGCCGCCACAGCACCGCCGCAGAGGTGCCGACCATCTGTGTGGGCAACATCACCGTGGGCGGCACGGGCAAGACCCCCCACTCCGAAATGATTCTGCGAGAACTTCTCGCGAGCGAGCGCTGGGGCACAAGCAACATCGCCATGCTCTCCCGTGGCTACAAGCGCCGCAGCAAGGGCTTCCAGCAGGTGCCTTACGACGGCTCCGCAGCCCTCTACGGCGACGAGCCTGTGCAGGTGAAACGGAAATTCCCCTCTATCACGGTGGCCGTGGACAAAGACCGCATCGAAGGCTGCGACGTCCTGGTGCACCCGGAAAAGGCCGCCGGCCTGAAAAAATGCGCCTTCCCGGACTTCCCGGCGGCAGACCTCGTGCTGCTCGACGACGCCTACCAGTACCGCCGCCTCAAAGCGTCGCTGAACATAGTGCTGGTGGACTGGAACCGCCCGGTCACCGAGGATTCCCTGCTCCCGTGGGGGCGCCTGCGCGACCTGCCGTCCCGCCTCTATGACGCTGATATAGTGATAGTAAGCAAATGTCCGTACGCCCTTGATGCGCAGGAAAAAACGGATATGGCCCGCACCCTCGGCTACGCCTCCTACGACCCGGAGACCTGCACCGCCGTGCGCAGGGACCGCCCCCAGACCCTGCTCTTCACGGGCATAGGCTATGAGCGTCTCCAGGGCGTCTTCGACTCCGCCGACCCCCGCTACATCTACTCCAAGAAGCTCATCCTCTTCACCGGCATTGCCGACGACACCCCCATGCTGCGCCATCTCAGCGACAGCTACAAGATAGTGGAGCACATCAATTTCCCGGACCACCACAGCTACACCAAAGCCGATGTCCGGGCCCTTCGCAACGCCGTGCGCCGCAATCCCACGGCGGCCCTCGCCACCACCGAAAAGGACGCCCAGCGCCTTCTGGACCTGAAGGCCCTGCCCGACGACCTCAAGTCCCGTCTCTTCTTCCTTCCGATAACCACAGACTTCCTCTCCGACCGGGAAAGGGAGACTTTCAGCCAATACATCAATAACTTATGACACTGAAACACATCATCCTCTGCGCCCTTGCATGCGCAGCGCCCCTTGCGTCCAACGCCCAGCCGCTCGAAGACTGGCTGGATCCCGCCGTCTATGAGTCCAACCGCCTCCCGATGCGCGCCAGCGTGCGCTCCGACTGCCCTGTGATGTCGCTCGACGGCACCTGGCAGTTCCGCTGGTTCGACAGCTTCACCGAGCGCGAAGGCGGCTTCGAGGCCGTCCGCTACGACGATTCCTCCTGGGGCACCATGCCCGTGCCAGGAATCTGGGAGCTCAACGGCTACGGCGATCCCATCTATGTCAACCACGGCTACCCCTGGACCGGCCATTTCGATAATAATCCCCCCATCGTCCCCACCGAGCACAACCACGTGGGCCAGTACCGCCGCCATTTCACGCTTTCCTGCGCCCAGACCCGTTCGAAAGTGGTGCTCCGCATAGGCAGCGCCACCTCCAACGTCCGCGTGTGGGTGAACGGCAAGAGCGTCGGCTACAGCGAAGACAGCAAGCTGGAGGCGGCATTCGACATCAGCCGCTTCGTCAGGAAGGGAGACAACCTCATTGCGCTGGAAATAATGCGCTGGTGTGACGGCACCTACCTGGAGTGCCAGGACTTCTGGCGCCTCTGCGGCATAGCCCGCGGCGTCTGCCTTGAGTTCCGTCCCCGCAAGGCTGGCCTGCAGGACGTGCGCGTGCAGGCCGGCATGGACGGCACCTTCGATTTCGACGCGACGGTGGAACGCGGCGCCGATCAGGTGCTCTATGAGCTCACCGCTCCCGACGGCACCCGCACCACCCAGCTCGAAAAGGTCTATGGCGACGGCGCCTGCTGGAGCGGCAAAATCGCCTCCCCGGCGCTCTGGAGCGCTGAGACGCCCAATCTCTACACCCTCACCCTCACCTCGATGGCAAAGGGCCGCAAGATAGAGACCGCCCGGCTCGACGTGGGCTTCCGCAGCGTCGAGATCAGGAACTCCCAGCTGCTTGTCAACGGCCAGCCCGTGCTCATCAAGGGCGTGAACCGCCACGAAATGAGTCCCGACGGCGCCTACTGCGTGAGCCGCGAGGAGATGCTTCGCGACGTCAAGGTGATGAAGGAACTGAACATCAACACGGTACGCACCTGCCACTATCCCAACGACCCCTACTGGTATGAACTCTGCGACCGCTATGGCCTCTACGTGATCGACGAGGCCGACATCGAATCGCACGGAATGGGCTACGGCGAGAAGACCCTCGCCAGGCGCGACGACTTCGCGGCAGCCCATATGATTCGCATGCAGCGTATGGTGCAGCGCGACCTCAACCACCCCAGCATCATAGTCTGGAGCCTTGGCAACGAAGCCGGCGACGGCCCGAATTTCGAGAAGACCTATGCGTGGACCAAGGGCTTCGACAAGACGCGCCCGGTGCAGTACGAGCGTGCCGGCCTGAACGACCACACCGACATCTTCTGCCCTATGTACGAAGACTACGACGACTGCGAAAAGTACGTCTCCAATAATCCTCCCAAGCCCCTGATACAGTGTGAGTACGCCCACGCCATGGGCAACTCCCTCGGCGGCTTTGCCGAGTACTGGGACCTCGTGCGACGCTATCCTTCCTACCAGGGCGGATGCATCTGGGACTTCGAAGACCAGGCCCTCCGCTGGCCCTACGACCCCGCCCAGGGCAAGGTCTGCGCCGAGTCCGGCGCCGGCTCGAAAACGGAAGCCGGCAAGCCTTCGTGGATCTATGTCTTCGGCGGTGACTTCAACACCTACGACGCCACCGACGAGTCCTTCAACTGCAACGGAGTTGTCTCCGCCGACCGCGTGCCCCATCCGGGTGCCGAGGAGGTGCGCTACCAGTACCGCAGCATCCTCTGCAGCGCCACCGAAGACGACTTGCGCGACGGCAGGGTGAACATCTACAACGAGAATTTCTTCATCACGCTGGAGCGCTACAGCCTCCTCTGGCAGCTTGTCCAGGACGGCGACGTGCTGCGCAGCGGTAAAGTGAACATGCCCGCCGTAGCGCCCCAGACCATGGACCAGGTGCAGCTGACGGGCCTCTTCCTTCCTGAGACCGAAGGCCACGACGTGTCGCTGTGGCTGGATTTCTACCTGAAGGAAGACGACGGGGTGCTCCCGAAAGGCACCAAGGTGGCGTCCGACCAGATCGCCCTCAGCCGGGGCAGGGTATGCCGTCCGGTGCTCCTGGCCGGTGACGGTGAACTGAGCGCGGCTGAGGCGGACGGCCGCTTCGAGGTGGCCGGAAAGGAATGGAAGGCGGCGTGGGACAAGTCCACCGGCGCCCTGGTGTCCTACTGCGTGCGCGGCAATGAAATGATAGAGATGCCCGTGATGCCTTGCTTCGGCAGGGCGGTCACCGAGAACGACCTCGGCGCCAAGCTGCAGAAGAAGATGGCCTGCTGGCTGTATCCGGATTTCAAGGCTGAGGACTTCAGCGTGAAGAAGGTCGGCGACAGCTTCCTGGTCAGCGTGAAATACCCCCTGGAGCATGCCGTGGTGCAGATGCTGTGGATTGCGAAGCCCGGCGGACAGCTCTCCGTGACCATGAACCTGAAGGATAACGGCCGCCTCGCCGAGGCTCCGGACCTGTTCAGGGTAGGAGTGGAATTCGCCATGCCCGGAAGGTTCTCGACCGTGGACTTCTACGGGGAGGGTCCCTGGGACACCTACTGCGATCGCAGGACGGCAGCCCGCCTGGGCCGCTACGTCCAGGACGTGACCGAGCGCTACGACTTCAGCGCAGCCCGCCCGCAGGAGCACGGCACCAACGTCGGTGTAAGGAGCTATAAGCTGCTGGATTCCAACGGTATAGGTTTGGAGATTACTTCGCCTGCCATGTTCTCGGCATCAGCCCTTCCGTTCACCCGCCAGACGCTCGACCTGACGGTCGGCGAGTGGCGCCACAGCCGCGAGCTGCTCCCTCTGATGCACAAAGAAAACAGGTCGCTCGGCATCACCGCCGTCAACTGCGACCTGCTTCAGATGGGACTTGGCTGCGTGAACTCCTGGGGTCAGATTCCTCGCGATGAGTACATGATCCACCCCGCCGAGTACAGCTTTACACTGTCATTATCTCCTTCTCTTTAGCGGAGACGATTTCGTCCACGAGCTTGACCTTCTTGTCGGTCAGCTTCTGGACTTCCTCTTCGGCTTCCTTTTCGGTGTCTTCCGAAAGACCCTCGTTCTTCTGGGCCTTCTTGAGGATGTCGATGGCGTCGCGGCGGGCGTTGCGCACCACCACCTTGGTCTGCTCGCCGGAGGCTTTCGCCTTCTTGATCAGCTCCTTGCGGCGCTCCTCGGTCAGGGCGGGCACGACGCAGCGGATGATCTCGCCGTTGTTCTGGGGAGTGAAGCCGAGGTTGGCGTCCATGATGGCCTTCTCGATCTTCGGAATCATATTCTTCTCCCAGGGCTGGATGGCCAGGGTCTTGGCGTCCGGGGCGGAAATGGAGGCCACCTGGTGGACGGGAGTGGCCGAGCCGTAGTAGTCGACCATAAGCCCGTTGAAGATGTTCGGGTTGGCCTTGCCCACACGGTAGGTCTTGAGGTCTTCCTCAAGGAAGTTGATGGCGTCCTGCATTTTGCCTTCGGCGCCGGTAATGATTTCTTTTGCTCTTTCTGTTAACATATTGCGTGAATTTTTAGGCGTGTACGATAGTGCCGATGGGCTCTCCATTCAACAGGCGTGCCAGATTGCCGGGCACTGTGACGTCGAACACCACGATGGGCACGGGGCCCTGCTCGCAGAGGGAGTATGCCGTCTGGTCCATGACCTTGAGGTGGTCGGCGAGGGCCTTGGTGAACGTTAGCTCCTCATAACGCGTCGCGGTGGGGTCCTTTTCGGGGTCGGCCGTGTAGACTCCGTCCACGCGGGTGCCTTTCAGGAGGGCGTCGGCGCCGAGTTCCAGGGCGCGCAGTGCGGCTCCGGAGTCGGTGGTGAAGAAGGGGTTGCCCGTGCCGCCGGCGATGAGCGCCACGCCGCCCTCTTCGAGCACGCGGACAGCGTTGTCGCGGGTGTAGTAGCGGGCGTAGGGCTCGATGGGCGTGGCCGTGAACACTTCCGCGTTGAGACCCTGGCTCCTGATGGCACTGGACAGCGCGAGCGAGTTGATGATGGTGGCGAGCATGCCCATGCGGTCGCCGATGACGCGGTCGAGGCCGTCGCCCACGCCCTGCAGGCCGCGGAAGATGTTGCCGCCGCCGTTGACGATGGCCACCTGGTGGCCGGCGCGGACGGCCGCTACGATTTCAGATGCGAATTTGTTGAGGCTGGCGGGATCGAGGCCCTTTCCTTCGGGGCCGCCGAGGCTTTCGCCGCTAAGTTTCAGTAATACTCTCTTATACATTTGCGTGCTAAAATTCAATGCAAGAAACAAAAATATCGGAAAATTCTTAAAAATGCAAACAAGGCTCTAAACCTTGGTGTGCAAAAAACATCTAATTTATTATATTTGCGCAGTATTTATGAGAAGGTTAATCATCGGACTGCTGCTCTTGGCGGGAGCTGTGTGCTCCGCCCAGACTCCGCTCTACAGGGGACGGACCATGGTCGAGTATGATTTTCCTTTCAACGGCCACTACTTCTGGTTCGATCCCGAGTTCCGTCCCGGAACCGTCTGCTTCAACGGCGATGTCTACGAAGACGTGATGATCAACATCAACGCCCACACCGGCGAACTGCTCACCCGGGAGAGCCGCTTCGCCTCCCCGGTGGTGCTTCCCAGGGAACTCACTCCCTGGTTCGAACTGGACGGCATACGCTACGTCAACCTCCGCGCCTGCGGCATCCCGGAGGCTCCGGAGGGCTACTTCCAGGTGCTGCGCGACCATCGCGAGACGGTTTACCACCAGCGTGTCAAGCTGTTTGCCCGCGAGCCCGGCAACCACAACGGCGAGCGCGGCATCGGCTACGACGACCCCAACTACCGCGAGAAAATCATCGCCTACTTCCACCAGAGCGACAAGTACTACGCCGAGCGCAGAGGCAAGTTCAAGAGAATTCACCCGGGCCGCCGGCGCATATCCCGTTTCGAACCTGTAGCCGAGCCGTTCTCCGATATCCCCTTTGATCCTTCGGCACCCCGCGCGCTGGCCTACAGCGCCCCACGCGTCCCCGGCACCAGGGCCGAACTGCCCGCCGACTGGTTCTCCACCGGCGAAATGTCCGCCAACCGCCGGGCCGTACTCGAGGCCATAGAGCAGGAGAACCTCATCGCCAACTACCGCAACAAAACCTACGAAATCGGCCGTACAGGCAACTCCAAGGGCCCAGTGGTAGTCACCGGCACCGTCCGTGACGTCGCCACAGGCGAAACACTCCCTTCCGTGCTCGTGACCGACAGCAGCGGCCGCCTCTACAGCTACACCGACGAGAACGGCGTCTACACCCTGAAACTCCCGCTCGGCGAGAACCTGCTGTGCTTCCGGGAGACCACCAAGGAAGACATGGACATCCACGTCATCGTCCGCGGCGAAGGCGGCCTGGACATTGTCATGCGTGAGAAGGTCACAGCCCTGAAGAGCGCCTACGTGACCGCCAACTCCATGGCGGAGCACCGCCGGGCCGGGATGGGGCTTGAGACCATCAACTCCAACCTGGTCAGCCACATACCCTCCGCGTTCGGCGAAGGCGACGTCATCAAGGCCGTCCTGACCCTTCCCGGCGTCAAGTCCGTCGGCGAGGCCTCCAGCGGCTTCAACGTGCGCGGCGGCTCCTCCGACCAGAACCTCATACTGCTTAACGGCGGCACCATCTACAACCCCAGCCACCTCTTCGGCGTCTTCTCGGCGTTCAACAACGACGTGCTCGATGAGGTAGAACTCTACAAGAGCTCCATCCCGGTCCAGTTCGGCGGCCGCATCTCCTCCGTGCTGGACATCACCACCCGCGACGGAAGCACCGACCGCATCCACGGCTCGCTGGGCCTGGGCATACTGACCAGCCACGCCTCCATCGAAGGCCCCATAGTCAAGGACAAGACCACCTTCGTGCTCGGCGGCCGCACCACCTACTCCGACTGGATGCTCCGCCAGCTTCCGCAGAACAGCGGCTATTCCGGCGGCAACGCCTCCTTCAGCGACGTCAACCTCGGCGTCACCCACCGCTTCGACGAGCGCAACTCCCTGAAACTGACCGCTTATTGGTCCCGCGACAAGTTCACGTTCCGCGGCGACACCACCTTCCGCTACTCCAACCTAGACGTGGCCCTGAAGTGGCGCCGCAAGCTCGACGGTGACGGCAATCTGGAGGTCTCCACCGGCTACGACCAGTACTCCAACATACTCGACAGGGGTTATGAGACCGACGAGACCGGCGCCTGGTCGCTCGCTACCGACATACGCCAGGGCTTTCTGCGTGCCGGCGTGCGGCAGCGCCTCGGTACCCACACCCTGACCTGGGGCGGCGACGCAGTACTCTATGCCCTCAACCCCGGCACCCTCTCGCCCATTGATGGCTCCCTCGTGGTGCCGAAGGTGCTTGCTCCCGAGATGGCGCTGGAACCCGCGGTCTACGTCGGCGACCAGTGGCAGCCGCAGGACAGTCCCTTCTCGCTGGACTACGGCCTGCGCCTGTCCTCCTTCCTCGCCTTCGCGCCAGCGAAGCTCTACGGCGGTCCCGAGCTGCGCGTCAGCGGCAAATACTCTCCGCTCGCCAACCTCTCCTTTAAGGCCGGGTTCAACACCATGAACCAGTATATCCACCTGATTTCCAACACTTCATCCATATCCCCTATGGACACCTGGCGCCTCTCCGGCAAGGACATCCTGCCACAGAAAGGCTGGCAGGCGGCCACCGGAATCTACTGGACGGTGTTCGGAAACGAGCTGGACATCTCCCTCGAGGGCTACTACAAGCGGATGGACAACTACCTGGACTACAAGTCCGGCGCCGTGCTGGCCATGAACGAGCGCCTCACCGAGGACCTCGTGCCCACCAGAGGCAAGTCCTACGGCGTCGAGCTCATGCTCCGCAAGCTCTCCGGCCGCCTGACCGGCTGGGTGTCCTATACCTGGTCCCGCGCCTTCCTGCAGGAGAAGGGCGACCGCGGCCCCGACACCATCAACGGCGGTGACTGGTACAACGCCCCCTACGACAAGCCCCATGACCTCAAGCTGGTGGGCAACTACAAGTTCACGCACCGCTACTCCATGTCCTTCAATCTGGACTACTCCACCGGCCGTCCCGTCACCGTGCCAGTGGGCCAGTACTACTACGGCAACGCGCTGCGCCTGATGTACTCGGAACGCAACGCCTACCGCATCCCCGATTACTTCCGCCTCGACCTGGCGTTCAACATCGAACCCGGGCACTACCTGAAGGCCTTCACGCACATGTCAGCCACCATCGGCTGCTACAACGTGACCGGCAGGCACAACGCCTACTCCGTGTTCTATAACACCGGCGGCGGCACCGGCGTGAAGGGTTACATGCTCTCCGTGTTCGCCACCCAGGTGCCCTACCTGAGTCTAAACCTGAAGTTCTGAGATGAGAAAGTCCAAGTTCATACTGCTGGCCTCCCTGCTGCTCGTGTCCGGATGCATCTATCCCTTCCGGGCGGATATCGAGAGCGGGTCGTTTGACAACATAGTGGTCTCGGGCGACATCCTGATCGGCGAACCCACCCGGATCACCCTGACTTATGTCTATCCCCTTTCGGCTTCTGTGTCCGAGATGCGGAAGGAGTATCCTACCGGCAAACTGACCATTGAAAACGACTCCGGAAGCAGCTGGAAGGGCAGTTACCAGTACCGCGGCGTCTATGTGTTCGACACGTCCTCGGCCCCCGCTTCCGGCAAGTACAGGCTCCGCATCACCCTGAACGACGGCAGGGAATACGAAACCCCATGGACAGGCGTGAAGCAGGCTCCGGTCATCACCGACTTCAGATATGAGGGCACAGACGACGGCGTAGGGCTCTTCCTGAGCCTGGACGGCGCCGACTCCCTCTGGAACTTCCGCTGGGACTACACCGAGACCTGGGAGTACCACGCCGACTACATCCCCGCGTTCATGTTCGTGCCGGGCCTGCCCGAGTCCGACCGGGAGGACCCCGAAAAGATCTACAGGGAGCCGGACCCCAGTGAAATCAACTACACCTGCTGGAGCACCAAGAGCTCCATCGAGCCCGGCCTGGGCAGCGCCGAGGGGCAGTCGGACAACTGCCTGAAGGACGTCTGTTTCATGACGATAAAGTCCACGGACATACGCATATCCACCCTGTACTCGATGCTGCTGAACGTCCGCGGCATATCCGCCGATGCGCTGGCATGGCACAGGCACATGAACGCCATGTCCAACGAATCCGGCTCGCTGTTCTCCCCGACCCCCAGCGAGATGCGCGGCAACATCCTCTGCACCACCGACGAGACTCAGATCGCCCTGGGCTTCGTGGACGTGGTCTGCTGCGTGTCCAGGCGCATCTACGTGCCCAACCGCTTCTACAACAGGGCCTACGACCCCGAGCTGTTCCTCTTCTTCCCCGAACCTGACGAGGACGGCAACTACAACTTCGACCAGCTCTACATAACCGGTGACGCACCGGTGCGGGGCGAGGAGCCTTCCCTGACCGGCGTGGAATGGGGCCCGAAACGATGCACGGACTGCACGCAGCTCGGCGGCACGACCACCGAGCCGGAATGGTGGAAAAAAGACTATAAGCCATGAAACGATTGATTCTCATACTGTTGCTGGCTGCTGCGCCCGCTCTCCATGCGGGTGCGCAGGTCTACGTGTCCACCGACAAGGGCAGCTATGTGGCGGGCGACAGGATATGGTGCTCAGTCTTTTGCGCCGAAGGGCCGGCAGTGGCTTATCTGGAACTGATCTCCACCGACGCTGTGGCAGCCAGGACCCGTATCGACATACGCGGCGGGCGCGGCGGCGGCTCGATACGCCTTCCGCTGACCATCGCCACCGGCAACTACCGCCTGGTGGCTTATACCGACCCGCAGAAGGCCGCCGAAGCCGCCGGCAGCGGACCTGTGATATCCGTCTACAACACCGTTTTAACTGAGCGGGTGAAGGACGGCGTCGAGGTCGTTGAGGCTGTGGAGCCCACCGTGGCGACGGCACAGTCGGGCTACGGTTTGTCCGCTGAAGTGGCCCCTGACGGCATACGGGTGGACAATCTGTCCGGCCAGCCGGTGTCGCTCAGCGTGTCCGTTTACAGGGACGATTCGCTGGAGCCAGCTTCGCGCGCATCAATTGCAGGCTTCGTGCCGGGTGCTCCCGGGCCCGTTGCCTGGGGGGAGCGTCTGAAGGCTGTGGCTGTGGGACTTGACGCCAGCCAGACCGACGGCGTTGCCGCCCTGCTGTCCGTGCCCGGTTCGCAGACCGACTGTTATGCTGCTGAGGCTGCCGAAGACGGGAGCTACAGTTTTGATACGGAGAATATATTCGGCACCTGCGACGTGGTGTGCCAGCTGCAGGGGCTTCCGGAAGGGGAGCAGTGCCACCTGGAACTGCAGAACCCCTTCGCGGGGCCGCAGGTGGCGGGACTTCCCAAGCTTCGTGTATGCCGCACCCAGGCCGGAGACCTGGTGCGCCGCGGCTCCGCGATGCTGTCCGGACTGTCGTCCGACACGCTTGCCGTTTCCGTGCCTATGCGCCGTGAGCATTTCTTCCTCACGCATGAGTGCGTTTCGTACGTGCTGGACGATTATACCCGTTTCCCGACGATGGAGGAGGTGTTCGTGGAGATTACGCCCTTCGTAAAAATGCGTATGCGCGGCGGCGTGCCCCGGATATACGTGCTCATGAAGACCAGCGTGGCGGACGATACACCGAGGTGGGGCGAGGCCATGGTGATGGTGGACGGAGTGCCCGTGCCGGACCAGCGGCTGATCATGAACTACGACCCTGCGATAGTGCGCAGCATCGATGCCTATCAGTACCGCTACTGCCTGGGAGACAAGCTTTTCGACGGGGTGGTGAACCTTGTCACGTTCAATGGCAACATGCCCGGGCTGCAGTTCGACGACAATGTGCGCATCTATTCTTTCGACGGCTGCTCGCTGCCGCAGGAGCACCGGGGGCAGGAGACCCTTTACTGGCATCCGCTGGTGGACCTGCCTGCGGGGGGCTCGCTGCCGGTCGCGGTGGACGGCTTCCAGGCCGGTGTGCGCTACACGGTTTCAGTCGAGGGACTGACCAGCGGAGGCCGTGCCGTGTATTTCCGAAAAACCTTTGTGAGATAAGAGGAATCTTGCTATATTTGCAGTAGATTTTTTGAGAAACCTATGTTTATTTTCAATTCTTCAATCGGCAAGAAGTTCATCCAGGCGGTGAGCGGTGCTTTCCTGATAGTTTTCCTTCTCCTCCACGCCACTATCAACTTCTTCTCTGTAATCGATTCTTTCGCAGGTAAATATGGCATTGCAGCCGCAGATCCCGAACTCTTCTCGAAGGGCGACGGCCTCTTCAAGCTAGGCTGCGACTTCATGTCCACTCCCGTGATTTCCATAATGGTGCCTGTCCTGGCCCTCGGTTTCTTAGTCCACATCTGCTACGGCATCTGGCTGACCATCTGCAACATCAGGGCCCGCGGCGGCTGGAAGCGCTACGAAGTGGCCAGCAAGGCTGCCACCGATTCCTGGTCCGCAAAGAACATGCTGGTGCTCGGCATCGTAATCCTGGGCTTCATCGGCTACCACCTTTCCCATTTCTGGGCTAAGATGCAGCTTCCCGAGATGTTCGGAATAGGAGAATTTGAGAACAATCCCTACCTTCTTCTCAACCTGACCTTCGGTGCCTGGTGGCAGCTGGTGCTGTACCTGATCTGGTTCGGCGCCCTGTTCCTGCATCTTGCCCACGGCTTCTGGAGCATGTTCCAGACCGTCGGCTGGGATGGAAAGACCTGGTTCAAGAGGGTGAAGGTCATCGGCATCATCGTCGCTGCCCTCATCTGCTTCCTGTTCGTCGCCACCGCAGTCAACGCTTTCCTGCAGGCCAACGGGCTCATAGGCGCGTAGGTTTTTGACGTCACTAAAAGATTAATTATATTTGTGGGGTTAAGACTAAAACAACCCTGCAAATATATGAAACGTTTTCTCTTTTCCCTTGCCATTCTGGCTCCCGTCCTGGGCTGGGCAGCTAAGCCTTCGGTGCCTGAAATAGTCCCTGCGCCACAGAAAATCGAGATGGCCAAGGGCTCGTTCAAGGTCAAAGGTGTGAGCATCAACTGCGATCCCACCTTCGATGCAGCCACCCTCAAGCTTGTGCGCCAGTTCGCCGACAAGCTCTCCCTGGTCAGCGGCAGGATGTCGGACGTGGCCAGCCCCATAGGCCTTGTCAAGGCCGTGGAGAGCGGCAACACCAAGGGCCTCTGCTTCATCAAGGACGCTTCCGTGGCCTCCGAGGGCTACAAGATCAGCATAGGCAGGAAGGCCGCCGTGGTGCGCGCCTCGGACTACAGTGGCTTCTTCTACGCCATACAGACCCTCAAGCAGATGCTTCCGGTGTCGGTCTACGGAAATGCCCCGGACCTGAAATCCCGCTGGTTCCTGCCTTGCTGCGAGATTGAGGACGCCCCCCGTTTCGCCTACCGCGGAATACTGCTTGACTGCTGCCGCCACTTCTTCAGCGTCGACGAAGTCAAGAAGGTGCTGGACGTGATGTCCATGTTCAAGATCAACCGCTTCCACTGGCATCTGACCGAAGACCAGGGCTGGCGCATCGAGATAGACAAGTATCCGAAACTCACTGAGATAGGTGCGTTCCGCGACTACACCATCATCAAGCGTGACCTAGGCAGCAGCGACGGCACACGCCACGGCGGCTACTACACCAAGGCCCAGATCCGTGACATCGTGGCCTACGCTCAGGCCCTCGGAATCACCATCATTCCCGAGGTCGACATGCCCGGCCACATGGTCGCCGCCCTTGCATCGTATCCTGAGCTGGGCTGCGCCGGAAGCCAGCCCCAGCCCTACAAGGTGCGCACCTACTGGGGAGTTTCCAAGCAGGTGCTGAACGTGGGCAAGGAAAGCACGATGCGCTTCCTGGAAGACGTTTGCGACGAGGTTGCCGACCTCTTCCCGGGCGAGTACTTCAACATCGGCGGCGACGAGTGCCCGAAGGACGAGTGGAAGACCGACCCCGACTGCCAGGCAAAGATCAAGGAGCTGGGGCTCGTAAGCGACGAGAAGGCCTCCGCCGAGGCTCGCCTGCAGAACTACGTGACCGCCCGCATGCAGAAGTTCCTCGCCACCAAGGGCAAGAAGATCATCGGATGGGACGAAATCCTTGAAGGTGAACTGGCCGAAGGAGCGACCGTCATGAGCTGGCGCGGCACCAAGGGCGGCATCAAGGCCGCATCGATGGGCTACGACGTGATCATGTCGCCCAACATCTACTGCTACCTGGACCACTGCCAGTCCACCGACCTGGAGTCCGAACCTTACTGCATCACCAAGACCCCCGACAGGGCCGTCACAATGCCCAAACTCTACGGCTACGAGCCGTTCACCGACATTCCTGAAAGCGACCAGCACCATATCCTCGGCGTTCAGGGCAACCTCTGGACCGAGTTCATCGGCACCAACGAGTATCTGGAATACATGCTCCTGCCGCGCCTGATGGCCCTTTCAGAGGTCCAGTGGTGCCAGCCGGAAAACAAGAACTACGACCGTTTCATCAAGTGCCTTGAGAAGCGGGAACTTCCCATCCTGAGCCTCCTCGGCTACAACTACCGCACACCTGACGAACTCAAGAAATAGTGTCCCATGAAGAAAACGCTTTTAGCTCTCGCCGCTCTCGCAATGCTCGGCGGATGCACTCCGGAGGCTCCGGCCCTACATATTGTCCCGGCGCCGCTGAGCGTGCAGATGGCCCGCGGGACCTTTGACGTGCAGGGTATAAGCCTGAATTGCGACCCGGCTATGGATGCGCGCAGCGCCGGTGCGGTGCAGCGCTTTGCGGATGAGCTGTCGCTTGCTTGCGGCAATGCCTGCGAAGTCTCGGAAGACGGCAGGGGAATGCGTTTCGTCCAGGATGATTCCATTGCCCCGGAAGCTTATTCCATCAGCATAAGGCGGAGCGCAGCCGAGGTGCGCGCAAGCGGATTCAGCGGCTTCCTGAATGCCATTCAGACCCTTAAGCAGATGCTTCCGGTGGCGGTTTACGGCGAGGCGTCGGATCCCGGAGCCGACTGGCGCATCCCCTGCTGCGAGATTTCGGACGCACCGCGCTTCGGCTACCGTGGCCTCATGCTGGACTGCTGCAGGCACTTCTTCAGCGTGGATGAGGTCAAGAAGGTGCTGGACGTGATGGCGGTATTCAAGCTCAACCGCTTCCACTGGCACCTCTCCGAAGACCAGGGCTGGCGCATACAGATCGACAAGTATCCTCGCCTTACCGAAGTCGGCGCCTGGCGCAACGGCACCATGATACGCAACGACTGGAACAGCAACGACGGCATACGCTACGGCGGCTTCTATACCAAGGACGAGATCCGCGACATCATTGCCTATGCTGAAGAGCGCGGCATCACAATAGTGCCGGAAATCGACCTTCCGGGGCATATGCAGGCCGCCCTTGCCTCCTATCCCGAGCTGGGCTGCAAGGGGAGCAAGCCCCAGCCCTATGAGGTCTGGACCGTCTGGGGCGTGTCCAGGCAGGTGCTCAACGTGGGCAGCGAGAAGACGATGCGCTTCCTGGAAGATGTGCTCGGCGAGGTTGCTGACCTCTTCCCCGGGGAGTACATCCACATCGGCGGCGACGAGTGCCCGCGCGACGAATGGAAGACCGACCCGGTGTGCCAGGCGAAGATACGCGAGCTCGGGCTCAAGGATTCCGACGGCGTGTCCGCCGAAGCGCGCCTGCAGAACTACGTGACCGCCCGCATGCAGAAGTTCCTCGCCGGCAAGGGCAAGAAGATCATCGGCTGGGACGAGATACTCGAAGGCGAACTCGCAGAAGGGGCGACGGTAATGAGCTGGCGCGGCACCAAGGGCGGCATCAAGGCCTCGTCCATGGGCTACGACGTGATTATGTCTCCGACTACCTACTGCTATCTCGACTACATCCAGTCCACCAACCTGGAGCACGAGCCTTTCAGCATCACCCACAACTGGGCGACGCCCGAGACTGTGGGCAAGGCGGCGGTGACCCTGGAGAAACTCTATGGCTATGAGCCTCTTGCGGAGATCCCGGAAGAGGCCCGGGGCCACATTCTCGGCGTGCAGTGCAACCTCTGGACGGAATATATCGCCACCCCGGAGCATCTGGAGTATATGCTCTTCCCCCGCGTGCTGGCCCTTTCCGAGCTGCAGTGGTGCGCCCCGGAGCGCAAGGACTTCGGGCGCTTCAAATCCGACCTTTCCGCCCACGCCCTCCCGATGCTTGACGAACTTGGAATAAATTATCGTAAACTGGACCAATAAATACCTACGGCAATGAAAAGACTTATCCACCTGTTCACGGTGTGCGTGATCATTCTCGCCGCCATTTCTTCCTGCTACAACGACTCCGCACTGAAAAGTGACATAGCTGACCTTAAGGAGAGGGTTTCCTCCCTTGAGGAGCAGATGCGGACGGCCAACGGCAACATCAGTGCCCTTCAGACTGCTGTCAGGGCGCTTGAGAATAAAGTATATGTCACTTCAGTGACCAAAGCCGAAGACGGCTACGTGATTGTGTTCTCCGACAACACGACGGCCACCATCAAGGATGGCAGGACTCCCGTCATCGGAGCGGACAAGCATCAGGGTGTTTACTACTGGACAGTGGACGGGGAGTGGCTGTTGGATAGGAGCGGCAATAAGCTGCCGGTCACAGGCACCGCTCCCGAGCTGAAGATAGAGGACGACAACTGGTACATTTCAGTGGACGGCGGCGGCAGCTGGACCAGACTTGGCCAGGCCACCGGCGACTCACTTTTCAAGAGCGTCGAGGATTCGGACCTTTATGTTATCCTGACCCTAGCCGACGGCACTGTGCTGAAACTGCCCAAGTCGGATATTATGGACATCCTCAAGAAAGTGCAGAGCATACAGTATGTGCCCGACTACGACGACGGAAAGATCACTGTGAATTCCGCCCTTGTCTATCACGGCACGGATGCAGTCCTTTTCGACCAGCCCACCGAGATCACCTACCAGATTCTTCCCGCGCAGTATGCAAGCAAGATTGCGCAGGGGATCAAGGCGACTTATGATTTCGTAGAATTATTTAATGGTAAGTATGAAACTGGTCTGGACATCCGGGCCCTGCTGAAAGAACTTGGCTTCAGGGGCGGTTTGCTGGCCTGGTTCGACGTGCGCCAGGTCAACACCCGGGCCGGCGGCACAGACGGGATTAAGTATTGGATGAAGATACTCGAAATCACTTCGGCAGACGACAGCACCGGAGAAGTCACCTTCAAGGTGCTTCCCGTCAACGTTGCGTCCGAAAGCTTCATAGCAAGCGGCCTGAAGCCCAGGTATGACGTCGGCCTTTCAGACCACGAAGGCTATTACATACAAGGATGGGACCCTTCAGCTTTTTGGGATAATTCAGGCCTTTTCCGTGCCGAGGATCCTTTGTCTCCGGATAAGACGTACTCTTTTCCCGTGTGGATGCTGACCGACCTGCAGGCGTGGCAGGGCCGCAGCGCCTTTGCCGTCCAGCTGCGGCTGTATCAGTTCCAGGATTGCGAGGTGTTTGTCGGCGAGGACGGTGCGCCTGGTTATATCGATTATGAAAACGAACTCGCCAGTCCATACACGACCCTCTATCCCAACGTGATGGATCCGATCGAACTGCTCCCCGGAGCTTATGTCCCGGGGGCTTACGGCTACCTTGAGAGAGTCGACGCAAGTGGTGAACACCAGTATCTACCCTACAATGTGCTGCGCGGCAACGGTGGTTCTTCCGAGCCCGGTTACCGTGTCATACTCGACGGCCTCACCCCGGCATTCGTGATTGACGGTAAGACGGTATCTGCACAGGAAGCCTACAATATGGGGTACGTGGTCTATGGCACAAGCGTGGAGTGGGACAGTTTCACCTATTCCAGCCCCGCCCTTGAAGACCTTGTCGTCGGCACCGGGCAGGTCTATGCCGAGGTGGAAATGAACCCCGGCAAGAGCGAAGCGGAGCGCAAGGCGGCCGTGGGTGGAACTGTCACCGGCAAATACGTCATACGCACTCCGTTCGGTGACCAGACCGTCAGCGGGACGGTTGAAATCACCGACGCCTCCGGCACCCCGGGTCCAGGTCCCGGCCCCGATGTGCCCGGCCCTGACGCCTCATATAACTTCTTGCACCTGAAGTACTACACCTTCAATTCCCGGCAGGAAGGCCAGACCATGCAGAAGCTGGACTTCGACACCAACGACGGCAGCGTGGTGTGGTGGACACGGTGCTATCCTGCGTATTATACAACTCTCCCCGGTGCCGATGGGACTACTCCTGCCGGCGACAACCGCATAAGTAACCGCTACGCACTTGCCGACTACAACCCGGCACCCCTGAATTTTGCGGAGCTCTCATTCAACGTCGTAGATGCCGACGACAATATTATGGATGAGGCCGCCATCCAGAATGCTGGCCTTGAGGTATGGTTCGATTACGCCGACGCCAGCCTGAACTCCAGGAGTCTGCCGCAGGTCTGCCAGACGGGTGGCATTCAGTACTACAAAGACCTCTGGACGGGCAACACCACTTTCCTGTACAGGACTAATGAAATGCCTTTCATCCCGATAACCGCAAGGCTGTACAAGCGCAGTGGCAGCAGCACGGTGGAACTCCCCACCCGCTTCACCGCTCCCAAGGCGTCCGTTGAGTTCCCCTCGGAAATGCTGGACTACAGCTCGTTCGCCGTCGTGCCCTGGGTTCCGTTCGACAATCTTGAGAGCGACGACATCCGGGTGGTCCTGGATGAACACAAGGTTTACCGCGTTCCGCTCGGGCAGAATCTTGAACTGCAGGACCAGAGGCCCAATGATGTTTCGTTCTATGTGATCAAGGATGGAGAGTGGGTCATCGGCGACGTGGACAACCCCGATGGGGCCACATCCCAGTCCGGCGGGAATGGCTACGTGTCAGGCATCAGGTCCAGGGAGGCTTACCAGCTCGGCGACCTTGTCTATGACATCGATGCCGTCAAAGCTGCGATCCCTGCAGACTTGAGGCGCCTTGTGTCCATTGTGTACAGCACCAACGGCCTGGATTTCTTCACCGACCCTATCGATGGTTCAATGCCTTATCTGTCAATTGACTACACGTCCCAGATCTCTTTCAGCGGAACCATACGCATTCCCGTTCACGTGGAGCTTCCCAATCCCTGGCAGTCCACGCTCGAGACTGACTACACGATCTACATTTCCGGTATAAATAATTAACGGGAAATGAACATCAAGTCCCTGGCAAAGGATACGGCCATCTACGGGCTGAGCAGCATAGTCGGGCGGTTCCTGAACTACCTGCTGGTGCCGGTCTATACCTATAGGATAGCGGCTTCCAGCGGCGGCTACGGCATCGTGACCAACCTCTACGCCTACACGGCACTGCTGATGGCTCTGCTCACCTTTGGCATGGAGACCACCATGTTCCGTTTCTCCAACAAGGACGGAGAGGATCCCCGCCGGGTGTACGGCACCTCGCTCAAGATGGTCGGCGCGGTGGCGCTGCTGTTCATGGTGGTGGTGCTTGCGCTGGTCAGGCCAGTTGCCGGAGCCATGGGGTATGCCGACCATCCGGAGTATATCGGGTGTATGGCCATCATCGTGGGGCTGGACGCATTCCAGGCCATCATGTTCTCCAAACTGAGGCTGGACCGGCGCCCGCTGAAGTTCATGGCGCTCAAGTTCGCATTCATCATCCCCAATATCCTGCTCAACCTCGGCATCTTCCTGGGGCTCCCGCTGCTTTTCGGCTCGCATCCGGGGCTTGAGGCCGCCTATCAGCACTACAACGGCGGCGTGGGCTTCATCTTCTTCGCCAACCTGGCCTGCACGGCCCTGGTCACGCTCGGCTTCATTCCGGAGCTGCGCGGGCTCGGCGTCAGGTTCGACTGGGCGCTGGCGCGGCGGATGCTCTCCTACACCTGGCCGCTGCTGCTTCTCAGTCTCGTGGGCATACTCAACCAGGTGGCGGACAAGATATTGTTCCCGTATCTGATGCCCGGCGACGAGGGGCGGGTGCAGCTCGGTATCTACGGGGCCTGCGTGAAGATTGCGATGATCGTGGCCCTGCTCACGCAGGCGTTCCGTTATGCCTACGAACCTATTGTGTTCAGTGGCAGCCGCAGCAAGGACAGCCCCGAGACGCTCGCCGACGGGATGAAGTATTTCGTGATTTTCGCCCTGCTGGCGTTCCTGGCCGTGATGGTGTATATGCCGCTGCTCCGGCATTTCATCCAGCCCGCCTACTGGGAAGGCCTGGGCGTGGTGCCCATCGTGATGGCGGCGGAAGTGTTCATGGGGGTGTTCTTCAACCTGTCGTTCTGGTACAAGCTCACGGACCAGACCTGGTGGGGAGCCGTGATCAGTGCAATCGGGGCGGCGGTGATGATTGTCGTGAACGTGATCTTTGTACCGCGCATCGGCTACTGGGCGTGCGCCTGGGGCGGTTTTGCCGGATACGGCACCGCCATGATTCTCAGCTGGCTGATCGGGCGGAACAAGTTCTCCGTGCCCTATGAGGGCCGGGTCATCCTGCGCTTCGTGCTGCTTGCGGCGGTCATTTTCGTGCTGCTTTCGCTGCCCGGCTGGATGGGCGGCTCGCTGACGCCGTGGGTGCAGATGGCGGGCGGCACGGTCCTCCTTGCCGGCTACGCAGGACTTGCGTGGAAAGAGATACGGCGGGCTAGAAACTGACGCCCACGGACGCGTTCATAAATGTGGTACGCGCGTAGGGGTTCACAAGATAGGAGACGCTCAGCGGGAACTTCACGGGCCCGGCTTCGAGCGTCTTTGTGTATCTGAGCTCGCAGTGGATGACCGCAAAATCCTTTGTGTAGGCGGTGTAGGGGCCCTTGAAGATGCAGGAGCCCAGGACGAACGCGCCCCGGCCCCATTGCCCGAAATCGTGGTGGGCCGAGAGTTCGAGGTATGAGGAGAAGGTGGGCTTGCCGCGGCTGCCGTCGGGCTCAGGGAGCCAGTCTCCGTAGAAGAAGGTGAACCACTTCGCTTCGACCGGCACGGAAGAGGGCGTGTAGCAGAGTATGGCTTCCATAATATGATTGGTGCTGGGCTTCCGGAAATCGAAATAGTTTTCCTTTATGGGGGAGTTGGCAAAGCGGATGAAGTAGTCTGCCAGGTGCAGGGACCAGGGGCCCAGGGTGTAGAAAAAGTCCAGGTCGATTTCCTTGTAGCTTCCGTCGAAGGGCAGGTAGGCGAATGCCTGGGCCGTAAACCCGCCCACAGAGGCCTCCAGGATGGGGTTGAAGTTGACTTCGCAGACTTTTTCTCCTCTCCAGAGATAGGCGCTCTGGATGTTGGCGGTGCCGTTGACCTTTATGGGGGATTCAGCAAGCGCCGCTGCCGTCAGCAGCAGGGCTGTGAGTATGGCAGTGAACCTTTTCATCGTTGCACAAAGATAGGCAAAAAGAATATTTTGAAAAAAAATTAAAAAAAAATTTGCGGTTATCGGAAAACTTACTACCTTTGCATCCCGCTTTTGACGAGCGGACAAATATAGTTCATTGATAATATTGAAAAGATAAGTACAAGCAAGTACCAAGAACAAACGAGAGCGTTGATTCCTTTTTTTTGAAAAGAGAATTAAAGTGTCAAGGGTCAAGCTAAGAATTTGAAATATACAAAGAAGAGTTTGATCCTGGCTCAGGATGAACGCTAGCGGCA
>JAILIM010000086.1 GCA_024695285.1 Bacteroidales bacterium
CTGCTCGGCGACGCTCTTCTTCGCGTCGTTGATGGCCTTGGCGGCGGCTTCCTTACCGAGGGCCTCGATGTAGCCGGACTCGTCGCGGATATCGGTGACGTTGACGTTGATGAGCTTCAGACCGATCTTGCGGAGCTCGGCTTCGACGTTCTGGCTGACGGCGGCGAGGAACTTGTCGCGGTCGGCGTTGATCTCCTCGATGTCCATCGTAGCGATGACCAGACGGAGCTGACCGAAGAGGATGTCGGTGGCGATGTTGCGGATCTCGTCCGGGGTGAGCCCGAGCAGGCGCTCGGCGGCGTTGGTCATCACTTCCGGCTCGGTGGAGATACCGACGGTGAAGCGGCAGGGCACGTCCACGCGGATATTCTGCTTGGACAGGGCGTTGGTCAGGTTGCACTCGATGGAGATCGGGGTGAGGTCCAGGAACTTATAGCTCTGGAACACGGGCCAGATAAAGGCGGCGCCGCCGTGGATGCACTTGGCCGAGGTGTCGCGGCCGGTCTTTCCGTAGATGACGAGCACCTTGTCCGAAGGACAGCGTTTGTAGCGGGCGAGAATGGCCGTGAAGGTCACGAAGAGCACGCCCACGATGATAAGGATGAGGTAGAGTTCCATATTTGTAAAGGGTTGTTAGATGATGACGGAATTGATTTCTTCGACGAGCAGGGTGTTGGCGCTGACGACATCCACGACCCGGATGCGGGTCCCGGTCTTGAGGGCCGGGCCGTCAGTCACGGCCGCGTACTCGCGTACGGAGTTGTTGATGGTGATCTGCACCTTACCCTCGCCGGAACGCTCGCCCGGAATGGTCAGATAGACCGTGCCCTGGCAATCGACCGCGGATTTATAGACATTGATGGTACCGGACTCCTGCATGCTCGTGAGCCACTTGAAGAGCAACATCACCAGCGCGACCAGCGCCACGCCCACGACGATTGCGATGAGCATGCGCACGCCCAGCAGGGGCACGCTGTCCTTGAGCAGGATCGCCGTCCAGCCAAAGCCGATGAGGAAATTGATGAAATTGCGGAAGGTCAGCAGGTTCATCCCCGTGCTCGGGTGCTCCACGTCTGAGCTGCCCGCATCGGGAGCGGCACCGGCATCCATCGAACCGTCGGCGATGTCGCCGCCGCCCGTGTCGATGTCGGAATTGATATCGAAGTCACTGTCCCCGGCTGCGCCGAGGAAGGTCATGATCGTCTGGATGACGAAGACCAGCGAGGCCGAAAGCGTCACGGCCCAGAGGACTTTCATCGCAGGTTCCAGGGAGTTCCACCATTCAATCATAAAGCGTAAGAGTTGGTTTGTTTCTGCAAAGATATAAATTATTATTGAAAAACAATATATTTTTATTGAATTTTTCTATCTTATTTTTTCTTCCTACCTTTGCTCCAGTTTGTGGTGTGTTGCGCTGCGACCGAAAGGGGAATCCGGTGAGAACCCGGAGCTGTGCCCGCAACGGTAAATACCTGTATGAGTCCGAATACCTTCCACAGACGAAGTTGATACCGGAGGCCCGGGGTCAGGCCGCCCTAACGACGCACAGTTTATGTTTTTATCTTCCCTTTTGTTCGCGGCGGGTCTGCTGGTGGCAGAAACGCCGGACACCCTGCAGGCCGTAACCATCGTGGCCGACAAGGGTGTCGTGGTGTCCAGGACGGACACCCTCACACTGCATGCTGACGGGGCATCCGTGGGGACGCTTCTCCGCATTCCCGGACTTTCCCTCAGCGATTATGGCGGACTCGCCGGCCTGAAGAGCGTCAGCCTACGGGGCCTGGGCACCGCCCACACCGACATTTATCTGGACGGTGTGCGTATCAGCAATTTCCAGAGTGGCCAGAGCGACCTCGGGATGCTTCCGCTCGAGAACCTCGGCAGCACGGTCGTGGACTATGCGCAGAACAGCGTCTCTTTCCGGACGGCCCGGCCCGTATTCGGCAGCAGCCCCGTCGCGGGCCGCGTCAGCATACAGGGAGGTTCCTTCCGCACCCTGGTCCCATCCGCCCGGCTGGACTTCAGGCTCTCTGAGCGGCTGGCCCTCAGCGCACACGCGGCCGGCATCATCAGCGAGGGCAATTTCCCGTACGCGAATACCGTCCGCACGGGCAACGACATCAAGCAGGTCCGCGGAGGCATCGACCTTTTCGGCACGATGGACCGTGGCGAATGGCAGGCCAAGGCCTACTACAACGGCTCCGACCGCGGGACGCCCGGCTCGCTGAGCTGGCCTTCCGAAGACCGGCAGAAAGACCAGAACATCCTCGTCCAGGGAACCCTGCGACAGGCTTTCTCCGATCTGTACACCCTCAACCTCAGCGCCAAGGGAGCCTACGATAAGCTCTTCTACCACACCGCCTGGGGAGACAGCAACTATGATTTCACCGATTTCCAGCTCAACAGCTCCCATACCTTCCGCCTGAAGGACTGGTGGGGCGCGTCGCTGGCCGCCGACCTGGAGCGAGGAACGCTCAAGGCGACCGGCTACGAGGCTGCCCGCACCGCCGCCATCCTGGCGCTCGCCACCGCCGTCCGCCTCGAGCGCTTCCACGCAGACCTGGCCCTGGAGTACCGCGGCAACTTCGACAAGGGTGCCGCCGGCCTGCACAGCCTCTCCCCTTCCCTGGACCTGCGATACAAGCTTTTCCCGGGCCTCGACCTCGTGGCCTTTGGCCGCCGCGCCTTCCGCGCCCCGACGTTCAACGAGCTCTACTATCCCGGCTACGGCAACCCCGCCCTCAAGCCCGAAGACGCCTGGCTGACCGATGTCGGCATCGACTGGCACCGCGCCGCAGGCAAAGACTGGAAACTCAACGCCAAGTTGAATTATTTCTTCAACTCGCTCAAGAACAAGATCATCTCCGCCCCGATGCCGGACGACCTCAATGTCTGGCTGCCCTACAACATCGGCAAGGTGCAGGCCCAGGGGACCGACCTTTCGCTGGCCGCCAATTATGACAACGGAAGCAACAGCGCAGGCATCTCGGTGCGCTACGCCTGGCAGTCCGCCCTCGACAAGACGCCGGACAGCTACACCTTCGACCAGCAGATCCCCTATGTCGCCCGCCATACCGTCGTGTTCGCGGCCAACATGGCCAAAGTGGACTGCTTCCGCCTCGAGGCCCTGCTGAACTGGCGCGGAGGACGCTTCGACGCCTCCGGCGAGATGCCGTCCTGGTACACCATCGACCTCTCGCTGATCCGGTATTTCAACATCCGCCGCCTCGGACGGCTAGGGCTGTCCGTCGCAGTCAGAGACCTGACCGACCACCGCTATGAACTGGTCCGGGACTACCCGATGCCGGGCCGCAGCCTCCACGCCGGAGTCGAATTCAAATTCTAGGGGAAGATGTTCCTGAGTCTTCTCTATGTCCTGCTGTCAGGCATCGCCCTGCCGGTAGGAGGTATCCAGATGCAATACCTGTGGCGCAACCAGCTCGGGGACGTCTATTCCCTCGGGCTGGGCAGCGCCGCCTGCCTGGGCGCCGCCGCGGCCACGATGTCGGGCTGGTGCTCGCTGACCGTCGGCTCCTTCGTCTGCACCCTGATCTGCACGATCGTCTGCTTCTTCGTGACCCTCAAGGTCTCGACCCAGAACCTGATCACCTTCGGCATCATCTTCGGCACCTTCATCGGCTCGCTCGGCACCATCGTCGTGACGAACGCCCCGACGGGCGACCTCCTCAAGCAATACTACCTCTGGGGAGCTGCCAATTTCCACCTCGAGGGCGTGACCACCGGCGACATCATCTTCTCGCTGGCGCTGTTCGCCCTGGGCCTGGGCGCCGCGATCGGCAGCCACCGGGACCTCACGCGCCATTTCAACGGGGAGATCGAACTGCCCGCCTGGCGCAAGGCCGTGGCCCTGACGATGATCATGTTCCTGGTGACTTCGGCCGTGAGCATCTGCGGCACCATCGGCTTCATCTCCCTGGGCGTGCCGAACCTCAGCCGCATCATGTGCAAGAACACCGACATCCGCAAGCACTACCTGCTCTCCAGCGCCATGGGCGTCGGGCTGCTGCTCATCACCTACGTGGTGGTGGAATATGTGAATTTCGGGATTTACCTGCCGGTCAGCGCGACGATGGCCATCATCGCGCTCCCGCTGACGATCTTCCTGTTCACCAGGAAATAGCTTGCGCCCAGGATGATACCTGGGCGCAGCAAAAGAGCTATTTCGCCTTCTTCGCCGCCTCTTTCAGGCCAAGGCGGATGTTCTCGATCACGGCCTTCGAAGACCAGGTGGCGCCGCTGACGGCGTCCAGCTGCACTTCGGAGGCTTCTTTGACGGTCTTGCCCACGAGGGCCGTAAAGATCGGACTCGCCTGCACCTTCTCGAAGAAAGAAGGCGTCTCGCTGTTCGGCAGCGCCACGATCTTGTCGATCTTGCCGTCCACGACATGGATCTCCACCGGCGTGGTGCCGGCATAGCCCATCACCTCCTCGCCGAGCTTCTCGGTATTGACGACGAAGGATTTGGGCTTCTTGGAGGCAGCCGTGACACTCAGGCAGACAAGTGCGCAAAAAAGTAGGGTGATGATTCGTTTCATGCCTGCAAAGGTACGAATTATTTTTGGTCTTGTCCTACCCGCTCGAATTCAAAGCGGAAAGGTTTGTCGAAGTGACGACGGGCATAGTAGGTCACGGCCGGGTCGGTCAGGTCCATGACAAGGGTCCAGGCCGTGCCCAGGAAGCGGCCCTCCCGCCCCGGCTGGGACACGGAGGCGACCGCTTCCGTGAGCTGCCGCTTGTCCATCACGCCGCCGGCGGCGTCCAGCTGCCGGCACAGGAATTCGTACCGCCGGTCTCCTTCCTGCAGGCCGACATTCAGTTTGGACGCACACAGGTAGTGGTTCGCCACGGCAGCAGACTCGACCACTTCCATCCTGTTGTCCACATATTCGACCACGACGCTCCGTCCGGAGGCATCGGAGATGGCATAATGGTGGGCCGCTCCGATATCGGAGTGCATGTCGATCCCGCGAAGCAGCTCCAGGGCTTCGTCCACGGTGGCGGCATTCTTCAGCAGGTAGCTGATGGCAGACGTCGTGGTCAGGGCCGGTTTCCCCGTATCCTGGTGCGTCTGGGCGTCGTCGCCCGCCATCAGGTCCGCGACGGCCAGCCCCTTCTCGTTGATGCCGTCCAGGGCGAAGAACAGCGCGGAGAGCGCCATGTACTGGTTCTTGGAACCTTCCGGCAGCCACCCTTCCCCGAAACCGAGGAACTCGAGGTTGAAGGTGGTGTAGGTCTCATATCCCTGCTTGGGAATCGTGTGCACGACCATCCCGGTCGCGGAATTGAAATCGAAGTTGCGGCCCATCAGGACGCCGCCTTCCGGCGTGCGCGCCGTCAGGGCGGAGCAGCCGTAATCCGCCGGTACGGATTCCCCGGCCCCGGGGTGATAAAAGCCCCCGGAAAGGAACTCTATGACGTATCCGGACAGTTCGCCGGCGCTGCGTCCGCCGCCGTTCCCGACCAGCGCGGCGAAGCCGTCGTCTCCCCGGAACTCCAGGTAATACAGGCCGTCGTCCAGTTTTACGACGGATTTCGCGCCCTTGAGCAGCGGGCCGAATTTCGCCCGTGCGCCGATTCCGAGCAGGAGCGCCAGGGCGAGCAGGCCCCATAAAACGATCTTAACTATCTTTTTCATCTGTCCTTTGTCATTTTCCGGCTGAAAGGTACTCTTTCAGCGCATCCACGTAATTGCTGAAGGCTTCCTGGCCGGCAGGGGTGATCCTGCAGGCGGTGCGGGGCATCTTGCCCTTGAAGCCCTTCTCCACCGTGATGTAGCCGGCCGCGGTGAGCTTGTCGATCTGCACGCTGAGGTTCCCGGAGGTGGCGCCAGTCTGCTTCTTGAGGTAGGTGAAGTCGGCTTCCTCGACCCCGGCGAGGACGGACATCACGGCCAGCCGGAGCTCCGAATGGAGGAGCGGGTCTAACTTGGGAAACATACGCTACTTGTACTGGAGTTTCATGATCAGGCCGGTCACGAGCAGCAGGACGCCGCCCAGCGTGAAGACCAGCAGCTGCGCTTCGCTCTTGACGAGCATCGCGAAAACGGCGCCGCACACGCCCAGCAGGAAACCGCAGATGATGACGGGCCAGTTTTTCAGCAGGACCCCGGACATGCACTCGGCCAGGCCCATGATGATGACGATGATGAGCGATACGTTCATGGGAACGAGGAAGACGGCGACGGTGCTGAGCGTGATGGCGAAGGCGCCGAAGACGCGCCACACGCCGCTGAGCAGCTTGCTGACCTCGTTCTGCGGGACCGCGACGTCATACTTGCCCATCAGGGCGGCGGCCGGGTAGCCGATGACCGGCATGGCGAACCAAAGGAAGTTCCACTGCGGCTTGCCGGTCAGGTGCCATAATAAATAGATGATAAGGGAAGTGAGGGTGAGCAGCGCTCCCCAAAGCATGAAATACTTGGCGCTGTTGCGAAGGATGCCCTTCCGGCTCTTGTTGAAGGTTTCGGTGATGAGCTGAAGGCTCTGCTGAGCCGTCATTTCTTTGTTCTGTTCCATTGTATCCGTTGTTTGACTTGTTTTTGGGACAAGGTACAGCTGCGCAGTCTGTCCTCGCCACGGTGCAAATGTAAACAAGTTTATATTATAAACCAAATTTTTTGTAAAATATTTTTGGGGGCAACTGTAAAGTGTAAAGCCGGAAGTGTAAAGAGTTGTAAAGTTCTTTACACTTTTCAGGTCTGTGATTTTTAATGTTATCTGCTGTTAATCAGTGAGTTAAATACTTTGGCACGGTGGATGTTACCCGTGTAGGCGATTAAACAATCATACTATGCTGAATCATATTCATTCCAAATGGTTAGTATCGGCCCTGGCGCTTGCTGTGACAGTAAGCGCCAACGGCCAAGAACCGATGACGCTCCACGACTGCATGGAGTATGCGATTTCCAACGCCACGAAAGTCCGCATCCAGCAGGCGACCGTCGGCGACGCCCGCATCGCCCGCCGCGACGCCATCCTGGCCGTCTTCCTGCCGACGCTGAACGGCGGCACTTCCGCCTCATACAGTTTCGGCCGCAACATCGACCCGGAGACCAATACCTATATCAACACGGTGTCTTTCAGCAACGGCTACAGCCTCTCGGCAGGCATCACCCTGTTCAACGGGTTTTCCGCCGTCAACAACCTGAAAATCTCCCAGACTTCCCTCAAGATGGGGGAGACCCGGGAGAAACAGGTGGAAGCGGAGATTTGCCTGGCAGTGATGGAGGCGTACTACAACGTGGTGTACTACAAGCGCCCGCTCGACGTCTATGAGGAGCAGGTGGCCACCGCGGAACAGGCACTGACCA